>NZ_JAJFAU010000067.1:0-14569 GCF_022614595.1 Streptomyces sp. CNQ085
GGCCCGCACCCCCAGGGGGTGCGGGCCCGCGCCGTGCTGTGTGGGGCGTGTGGGGCGTGTCAGCCGGCGAGCAGCTCGCGCGCCAGGCGGGCGGTCTCGGACGGCGTCTTGCCGACCTTCACGCCCGCGGCCTCCAGGGCCTCCTTCTTCGCCTGGGCGGTACCGGAGGAACCGGAGACGATGGCGCCGGCGTGGCCCATGGTCTTGCCCTCGGGGGCGGTGAAGCCCGCGACGTAGCCGACGACCGGCTTGGTGACGTTGGCCTTGACGAAGTCCGCGGCCCGCTCCTCGGCGTCGCCGCCGATCTCACCGATCATCACGATCAGGTCCGTGTCGGGGTCGGCCTCGAACGCCTTGAGGGCGTCGATGTGGGTGGTGCCGATGATCGGGTCGCCGCCGATGCCGACGCAGGTCGAGAAACCGAGGTCGCGCAGCTCGTACATCATCTGGTACGTCAGCGTGCCGGACTTCGAGACCAGGCCGATGCGGCCCGGCTTGGTGATGTCGGCCGGGATGATGCCCGCGTTGGACTGACCGGGGGTGATCAGACCGGGGCAGTTCGGGCCGATGACGCGGGTCTTGTTGCCCTTGGAACCGGCGTAGGCCCAGAACTCGGCGGTGTCATGGACGGCGATGCCCTCGGTGATCACCACGGCGAGCGGGATCTCGGCGTCGATCGCCTCGATGACCGCGCTCTTGGTGAACTTCTCCGGGACGAAGACGACGGTGACGTCGGCGCCGGTGGCCTCCATGGCCTCCTTGACCGTGCCGAAGACGGGTACCTCGGTCCCCTCGAAGTCGACGGTCGTGCCCGCCTTGCGCGGGTTGACGCCGCCGACGATGTTGGTGCCGGAGGCCAGCATGCGCCGGGTGTGCTTCTGGCCCTCGGAGCCGGTCATCCCCTGGACGATGACCTTGCTTTCCTTGGTGAGGAAGATAGCCATTGTTGTCGGTGTCCTCGTCCTTCGTTACTTCGCGGCCAGCTCGGCGGCACGCTCGGCGGCGCCGTCCATGGTGTCCACCTGCTGCACCAGCGGGTGGTCGGCATCGTTCAGGATCTTGCGGCCCAGCTCCGCGTTGTTGCCGTCGAGGCGCACCACCAGCGGCTTGGTGACGTCCTCGCCCTTGGACTTCAGCAGCTCCAGGGCCTGCACGATGCCGTTGGCGACGGCGTCGCAGGCGGTGATGCCGCCGAAGACGTTGACGAAGACGGACTTGACGTCCGGGTCGCCGAGGATGATCTCCAGGCCGTTGGCCATGACCTCGGCGGAGGCGCCGCCGCCGATGTCGAGGAAGTTGGCGGGCTTGACGCCGCCGTGGTTCTCACCGGCGTAGGCCACGACATCCAGGGTGCTCATGACCAGGCCCGCGCCGTTGCCGATGATGCCGACCTGGCCGTCGAGCTTGACGTAGTTCAGACCCCTGGCCTTGGCGGCGGCCTCCAGCGGGTTGGCCGCGGCCTTGTCCTCCAGAGCGGCGTGGCCCGGCTGGCGGAACTCGGCGCCCGCGTCCAGGGACACCTTGCCGTCCAGCGCGATGATCCGGCCGTCGCCGGTCTTGACCAGCGGGTTCACCTCGACGAGGAGGGCATCCTCCTTGACGAAGACGGTCCACAGCTTCTGCACCGCGTCGACGATTCCGTCGGCGACGTCGGCCGGGAACCTCGCGGCCTCGACGATCTCGCGGGCCTTGGCCTCGGTGACGCCCTCGACAGCGTCCACCGGGATCCTGGCCAGGGCCTCGGGCTTGGTGGCCGCGACCTCCTCGATGTCCATGCCGCCCTCGACGGACGCCATCGCGAGGAAGGTGCGGTTGGTGCGGTCCAGCAGGAAGGAGACGTAGTACTCCTCCGCGATGTCCGCGGTCTGGGCCAGCATCACCTTGTGGACGGTGTGGCCCTTGATGTCCATGCCCAGGATCTGGCCGGCCTTCTCGACGGCGTCGTCCGGGTCGGATGCCAGCTTCACACCACCGGCCTTGCCCCGGCCACCGGTCTTGACCTGCGCCTTGACGACCGCGCGACCGCCGAGTCGCTCGGTCGCCTCGCGCGCCGCCTCGGGCGTGTCGATGACTTCACCGGCCAGCACCGGTACGTCATGCTTGGCGAAGAGATCCCTCGCCTGGTACTCGAACAGGTCCACGCGCGTCCGTCCCTAGTTGTGGTGTCGCGGTTCGTTGTCAGCGTGGGCGTGCCGCGTGGCCGCGGCGTCTGCGGGGCGCGCGGCATGTCCGCCTTGCAGGTTAGTCGTGTCGGTGTGCCCGGCATAAATCGCAGCTCACACCCGTACGGTGACAACCGTCACAGACACCGCCCTCCCGGCCCGGGTAGGAGGCGCCACGGCGGGGCGCGGTCCGCCCGGTCACCGGACCGGGCGGAAGCCGTCCGCGGACCGATTGTCAGTGGCGGCTCGTACGGTCGTTTCCATGGTCCACCGCACAGAGAGCGAGCTTGTGTTTCCGGTCGGTGACAACTACGGCGCCGGTGGCGACGACAACCACGCGTCCGTACGGGGAGAGCGAGGAACGCATGGGCACAGGGAGATCGCGGCGGCCCGCGGAGCGGTGCCGGACGCCGGCGCCTGACGCCGCGTCCGCGGAAGCGGCGCGCCGGAGGGGCTGGGGCCACCGGGAGGGCCGGCCGCCCGGCTCCGCCGACCACGGTCCCGGACGAACCGGAGGACGGCTCACCGGGCGCGGGCGGCTCCCCGGAGACCGGCCCGTACGCCGAGCGGGTCAGGCGGCCACGGAACGCACGTGGGAGCGCACCCACTCCACCACTTCGCCGGTGGGCGCGCCGGGGGTGAAGATCTCGGCGACCCCCTGCGCCTTGAGCGGGGGGATGTCGTCCTCGGGGATGATGCCGCCGCCGAAGACCTTGATGTCCTCCGCGTCGCGCTCCCGCAGCAGCTCCAGGACCTTGGCGAAGAGCGTGTTGTGGGCGCCGGAGAGGATGGACAGGCCGATCGCGTCGGCGTCCTCCTGGATCGCGGTGTCCACGATCTGCTCGGGCGTCTGGTGCAGGCCGGTGTAGATGACCTCCATACCGGCATCGCGCAGCGCCCGTGCGATCACCTTGGCGCCGCGGTCGTGGCCGTCGAGACCCGGCTTGGCGACCACCACGCGGATCGGACCCGACACACCCATCACTGCCTCCCAAAACGACTGCGGCCCGGCCGGCCCGTCCGGCCGTCTGTCAGCGGACGGTTACCCGGTGAACGAACGTTATCGTCAGCATCCCCCACCCGGCAGTCCCGCGGCGGGGAGGGAGGGGCAAATCACACGGACACACCGGCCCCACCGCCCGGTTCCCGGAAATCCGCGGCGGGCTCCCGGACGGCCCGCACCCACCGCGTTCCCGCGATCCGCCTCCACCCCGCATCAGACCGCCTCCCGGGGGGCATACGACCACATATGCCCGGCGCGTGCCACCGGGCGCGCCACCGGGGAGGAGGTCACCGGCCATGAAGGTCTCCAGGGCGCTGTCCTTCTCGTCCGGCTCGTTCCTCGGCGCCCTGCCGCTGTCCCTGATCCCCTTCGCCCCGCGTGAGCTGCGGGCCGCCGCGCTGGAGGCCGCCTCCCTGGCGAGCCGCACCCTGCTCTACCCCGCGGGCATGGCACAGGAGCGGTGCGCACCGGCTTCGCCGGCGGGCGGAGCCGGGCGGGACGGACTGGTGCGCCCGGGCCCCCCGCCCGAGGGGAGGCGGGGCGGGGCGGAGACCGGCGACACGGGCAGCCGTGAGGGGGAGAACTGCCCGCCCGTGCTGCTGCTGCACGGCTTCATCGACAACCGCTCGGTGTTCACACTGCTGCGCCGCTCACTGGTGCGCAACGGCTGGCGCGACATCCGCGCCTTCAACTACTCCCCTCTCACCTGCGACGTCCGCTGCGCCGCGGAGCGCCTGGCCGAGTACGTCGACGAGGTCTGCGCGAGCACCGGCCACCGCCGCATCGACGTGGTCGGGCACAGCCTGGGCGGTCTGATCGCCCGCCACTACGTCCAGCGGATGGGCGGCGACGCCCGCGTCCGCACCCTGGTGACCCTCGGCACCCCGCACTCCGGCACCCGGGTGGCGCCGCTGATGTCGGCCCACCCGATCGTGCGCCAGCTCCGGCCGGAATCCGATGTGATCGAGGAACTGGCCGGTCCCGCGCCGGGCTGCCGCACTCGCTTCGTGGCCTTCTGGAGCGATCTGGACCAGCTCATGGTCCCCGTGGAGACCGCCCGGATCGACCACCCCGACCTGGATTCCCGCAGTGTGCGCGTGAGCGGTCTGGGACATCTGACGCTCCCCGCGCACTGGGAGGTCGCCGCCGGGATCCGGCGGGAACTGACCGCGGGGGCGCCGCACCGCGGGGAGCGGACGGGGCGGGCGGAGCCGGGATCCGCCGGGGCGGCCTGACCGGCCGTGCCGGGCCCTCCGCACCGGATTCCTGCGCCACCGCCTCCCGGAATACGCCCCCACCGTTTCCGCGCATACCCGTATTCCCGGCTTCCCGGTACCGATTCGACGCCTTCCGGCACCCGCTTTATTCGAACTTATTTCGAACGCACGGCCAAGTACTGATCCGTAGTCCACCGAAAGGCGACCGAATGCCCGTTTCCCGGCCGTCCGAAACCTGCCGAAGATTGTCGCCGTCGCGTACCGCCGGGTACAGTCGCCGCACTGCTCCGCCCCTGTCGTCGAGGCGAAAGAGAAGTTGGTGGTGAACGACCGTCACCTGTCGGGAGTCCCGGCCCCCGCCGATTCCCCCGCCGACTCCTCGTACGGCCTCCACGGCTCCCCGTACGACCAGTCCGCATACGGCTACCAGGGATCGCAGGACACCCCGTACGGCTACGTCACCGGCACCTCCGACGCCCTCGGCGCCGCGTCGTACGGCGACGGCGACGGCGATCCGCTCTTCGGGGCGATGCCGGACGACACCTCCCGGGACCCCGCCGCCCGGCAGTTCCCCTCGGATGACGGCTGGACCGGGGGCGCCGGACAGCACGCGGTGTACGAGGACCACCCCGCCGACTCCTGGGCACACCCCCCGGCGCAGTCGGCCGACTCCCCGTACGGCGGCGGCCACGGCTGGGCGGAGACCGGCTACGGCACGGGCGTGCACACCGGCCCGGCGGTCTCCCCCGGAGCCCCCTGGACCGGGGACACCGGGCAGCACGCGGTGTACGACGGCTACCCCGCCGACTCCTGGGACGAACCGGACTCCCGCCCCGCGGCGGAATCCGGGGCCGGCGACGGTCGGCTCCACGGCGAGCACGACCAGCACGACCAGCACGGCGACTACACCGACTACACCGAGTACGGCGACTACACCGGATACGCCGGATACGCCGCCCACCTCTCCGCCGACGCGGACGGAACCGGCTCCTTCCCCGCGTCCGAACCCGAACCCGACCACGAACCGGCCGAGTCCGCCGAGTTCACCGAGTTCACCGAGTTCACCGAGTTCGAGGACCCCACCGAGCGGCCCGGCTCCCCCGAACCCCTCGACCTCCCCGGCCTCGCCGGGCCGGAGAAGCACGAGGAGGATCCGCGGAGGTCCGGGCCGTCCGCACGTCCGGCGGGTTCGCGCCGCCGCCGTTCCGCACGGCCGAAGCGCTCGGCGCTGCTCACCGTCGCCGTGCCGTCGGTCTGTGTCATGGGCGTGACCGCCGTGGCCGCCGCCTCCGTCAGCGGCGTCGGCGACGAGGCCGAGGAGACCACCGCCCAGGCCGCCCCCGAAACCGCCTCCGCGGTCAAGTCCAGCGCGGCCAACAGCAAGCTCGACACCCAGCTCGCCGGACTCTCCGACGAGGCCGAGGGCTTCGCCGACCGCGCCAGCCGCACCCAGGAGCGCATCGACCTCAAGGAGCGTCAGGAGGCCGAGCGCAAGCGCAAGGAGGCCGAGGCCGCCCGCAGGGAGGCGATGCGTCCCAAGTTCGCGCTCCCGGTGGCCCAGCACGGGCTCAGCGCGTACTACGGGCAGGCCGGCATCAACTGGGTGTCACTGCACACGGGCCTCGACTTCCCCGTCGCCTACGGCACCCCGGTCATGGCCGCCACCGACGGCACGGTCAGGACCCAGTGGCACAGCGCCTACGGCAACATGGCGATCGTGACCGCGGCCGACGGGACCGAGACCTGGTACTGCCATCTGAGCAGCACCCGGATCCGCTCCGGTCACGTCAAGGCCGGAGACACCATCGCCTACGCGGGCAACTCCGGCAAGTCCACCGGCCCCCATCTGCACTTCGAGGTGCGGCCGGGCGGCGGAGCGGCCATCGACCCGCTGCCCTGGTTCCGCGCCAAGGGTCTCGATCCCACCTGATCCGGGCCCACTCCCGGCCGACGCACCGTCGGCGCGTCGGCCGGGGCCGCGGCCGGTGCGCGGCCGCGGGCTCAGGCCCCCCTCACGGCTCCCTCAGAGCTTCTCCACCGGGGCGTACCTCAGCAGCAGCCGCTTCGGCTTGTCCCCGCCGAAGTCGATCGTCGCCTCCGCATTGTCCCCGCTGCCCTTCACGGCCACGACCCTGCCCAGCCCGAAGCTGTCGTGCGTCACCCGGTCCCCCGCCTCCAGTGCGACGGCCGGCCGGTCCTTGGCCCGGCCCGTGGCGAAGCCGCTCGGACCGCGCCGCCGCGAGGCCACCGGGCCGGACGGGAACGACGAGGACAGCGATGACGACAGGGAGGACGCCGTCGAGGACAGCCCGCCGCCCCTCGCGCCTCCGCCCGGCGCGGCCATCGGCCCCGTCCGCTTCCACTCCAGGTACTGCTCCGGGATCTCCTCCAGGAAGCGGGAGGGCGGGTTGTACGCGGGCTGCCCCCACGCGCTGCGCATCGCCGAGCGCGTGAGGTAGAGCCGCTCTCGCGCCCGCGTGATGCCGACGTACGCCAGCCGCCGCTCCTCCTCCAGCTCCTTGGTCTTGCCCAGGGTCCGCATGTGCGGGAAGACGCCGTCCTCCATCCCGGTCAGGAAGACGACCGGGAACTCCAGTCCTTTGGCGGTGTGCAGCGTCATCAGCGTCACCACGCCCGAGCCCTCGGTGTCCTCGCCGGGGATCTGGTCGGAGTCGGCGACGAGGGCCACCTGTTCCAGGAACTCCGCGAGCGTGCCCGGGGTCTCACCGCGGTCCTGCTCGAACTCCAGCGCCACGGCGGCCAGTTCCTGGAGGTTCTCCACCCGGGTCTCGTCCTGCGGATCGGTGGACGCCTGAAGCTCCGCCAGGTATCCGGTGCGTTCCAGCACCGCCTCCACCACGGTCGCCGGCCCGGCTCCGGACTCCACGACCGTGCGCAGGTCGTCCATCAGCGTGTTGAAGCGCTTGACGGCGTTGGCCGAACGGGCCGCCATGCCGTACGCCTCGTCGACCCGGCGCAGCGCCTGCGGGAAGGTGATCCTCTCGCGCAGCGCCAGCGCCTCGATCATCGCCTCGGCCCGGTCGCCGATGCCGCGCTTGGGGACGTTGAGGACGCGGCGCAGCGGCACCGCGTCCTCAGGGTT
Source organism: Streptomyces sp. CNQ085 (assembly GCF_022614595.1). Classification (GTDB taxonomy): domain Bacteria; phylum Actinomycetota; class Actinomycetes; order Streptomycetales; family Streptomycetaceae; genus Streptomyces. The sequence goes on from NZ_JAJFAU010000067.1 coordinate 7,486, forward strand.
GGCCAGCACCCGCAGGTACGCCAGGACGTCGCGGACCTCCTTGCGCTCGTAGAAGCGCACCCCGCCGACGACCTTGTACGGCAGGCCGACCCGGATGAAGACCTCCTCGAAGACACGGGACTGGGCGTTGGTGCGGTAGAAGACGGCGACGTCGCCCGCCTTCGCCTCGCCCTCGTCCGTCAGCCGGTCGATCTCCTCGGCGACGAACTGCGCCTCGTCGTGCTCGGTGTCGGCGACGTAGCCCGTGATGCGCGAGCCCGCCCCGGCGTCGGTCCACAGGTTCTTCGGACGGCGGTTCTCGTTCCGCTCGATGACGGCGTTGGCGGCCGAGAGGATGGTCTGGGTGGAGCGGTAGTTCTGCTCCAGCAGGATGGTGGTCGCGTCCGGGTAGTCCTCCTCGAACTGGAGGATGTTGCGGATGGTGGCGCCGCGGAACGCGTAGATCGACTGGTCGGCGTCGCCGACCACGCACAGCTCGGCGCGCTCGCCGCCGGCCGTGCCCTCCTCCGCGCCGGCCGTCCCCGCCGAGCCGCCGTCCACGCCCACCAGTTCCCTGATCAGGGTGTACTGGGCGTGGTTGGTGTCCTGGTACTCGTCGACCAGCACATGGCGGAAGCGGCGGCGGTAGTGCTCGGCGACATCGGGGAACGCCTGGAGCAGGTGCACCGTCGTCATGATGATGTCGTCGAAGTCCAGGGCGTTGGCCTCGCGCAGCCGCGCCTGGTACATCGTGTACGCCTCGGCCAGCGTCTTCTCGAAACCGTCGGAGGCCCGCGCCGCGAAGTCCTCCTCGTCGACCAGCTCGTTCTTCAGGTTCGACACCTGGGCGCTGAACGACTTGGGCGGGAAGCGCTTGGGGTCCAGCTCCAGATCGCGGCAGACCAGTGCCATCAGACGGCGGGAGTCGGCGGCGTCGTAGATCGAGAAGCTGGAGGTGAAGCCGAGTTTCCTGCTCTCGCGCCGCAGGATGCGCACGCACGCGCTGTGGAAGGTGGAGACCCACATCGACTGCGCGCGCGGGCCGACCAGCTCCGCCACGCGCTCCTTCATCTCGCCCGCGGCCTTGTTGGTGAAGGTGATCGCGAGGATCTCCCCGGGGTGGACGCCGCGCGCGCCCAGCAGGTGCGCGATGCGGTGGGTGAGCACCCGCGTCTTGCCGGATCCGGCGCCCGCGACGATCAGCAGGGGCGAGCCGGTGTGCACCACGGCCGCGCGCTGCTGGTCGTTGAGCCCCTCCAGCAGGGCGGCCGGATCGACGACGGGACGGGCCGCGCCGTTGCCGTAGTAGGCGTCGCGCGTCCCGCCCGTGCCGAAGGCGCCCGCGAAGAGGTCGTCGGGGATGTCGTCCTTGGGCGGCGCGGACGTCTCCTCCGGCGGGGGCGGCGGCTCCTCGTCCCCGGAGGGCTCGAGGTCGGCCAGGAAGCTGTCGTCGAAGAGGCTGCTCATCGCCGTCGAGTCTAGGACGCCGTGCCGCCGCCTCCGCACCGGCCAGGGCGGAGGCGGCCGGGACGAAAGGGCCTGGTGGCGGGGGAGGCTCTCGAAACGGACGATAACCGACCGATAACGAATTGGTTTCGGGATATACCGAACACCGGTCTTCACAGGGCCCCCACCGGTGCTCTACGGTCCAGCGTCAGGCGGCCCGGACCCCTCGCCGACGACAGCGCCGGCACGGGCGGCCTCCGCCGAGCCCGGCCGTGCGGCCGGGGCCGGGGACCCACTCCCCACGGGGTGGATCGGGCCCGCGGGCCCGTGGGGCGGGACTTCTCCGGCTCCCGGGCCCGTCAGCCGACCCGGTAGGCGGTGTTCCACGGAAGGAGCGCTCGCCTTGGCGTCGCACCGCAGACCGCGCACCCCCCTGCTGTCCCCGGCCTCCCGGCGCGGAGCGGTCGGGTTCACCACCGCCGCCGTCGCCTCCGCGACCCTTCTCTCCCAGAACCCGGCCCAGGCTTCGCCCGGGGACGGCCGTCCCTCGATCGAGGAGGTCCGCGAGCGGGTGGACGCGCTGTACCGGGAGGCGGGCGGCGCGACGCAGAAGTACAACGCGGCCAAGGAGAAGGCGGACGCACAGCGCGAGAAGGTCGACCGGCTCCTCGACGAGGCCGCCGAGCGCGCGGACAGGCTCAACGACGCCCGGAGAAAGCTGGGCGGCTACGCCACCGCGCAGTACCGCACCGGAGGGGTCTCCGGCACAGCGGTGCTGCTGCTGTCCGACAATCCCCAGGACTTCTTCGGCCACAAGCACCTGATGGACCGGATCACCGACCGCCAGCGGCAGGCCGTAGACGACTACCGGGACGAACAGCGCGCGGCCGAGAGGAAGCGGTCGGAGGCCTCGGCGAGCCTGGCCGAACTCACCGACGCCCGGAACAAGCTGGCGGACACCAGGAGGACCGTCCAGGGCAAACTGGCACAGGCCCGCGAGCTGCTGTCGGAGCTGACCGCCGAGGAGAAGGCCCGCCTGGCCGCGCAGGAGCGCAAGCGGCAGGAGGAGGCCCGCCGCGAGGCGGCCGCCGCCGCCGAGCGCGAGAGGCAGGAGGAGATCCGCCGCGAGGCCGCCGCCGAGCGCGAGGAGCGGGCCGGGGCGCCGGCGGACAGCGGAACGGACACGGGTACCGGCACGGACACCGGCGGCACGGACACCGGCGCGGGCGGCGCCGCGGACGGCTCGTACGCCGCGAAGGCCGGCAAGGTACTCGCCTTCGCCGAGGCCCAGCTCGGCAAGCCTTACGTCTGGGGCGCCACCGGCCCCAACTCCTACGACTGTTCGGGCCTGACCCAGGCCGCCTGGCGCGGCGCGGGCGTCTCACTGCCGCGCACCACCTACGACCAGGTGGACGCGGGCACCCGGATCGCCAGGGCCGACATGCGGCCGGGCGATCTGGTCTTCTTCTACGACGACATCAGCCACGTGGGCGTCTACGCGGGCGGCGGCCAGATGATCCACGCGCCGAAGCCGGGCGCCGAGGTGCGCTACGAGTCCGTCGACCACATGCCCTTCCACAGCGCGGTCCGCCCGGCCTGAGACGAGCCGCCCGCGGTACGTGCGCCGGCTACACCCACATGACGGCGAGGAAGACGTTGACGACGGTGAGCAGGCCGATGGTGCCGAACAGCGGCGCGGGCAGCCGCTCCTCGTCCCGCTTGACGTAGACCAGGCCGAGGATCACCACCAGCAGGGTGAGCTTCACGCCGATCTTCACGTGGTTGACGGTCTGGCCGTCCGCCTCGTTCAGACCGACCAGGGCTATGCCCGTCACCAGCATGGTGAGGGCCCCGTGCAGCATCGCCGGGACGATGCGGGCCTCACCGGCGCCCATGGCCTTCATCTGGGTCATGAAGCCGCCGAGCAGGGCGCCGATGCCGACGATGTGCAGGCCGACGAAGAAGTGTGTGAGTGCCTCCATGGCACGTGAGCGTATCCGGGGCTCCCCCGCCGCCCTCGGCCAGGGCTCTCACCTGCTCCCGCCGCCACGGCCGAGGGCGGCCGGGACGGTCTCCGTCACTCCCGGGAGGCAGACCGCCGGCCGGGGCGGCTCACTCGTCCGGGTGGTGAACGCGCGGCACTCCGAGCGCCTCTCCCTCCCCACCGCATCCGTGAACCGGCCCCCGGCATGCCGGGGGAGAGGGCCGGGGAACGGGCCGGGAACGACCGGGAACGACCGGGAACACCACCCGGCCCCCTTCCCCGTAGGGCACAATTCCCTCCCGTTGCCGGAGAGTCGGCGGCTCGGGGAGAGCCGGGGAGAGGTGGGTCGACAGTGGCCGTGGACACTGCGCGGGGCGGCGGTACGGCGAGCGCGCCCCCGGGAGGGACGGCCGGGCCGTCCGGCACGAAGGGCGGCGCACCGCCGTCCGGACACGGCGGCTGCGCCTGCGCGGACTGCCCGCACGGGGTGCGGGAGGGCCGCCGCCGCGCACTGGCCGAGTTCCGGCGGCGGCGCGACGAACTCGCGGCGGGCGTCGGAGTGCCCGCCGCCCTCGCCCACTCGCCCGGCGCGTCCCGCCAGTGGGTCTCCGACGAACTGACCCAGGCGGCCCGCACCGTCGCCGAACACACCCGCGCCGAGGCCGCTTTCCGGCTGAACGGGCTGTGGCGGCGCACCGCCGTCGCCGTCTGGGGCGCGGTCGCCCTGCTGCTGGCCGGCCAGATCACCACGGCGGTACTCGGCCCGGGCTGGACGGCCGGGCGTACCGCCGGGCTGGCCGCCGCGCTGGTCTGCGCGGCCGCGCTGACCGCCGCCGCGCTGCTGCACCGGTCGCACGGCGGGGTGCCGGCTCCGGTGACCGGCGAGGACGGGCGGCTGTCCACCTCGCGCACGGTCGCCGCCGCCTGGGTGCTGCTGGCCTCGTACTCCGTGCTGGTCGTCGCCGTCGGGGCGGCCCTCGCGCCCGGCGCGGACGCGTCCGTCCGGCTGCTCGCCGGCCTGGATCCCGGGCGCGGCGCCGGACTGCTGACCGTCCTCGCCCTGTGCTGCGCGGTCGCGGTCACCGTGCGCCGCACCGTCGCGCTGCGGGTGCGGGCGCAGCGCCTGCAGAAGGTGCGCGCCGACCGGCCGCGCGCCGCCGACCTGCTCACCGACGACGGCGGGCGCGGCTCCTTCACGGACGTGCAGTACGTGGCGGTGTGCTCGGTGGCGGCGGTCCTCGCGGCGGTCGGGGCGGCCCGCCGGCCCGGTGAGCTGCCGGACCTGCCCTGGGGCCTGGTGCTGCTGGTGGCGATCTCGGCGCTGACGTACCTGGCCGGGAAGTACTCCGAGGGCGGCCGGCCCGTCATCCTGTCAGTGGTCCGCTCCCGCGAGCCGGGCGATCTGGACGCGCCCATCCGCACCGGCGACGACATCGAGATCCGCGGCTCGGGTCTCGTGCCGCCCGGCGCGGAGGCGCCGGACCGGCTGGCCCGGACGACGGTGCGCATCGGCGCCGTCCACGTCCACGTCCCCCTGGTCCCGGTCGCCGGGGGTTTCGCCAGCCCGGCCGACACCGTGCTGACCGTCCCCGTGCCGGTGGACGTCGAGCCCGGCCGGGTCGAGGTGCAGGTGATCACCGCGGCGGGCGCGGAGACCAACCGCTACTCCATCGACGTCCTGGACTGAACCGGTCCGGACCGTCCCCGCCGGACGGCACGTCCTCGCGGCCCGGTACGACCACGCGGCCGGTGCGCGGGAGGCGGCGGACGACGGCTACACCGCCCGTGGCTCCTTCCCCGCCCCGTCCGGCTGACGGCCGTCCGGCGTCCGGGCAGGGCGGAGCACGTGCCGTCTCACCGCGTCGCCTCCGCCGTTTCCGCTGCCCGTTCCCCGTCCTCCGCCACCGGTGCCTGGACGACCACCGCCTCGCCCACCCCGACGTCGATGCGCAGCAGTAGCGTGCCGTCCGGCTCGCCGTCGGCCGGCGGCAGCGTCCGCCGTGCCTCCACCCCGATCCCACCGCCCTGCGCCGTCCCCCAGCCGTCGGCCCCGGACAGCCCGGAAAGACGGTAACCGCCGCCTCCCACTCTGATGTCCAGCTTCACCTCGACGTTCTCGGGCACGACCACGGTCGCCTCCCCCATCCCGACGTCCACGCCGGTGCGGACGGTGCGCCCGTCCTCGAACCTCACGCCGGACAGGTCGAGAGTGGCCGAACCGGTGCCCAGCGGGTACTGCTCCTCGATCCCCTCGGGCACGATCGGGTACCAGGTGGTCTCGGCCCAGTCGGTGGTGATGTCCCTCGGCAGCAGCATCGAGCCCGCCAGCAGCAGGCCGGTGCACATGATCGCGAAGAACGTCCCGCCGCCGATCCGCCCGTAGAAGACGCTGACCAGCGCGCCCAGAACGAAGACGCCCAGTGCCGAGCCGAGGCCGATGGAGAGCGCGACGCCCAGCGGCTGCGTGTGCCAGGCGGCGGCGACGCCGATCACCGCCGCGGTCAGGGCCAGCAGGAGGAGCGGGCCGCCGATGGACCCGCGCCCGCGCGGCGCGCCGGACCGCCCGGGGCCGGCCTCGTCCCCGTCCCCGGCAGGCGCCTCCTTCCCGCACGGCGTCCCCTTACCTCCCGGCGTCTCCTTCCCGTACGGGGGCGTACCCGCGTACGAACCGACGGCCGGTTCGTCCTCCGGCCCCCACAGGTAGCCGGTGTCCGGCGGCGTCTGCGGCGGTCCGTCCTTCGTCAGCGGCCCGCGCCACCACGACGGCCCGGCCGGTGCGGGCGGGGCCTGGGCCTCGGGGGGCGCGTCGGCGACGGCGTGCGCCGTCACCGGATCCGCCGGGCCCCCGCCCCCCTGCTCCTCCGCGGTCGTGGCGCGGCGCCGGGACCAGTAGGCCGCGCCCGCGACCGATCCGGCCAGCAGCACGGAGAACGTCTGCGTCCCGCCGTCGCCGCTGCCCAGCGAGTTCAGCAACAGCCCGCTGCCGACGAGCGCGCACAGCACCGCGCTCAGCGTGGTGCCCTCCACCCGGCCCGTCAGCAGCCGCCGCCCCTCGTTCTCCTCCTCGCCCTCCAGCGGGACGAGCAGCCAGGCGAAGCCGTAGAAGAGCAGGCCGAGACCGCCCACGACCGACAGCACGGCCAGCGGCACACGGAAGATCACCGGATCGAGGTCGTAGTGACGGCCCAGGCCGCCGCACACCCCGGCGACGGCCTTGTGCCGGCGGCTGCGGGTGAGCCGCGCTCCGGCCTCCGGGGCTTCCGGCGCGTCCGGCTTGGGCTCGTCGGCGGGCGGCTGGGCGTCTTTCATGGGGACCATGGTGGCGTGCCGTCCGCCCCCGGGCATCAGGGGGCGTCCCGGAGGCGACCCTGAGTTATCCGGGCCGGATCAGGGACCGACCCTGATGCCCCGCGCCACCCGTCCGTGTGACGATCGTGGCGTGACCACCACCGCTCCGCCCCCCACCGCCGACCCCCCGCCGCTGCGCAGGCTCTACCGCAGCTCCGAGGGACGGCTGCTCGGCGGTGTCGCACGCGGGCTGGCCGGCCACCTGGGGGTGCCGGTGTCCTGGGTGCGGATCGTGTTCCTCGTGCTCTTCATGACCAACGGCCTGGGCGCCCTGCTGTACGCGGCCTTCTGGTTCTTCGTGCCGCTGGGCGCGGGCGGCGTCGACGC
>NZ_JAJFAU010000067.1:14579-21883 GCF_022614595.1 Streptomyces sp. CNQ085
TCCGTGTGGCCAGCAAGTCGGTGCGCTGTCGTGCCCTGTTGGAGCGCGTACTGGCGCGGGACGGGTTCGCCGGGGTCATGGGCTTCACGCTCGTCCCCAGGCCCGGCAAGGGACAGCTCCTGGCGGTACTGGTCCTGGTCGTGGCGCTGGCCTCCCTCGGCTCCAACCTCCAGTTCGGCGCGGCGAACGCCTACGTCTGGCCGCTGCTGCTGGCCGGGGTCGGCGTGGCGGTCGTCTGGCGGCAGGCGGACAACTCCCGGCGCGCCCACTGGGCGGAGGTCAGCCGCCGCAGGCGGCTGCTGCCCATCGCCCGCAGCGCGGCGGGCGCCCTCCTGGTCGGTGTGGGCATCACCGGCTTCGCCGTCACCCGGGGACTGGGCCCGCACCTGGGCACGGTGCTCCAGGCGTCGCTGGCGCTGCTGGTCGGCACGGCGCTGCTGGCCGGACCGTATCTGGTCCGCCTCACCCAGGACCTGTCCGAGGAACGGCTGATGCGCATCCGGGCGCAGGAGCGGGCCGAGGTCGCCGCCCACGTCCACGACTCCGTCCTGCACACCCTCACCCTGATCCAGCGCAACGCGGACAACTCCCGCGAGGTGGCCCGTCTCGCCCGCGCCCAGGAGCGCGAGCTGCGGGCCTGGCTCTACAGGCCGGGCGGCACGGGCAGGGACGAGGAGGAGGGGCCGGACACCCTGGCCGACGCGGTGCGGGCGGCCGCGGCCGGGGTGGAGGACCACCACGGGGCGCCGGTGGAGGTGGTCTGCGTCGGCGACTGCCCGCTGGACGAGAGGCTGGGCGCGCAGCTCCAGGCCGCCAGGGAGGCAATGGTCAACGCCGCCAAGTACGGTGGCGAGGGCGGCCCGGTGCAGGTCTTCGCCGAGGTCGAGGGAAGTATGGTCTTCGTCTCCGTGCGCGACCACGGCCCCGGCTTCGATCTGGACTCGGTGCCGCCGGACCGGATGGGCGTACGGGAGTCGATCATCGGCCGGATGCGGCGCAACGGCGGTACGGCGGTGCTGCGTTCCGCCCCCGAGGGCGGCACGGTGGTGGAGCTGGAGATGGAGAGGGCACAGACATGAGGGCACGGACATGAAGGCGGAAGCATGAACGAGGAGCAGCACCGGGCCCGGGTGGTCCTGGTGGACGACCACCGGATGTTCCGCACGGGCGTCCAGGCGGAGATCGGGGACACCGCCGAGACCGGGGTCGAGGTCGTCGGCGAGGCCGCCGACGTGGACCAGGCCGTCACCGTCATCACCGCCACCCGCCCCGACGTCGTCCTGCTCGACGTCCATCTGCCCGGCGGCGGCGGGGTGGAGGTGCTGCGCCGCAGCGCCACGCTGATGGCCGACCCCGAGCACCCGGTGCGCTTCCTGGCCCTGTCGGTCTCGGACGCGGCCGAGGACGTCATCGGCGTCATCCGCGGCGGCGCCCGCGGCTACGTCACCAAGACGATCACCGGCGCGGACCTGGTCCGGGCCGTATTCCGGGTCGCCGAGGGCGACGCGGTGTTCTCCCCGCGCCTGGCGGGCTTCGTCCTGGACGCCTTCGCCTCCACCGACGCCCCGCCGGTGGACGAGGACCTGGACCGCCTCACCCAGCGCGAGCGCGAGGTGCTGCGCCTGATCGCACGCGGCTACGCCTACAAGGAGATCGCCAAGCAGCTGTTCATCTCGGTCAAGACCGTCGAGAGCCATGTCTCGGCGGTGCTGCGCAAGCTCCAGCTCTCCAACCGCCACGAGCTCACCCGCTGGGCCACGGCCCGCTGCCTGGTGTGATACCCCCGTTCACGCGGCTGACCGGTACGGGCACGCGATAACGTCACATCATGGCCGGAAGGGAGCCCGGAAAGCCGATCTCCGTCGCCCTCGACCCGGACGTTCTCGAAGAGCTTCAACGCCTCGTTCACCGGGGCGAAGCCGCCTCCATCTCCTCCGGTGGTCAACGGAACCCTGCGGCATCGGCTGGAATGCCGGCAGCAGGCGGAACGCGCCCCGCCGTCAATCACTCCGCGTCCGCCCCAGACCAATCTCGGCCCAGACCGTCTTGCCGACCGTACGCGGAGTGACGCCCCAGCGCACGGCGAGGGCGTCCACGATCAGCAGACCCCGGCCGAACTGCTCGTCGTCGGCCGGGCTCCTGGGCTTGGGACACTGCTCCCCGCGTGCGTCGCTGACCTCGATGCGCAGCACCGACGCTGTCAGCTTCAAGTGGACCCGGAACAGCCGTCCCAGCACGCGGCCGTGCAGCAGTGCGTTACCGGCCAGTTCGCTGACGATCAGCGATGCGTCCCCGGCCACGCCGGGGTGCCCCCACTCGCCCACCAGCCGTGCCGTCCGGCGCCGGGCCAGGCTCACGCTGCTGGGGAACGGGGTGTAGTCGAGCTTGTCCTCCTTGAGGACAGCCGCCGAGGAGGGGTGGAACACGGCCATGGTGATCACGCCTTCGTGAGGGAGAACGCCGCCTCGAACGGCGGGGGTCAGATCCGGAGAGTGACCGGCTACGCACTGAAGGTATCGCTCAATTGCCAGACGCATCAAGTCGGATGTGCAGAAATATTTCTCGTGATTGACTTCGGCTTGCAGGCGCCTCGGTTGTGCGTGCGCTCAACCACCCTGTAGGAAGGCAGACATGACGGACAGACGTGCAAACCGTGGGGCTACCGTCTCCACGGTGCTGGGCCGGAGGCTCGGTGGTGAGCTGCTGCGCATGCGCGAGGCATGCGGACTCCGGCAGCCACACGCGGCGGAGGCTCTCACCAGCTCGGTGGCGAAGGTCGCCAAGATGGAGCGCGGTTTGGTGCCGATACGGGACCCCGACGTCCGTGCGCTGTGCCATCTCTACTGCGTGGACGACGAAGCCGTCGTCGACCGGCTCCTCAAGCTGGCCAAGGCCGACCGGGACCGCCGCAAGGCGAAGGGCTGGTGGGACCAGTACCCACAGCTTGAAGCCATGGCCGAGTACTTCGCGCTGGAGGAGATGGCCGACCAGGTACGCGCCTGGGAGCTGTCCTTCGTACCGGGCCTGTTGCAGACGCCGGACTACGCCCGCGCTCTGGCTGTCGGCAACCACGACTGGGCCGACATCGAAGAGGTCGAACCCTTCGTGGAAGCCCGCATGAAGCGGCAGGACCGACTCACGGGGAAGCGTCCCCTACAGCTCTGGGCGATCATGCATGAGGCCGTCCTGCACCAACTGGTGGGCGGTCGCAGCGTCATGCGTGCCCAGCTCGGCCGTCTGATGGAGATGGCGGAACTCCCTCATGTCCGCGTCCAGGTGTTGCCCTACCGAGTGGGCGCCCACCCTGGTATGACCAGCGCCTTCACCGTACTGTCCTTCTCGGAGGCCGGAGCGCTGGACGTAGTGCGCACCGATACGCTCGCCGTCAAGCTGTGGTTGGAGAGCGAAGCAGACGCTCGGCATCACAGCTCCGTCTTCGACCGCGTTGCCCGGTTGAGCCTGGCGCAACGCGACTCCAGCAAGCTGATCGACAGCGTCCGTAAGGAGATGTAGCGGTGTCCGAGTTCGTGTTCCGCAAGTCCAGTCACAGCGGTGGCCAGCCGGATTCGCAGTGCGTCGAGGTGGCCGACAATGTCGCCACCACCGTGGTCGTACGCGACTCCAAGGAGTCTACGGGCCCCTGCATACGCCTGTCCCCCACCGCCTGGGCCGCGTTCCTCTCCACGCTGCGCGGCGGGGAGGAGCGGGCCGCGTAACCCCGTCGCCCCCTCGCACAGGGCGGTGTGACAACACCGGCGGCGTGAGGTGAGCGCACGGACGGCGGCGCCGGGCGGACGACACCGCACCGGACGGTCCTCCAGCTCCCCGAAACCGCCGCCGGAAGGGCTGAGCGTGTGCGGCCGCCCCGCCCCCTGGGGGGCGAGGCGGGGCCCGCGCCGGTCAGGAACGCTTCGGCTCGTAGTGCAGCGCGGTGATCCCGCAGTCGAACGGCCGGACGGAGACGAGGCTGAGCCGGTGGTGGGAGCCGGTGTCGGGGAAGACGGGCATCCCGGCGCCGAGCGCGGCCGGGTTGACGAACAGGTGGAGTTCGTCGAGCAGGTCCCGGGCGATCAGGTCCCGCACGAGGGTGCCGCCCCCGTAGGTGATGATGTCCCCGCCCGGCCGCGCCTTCAGCCGCTCGATCGTCTCGGTGAGGTCGCCGCCGGCGACCTCGGCGTTCTCCCAGGGCGACTCGGCCAGGGAGTCGGAGATCACGGTCTTGGGCGTGCCGTTCATCCAGGCGATGGACTCCTCGCTCTCGCCCTCGGGACCGGCCGCCCATGTGGGGATGAATCCCTCGGCGAGGCGGCGGCCCAGCACGATGTGGTCGACCGACTTGGTGAGCGCGTTGATGTGGGGACCGACGTCGTCGGTCCAGGGGAACGTCATCCAGTCCATCTCACCGTTCGGCCCGGCCATGTAGCCGTCGACGCTGACCTGGACCTGGAGCTTGAACCTGCGCATGACTGCTTCCCTTCGGATTCACTCGGATTGATTCCGTATCAGGGAAGAGGCTAGAGGCTGCCACTGACAACGCCTCCGAAGACGACTCACGGACAGGCCGCGGGGACTACATGCGGTCGATCGCGCCGAGGTCGATGTCGACGCCGAACGGCTCGGAGAGCGTCAGCCGCCCCTCGTGAACGCCGGTGAGGGCGTACGCCCCCGCCCCCGGATCGAGCCGGTGGGCGTGGACCACCGGACGGCGTCCCGTGCCCTCCTCCACCAGCCAGAAATATGGGATGCCCGCCCGCGCGTAGAGCTGGGGTTTGCGTTCGCGGTCGCGGATCGCGGAGTCGGGGGCGACGGTCTCGACGGCCAGCACGACATCCCGGGCATCGTAGCGGTTGGCCTCCAGCCCCTGTACGGCCCCGGCACGGATCACGCACACGTCCGGCTCCGGCGCCTGCCCGGGACCGAGTGCCACCACCATCTCCCGCCGCACCCGCAGATGCGCCGGACAGGTGCGGCAAAGGCCCTCTACCAGCAGGGAGTTGACCAGTGAGTGGTACGAGCTCTGCCGGGCGGGGAAGACCAGGGCGCCGTCGACGAGCTGAGTGTGGGAAGGGAGGTCGGTCAGGCGGAAGAGGTCGTCGACGGTGAGGCCCCGGTACGGGGGGCGCAGCCACTCGGGGAACGGCTCGTCGTCGACATCGTTTGCGTTCGCTACATCGTCCATGCCGCCATGGTCATCACCCCTCCGGTGCGACTTGCCGCAAACCCCCGCCCCGCCGCCCGAAGGGGTGAGTGGCAACACCGGAGTTGACGGGCAGGTCGGTGCGCCGACACCAGGAAACCGAATCACGGTGTGATATACGCCACCCCGGTCGGCCGATTACCTCTCCCCACGCCTCCAGTCATACGAGCGGCATCACGGAGACGCGGATGCTTCGTGACACACCGGTGGAAGGGAACGAGCATGACGGGGAGCACGGAGAGCGCCGACGGCACCCCCGGGGCCCCCGGCCCGACGAGGGGACCAGGGCACTGGACCGGCTGACCGGCTCCTGGCGGGTGACCGGCGGCGCTGAGGGCACGATCGTCTACCGGTGGATGGAGGGCGGCTTCTTCCTCCTCCGGGAGGTCGAGCTGGAGCAGTACGGGCAGCGCGTCACAGGGCTGGAGGTGATCGGCCGGGAGAAGCCCTTCGGCGCGGAGGAGCCGGGCGAGGACATCCGCTCCCGTTTCCACGACAGCCAGGGCAACACCTTCGACTACGTCTACGAGATCGACGGGGACACCCAGACCATCTGGGCCGGTGAGAAGGGCTCACCCGCATACTCCCGGGGCACCTTCGACGCCTCGGGCGACACGCTGGCCGGCGCCTGGGTCTACCCCGGCGGCGGTGGCTACGACTCGGTGATGACCAGGACCGGGTGACCGGCCGGCCCGCGGCCGGCCGGTCTACAGCCGGTCGATCGCGGTGAGGTCGATGTCGATGTCGAAGGGGACGGCGAGCTTCAGCCGGTCGTGGTGGATGCCGGTGGGCACGTAGCAGCGCGTCGCGGGCTCCAGCTCGAAGACGTAGACGACCGGGCGGCGCCCCGTCCCCTTCTCGATCCGCCAGAAGTGCGGGATGCCCGCCTCCGCGTAGAGCTGCGGCTTGCGCTTGCGGTCCCGCTCCTCCGAGTCCGGCGAGACGACTTCGGCGGCGAGTACGACGTCCCCGGCCCGGAAGCCGGTCTCCTCGGCCTCCTCGGTGACGCCTTCCGCCCTCAGCACCGAGAGGTCCGGTTCGACGCGGTTGCGCCTGCCCAGTACGACGGCCATCTCCCGGCACACCCGCAGCTCGCCGGGAACGGTCTCGTGGAGTCCTCTCTCCAGCAGGAACATCGCCAGCGAGTGGAAGTACTTCTGCGGGCTCACGAAGACCAGGCTCCCGTCGATCAGCTCCGTGTGGGGCGGGAGGTCCGGGATGCGGTCGAGATCGTCCGCCGTGTAGCCGTCCGACGGCGGCACGGGCCACGAGGAGGTGGGCAGCGGCTCGGCGGTCATGGTTCCTCCCATGGGCGGGATTCTCGGCCTCACCCCAGCGTATCGACCCGAAAACGCCCGCGCCGCCGCTCGAAGGAGTGAGCGGCGGCGCGGACGTTGACACACGGAGAAGCCGGGAGCCGCCTCACATGTGGTCGATCGCGGTGAGGTCGATGTCGATGTCGAAGGGGACGGCGAGCTTCAGCCGGTCGTGGTGGATGCCGGTGACCACATAGCTCCGGGTCACGGCGTCCAGTTCATAGACGTAGACGACGGGGTCGTCGTTCTCTCCGGTCATCTCCACCCGCCAGAAGTGCGGGATGCCGGCGCGGGCGTACTTGTGGGGCTTGGTGTCGCGGTCCCTCTCCTCGGACTCGGGCGAGACGACCTCGACCGCGAGCACCACGTCCTCCGCCTCGAAGCGCGCCTGCCGGCGGCTCCGCACGGCCTCGGCCCGGAGCACGCAGAGGTCCGGTTCGGGCGCGGTGCGGTCGGTGAGCACCACGGCCATCTCGCGGCGCACCCGGTAGCGCTCGGGAACGGTCGTCCGCAGGCCGTGCTCCAGCAGGTACAGCGTCAGCGAATGGAAGTTCCGCTGCGGGCTCACGAAGACCAGGCTCCCGTCGATCAGTTCGGTGTGCGGCGGGAGGTCGGGCAGGCTGAAGAAGTCGTCCACGGTGTAGCCGTCCTGCGGCGGCATCGGCCACCGGCCGGTGGACGCGCTGGGCAGCGGCTCGGCGGTCATGGTTCCTCCCATGGGCGGGATTCTCGGCCTCACCCCAGCGTATCGACCCGAAAACGCCCGCGCCGCCGCTCGAAGGGGTGAGCGG
>NZ_JAJFAU010000067.1:21893-25129 GCF_022614595.1 Streptomyces sp. CNQ085
CTCTTCAAGGAGGCTCAGCGCGACTGCCCCGGCATCGGGATCACCGGGGTGAAGGGGTGAGCGGCGGCGCGGGCGTTGACGTTCGGGGACGTTCAGGAGGACGCGGGGCGCGTCACTCCCACTCGATGGTCCCCGGCGGCTTGCTGGTGACGTCCAGCACCACGCGGTTGACCTCGGCGACCTCGTTGGTGATTCGGGTCGAGATACGGGCCAGCGTCTCGTACGGCAGACGCGTCCAGTCGGCCGTCATCGCGTCCTCCGAGGAGACCGGGCGCAGCACGACCGGGTGGCCGTAGGTGCGGCCGTCGCCCTGGACGCCGACGGAGCGGACGTCGGCGAGCAGCACCACCGGGCACTGCCAGATGTCGCGGTCCAGCCCGGCGGCCGTCAGCTCCTCGCGGGCGATGGCGTCGGCCTCGCGCAGCAGGTCCAGGCGCTCCTTCGTCACCTCGCCGACGATGCGGATGCCCAGGCCCGGTCCGGGGAACGGCTGACGGTGGACGATCTCCTCGGGCAGGCCCAGCTCCTGGCCGACCATCCGGACCTCGTCCTTGAACAGCTTGCGCAGCGGCTCCACCAGCTTGAACTGGAGGTCCTCGGGCAGTCCGCCGACGTTGTGGTGGGACTTGATGTTGGCGGTACCGGTGCCGCCGCCGGACTCCACCACGTCCGGGTAGAGGGTACCCTGCACCAGGAACTCCACGGCCTCCTCGCCGGAGCCGGCCTCGGCGACGATCTCGCTCGCGGCCTGCTCGAAGACGCGGATGAACTCCCGGCCGATGACCTTGCGCTTCTCCTCCGGGTCGGAGACGCCGGCCAGCGCGTCCAGGAAGCGCTTCTCGGCGTCCACCACCTTGAGCTGGACGCCGGTGGCGGCCACGAAGTCCTTCTCGACCTGCTCGGACTCGCCCTTGCGCATCAGCCCGTGGTCCACGTAGACGCAGGTCAGACGCTCACCGATGGCCTTGTTGACCAGGGCGGCGGCCACCGCGGAATCCACGCCGCCGGACAGACCGCAGATGGCTCGCCTGGTGCCGACCCGGGCGCGGATGCCGGCGACCTGCTCCTCGACGACGTTCGCGGCCGTCCAGGTCGGCTTCAGGCCCGCGCCCCGGTAGAGGAAGTGCTCCAGCACCTGCTGGCCGTGCGTGGAGTGCATCACCTCGGGGTGGTACTGCACGCCGTAGAGCCTGCGCTCGTCGTCCTCAAAGGCCGCCACGGGGACGCCGTCGGTGGCGGCGGTGACGGTGAAGCCCTCGGGCGCGGCCGAGCAGGCGTCGCCGTGCGACATCCACACCGACTGCTCGGCCGGGGTGCCCTCGAAGAGGGTGGAGCCGGGACGGGTGACGGTCAGGGCCGTGCCGCCGTACTCGCGGCGGCCGGTGTTGTCGACGGTGCCGCCCAGCTCCTGGGCCATCAGCTGGAAGCCATAGCACATGCCGAAGACGGGCACCCCGGCCTCGAACAGCGCGCGGTCGATGCCGGGCGCGTCCTCGGCGTACACGGAGGAGGGGCCGCCGGAGAGGATGATCGCCTTCGGGTTCCTGGCGAGCATCTCCGCCACCGGTGTGGTGGAGGGGACGACCTCGCTGTAGACCCGGGCCTCGCGTACGCGGCGGGCGATGAGCTGGGCGTACTGTGCGCCGAAGTCGACGACGAGGACGGTGTCCGGGGCGTCGGGCGCGGCCGTGGACTCGGCGGGCGCGGTGGGCTCGGTGGGCTCTGATGCCACGGGGCTGGCTGCCTTTCGGCGTGGATCTGGGCTGGGAAAGCCCAGTCTACCGGCGGTGCGCACCCGATCGGCCGTCTCACCGTCCGGCCCCGCGCCCGCCCCGGCCCGCCTCCGGGTGCATACTGGGGTCATGTTCGCGCGGATCCTCTGGTTTACCCATGGCACCGGCCCGGCCGGCCGCCATGGGATCCCGCACGCCGTGTGAACGACTGACGAGCGACTTCCCCAGGCGCCCCGGGCCGGTCAAGGCCCGGGGCGCCTGCCGTGTCCCCGGGGCACGACCGGCGCCGGGCGCGACGACCCCAGGAGGGACGTACGGCCATGGCCACCACCACCCCCGCCACCACCGCCGCCGAGGCGGGAACCGGAACCGACGAACGGATCGCGCGGGACCGCGAGCGGATCGACGAACTGGACCGCCGGCTCATCGCCCTGGTGCGAGAGCGCATGGAGGTCTCCGCCCGCGTCCAGCGGGCCCGGATCGGCGCGGGCGGACGCCGGGTGAACCTCTCGCGCGAGATGGAGGTCCTCACCCGCTACCGCGAGCGGCTGGGACGGCCGGGCACCTCCCTGGCCATGACCCTGCTGGAGCTGTGCCGCGGGCGCGTCTGAGCCGGCCGGGCCCGTACACCGCCGACGCCCCGTCCCCGCTCCGCGTCCCGACGGGAGACGACCACCCGTACGGGGCATTACCGCCGCGGGGCACGGTCGTTGGACCTGGCGACCCCAGAGCCTGCCGGGCGCCCGGAGGCGTGGGGAGCGCATCGGAGCGATGAGACGCCATCCTCCCTCGGGAGGTGAGGACCGGGCGTCGTGGGACCTCGCTCCGGTGCAGTGGCCGGACGGCAGGGGACAGCGGTCCGGCCACGACCCAGCGGTCGGTCCCCGGGACGCCGGGGGCCGGCCACCCCGTGATTCCGCCTTCACCGCTTTACCGCGTCTTTACCGCGTTCACCTGCACAAACGTGCCGGGGCGAACGAGCGGCCGGAAAGGTTGCGCGGCTTTCCGTCATGGATTCGCCACACAAGCGACACGCCCCCGAGTGACATACACCACACCGAAACCTGGGTGAGCGTGGGCAACCGCCCGCTTCCGCCCCCTATGCCGCACCGATCCGGACGCGGCGCCGGTCGCGGCGCCCGCCGCGTACGCCGACGGCCACGGGACCACCTCCGTGGAGGACCCGGAGAACACGGAGTCCCCCGCCCCGGAGCCCGGTGAGTCCAAGCCCGAGCCGCAGACCGGTGGTGCGAAGCCGGTCACCCCGGACAAGGTCACCAAGGTCGGCACCGCCGGCCGGCTCGCCGAGACCGGTGCGTCCTCCGCGCTGCCGATGTTCGGTCCCGCGGGTGCCGCGGCCGTGGCGCTGGGCGCCGGTGCGATGTACGTCGTGCGCCGCCGGGGCGGCGCCGGGGCGGACACCTCCGCCGCCGCGTGACGGCGTGAACGTGCGGGTGCGCCACGGGCGTGTGGGGGGGGGGGGGGGGGGGGGGGGGGGGGGGG
>NZ_JAJFAU010000068.1:0-578 GCF_022614595.1 Streptomyces sp. CNQ085
TCGGTGGTCACAGCGAGAGGGAAACGCCCGGTTCCATTCCGAACCCGGAAGCTAAGCCTTTCAGCGCCGATGGTACTGCATGGGGGACCGTGTGGGAGAGTAGGACGCCGCCGAACAATATTTGAAGGACCCTTGGTCCCAGCGTGCATGCTGGGACCAAGGGTCCTTTTTCTGTTTGTGCGCAAAACTGAACGTGCAATACCCCAAGACAGGAGCCACATCAATGTCCAATTCCTCCGAGGAGCAGCCGGACCGGCCCGAGCGCTCGGACAGGCCCCGTCGCCAGAGTGGTGACGAGCGCCGGGGTGGCTCCCGTCGCGATGATCGTCCTTCGTATCGCCGGGATGATCGGGGTGAGCGGCCGCGTGGCCCGCGCCGTGATGACGACCGGGGACGCGGTTTCCGGCGTGATGACCGGCCGTCGTTCCGGCGGGACGAGCGCCGGGACGAGCGCCGGGATGATCGGGGTGAGCGGCCGCGTGGCCCGCGCCGTGATGACGACCGGGGACGCGGTTTCCGGCGTGATGACCGGCCGTCGTTCCGGCGGGACGAGCGCCGGGACGAGCGCCGGGATGATC
>NZ_JAJFAU010000068.1:673-6868 GCF_022614595.1 Streptomyces sp. CNQ085
TGATCGGGGTGAGCGGCCGCGTGGCCCGCGCCGTGATGACGACCGGGGAAGGCGTCCGTACGGTCAGGGCGGCGGCCGGGGCCGTGATGACCGGGGCGGTTACCGCGGCCGACGCGAGGGCGGAGGCCCGGGCTACCGGCGTGAGGAGCGTCCGCGTGACCGCGGTCAGGACCGTGACCGTGAACCCATCAGGCGGCTGCCCATTCCGGAGGACGTCACCGGGCAGGAGCTGGACAAGGACGTGCGGCAGGAGTTGATGAGCCTGCCCAAGACGCTCGCCGAGGACGTCGCCAGGAATCTGGTGATGGTGGCGAAGTTGCTGGACGAGGACGCCGAGCAGGCCTATGGCTACGCCAAGATCGCACTACGGCTGGCTTCCCGTGTGGCCGCGGTGCGAGAGGCTGCGGGCTTCGCCGCATACGGCGTGGGGAAGTACGCCGAGGCGCTGGCCGAGTTCCGGGCTGCCCGCCGGATGACCGGCTCCTCCCACCTGTGGCCTGTGATGGCCGACTGCGAGCGCGGCCTTGGCCGGCCGGAGAAGGCACTCGCCATGGCCGGCGAGCCGGAAGTGCGGAAACTCGACAAGGCCGGGCAGGTGGAGATGCGGTTGGTCGCTGCGGGAGCGCGACGCGACATGGGGCAGGCCGAGGCGGCCGTGGTCACGCTCCAGAGTCCCGAGCTGGCGGCGAGTTCCGTGCAGCCGTGGACGGCGCGGCTGCGTTACGCGTACGCTGACGCGCTGCTGTCCGTGGACCGGGAGGAGGAGGCCCGCGAGTGGTTCGCCAGGGCGCTGGAGGCGGACCAGGGCGGGATGACCGACGCGTCGGACCGGCTGGCTCAGCTGGACGGCGTGGAGTTCCTGGACGCCCTCGACCCGGAAGCGGATCCGGAAGATGTCCCGAGGCCGGAGCCGGAGAAGGGGGACGCGGAGGAAGAGCGCTGAGCGACGCCTGAGGTGCGAGAGCACGGGACGAGGTGAGGGCGGGACCCGTTTCGGACGGACCCCGCCCCGCCGTATGGTCAGGCGGGCTCTCCCGGCCGGCCGTCGAGGGCGCGCAGTACCAGGCCGGTGGCCGGTTTGGGGCCGAAGGAGGTGGACTTGCGCGGCATGGTCACACCCTTGCGGGCCAGTCCGCGCACGGTTTCCTCCGTGACCGCGCGCATCAGGACCGCCGAGCCGCCCAGGCGCTCGGCCTGCTCCACGGCCGCCGCCGCATCGTGGAGGTAGCCGACCTCGGAGGGGCCGTCCGGGACGCGCCAGAGGGCGCTCAGCAGGGCGGAGTGCAGGACGGTGGCGTCAAGCCGCCGCCATTCCCCGGGAAGGCCGCCGGGGACGGCGCGTGCGAGCAGACCCGGGTCGGGGCCGTGGAGCAGCCGGAAGACGCCGTCGCCGGTGAGGAGGAAGGCGTTGCCGGGGGTGGTCTCCAGGCTGCGCAGGGCGCGGGGGAGCGGACCGTCGACGGTCCGTACGCTGAAGGCGCCCTCCATCCGGGCCAGGGCGTCGGTCACTGACAGGTGGGGCAGTACGCGGTGGATGGCCCGCACCCGCAGCGGGTAGCGGGCGGTGTCCACCAACAGGACCAGGCCGTGGTCCCAGAAGTCGGCCCGGCCGGCGGACGACCCGGTCTGCTCGGAGCGCAGCCGCAGGTAGGTGGCCCAGCGGTGGTGGCCGTCGGCGATGAGCGCCTGGTGGCGGGAGAGGTCGCGCCCGGCCTCGGCGATCTCCTCCGTGTCGGTGACCGCCCACAGCCGGTGCGAGAAGCCGTCCTCGGTGGTGGTGGAGAGCAGCGGAGGCCTACCCGCGGTGCGCTCGATGACGGCGGTGGCCCCAGTCGCGGTGCCATCGCCGCGGTACGACAGCAGCAGCGGTTCGAGATTGGCGGCGGTCTCGCGCATCAGGGCGGCGCGGTCCTCGACGACCTCCGGCATCACGTCCTCGTGGGGCAGTACGACGCCCTCGTCCGGCGGGGTCAGCCGCAGCGAGCCGATCAGGCCGCGCTGGAGCACGTCGCCCCGGCGCTGCTCGTAGACGTACAGGGCGGGCTCCGGGTCCCGTACGAGGACGCCGTCGGCCTCCCAGCGGCGCAGGGTCCGGGCGGCCTGCCGATGCCGGGCGGCGGGGTCGGCGGCCTCCGGGAGGATCAGCCGGACGATGTTGTGGGGGTCGGCGGTCTGCAGGTGGTGCAGGCCGTCGGGTCTGACCACGACATCGTACGGGGGTGAGGTCACGGCGGCCAGGCTGCCGACCCGGTCGGGGGCGTAGCGCAGGCCGCGGAAGGGAGCGAGGAGAAGGCCGCCCGAGGGGTGTTCGGGGCCCTGGGATCGCAGCATTGGTGCATGTTATGCCGGTGTGCGGGGTGAGGGATGATCGGGGGAGGAAGAGCGCCGGCCCGAGGAGCGAGACGACGATGACCAGACCCCACCGCCCGATACGGACCCGGCCGGAGGGCTGCGGAGCCCCGCCGAGCCGGGTGTACGACACCGCACTGCTCGATCTGGACGGTGTGGTCTACGCGGGCGGCGAGGCGGTCGTCCACGCGGTCGAGTCGCTCGCGGCGGCCCGGGAGGCCGGGATGCGGCTGGCGTACGTGACGAACAACGCCGCGCGCACCCCCGAGACCGTCGCCGGGCACCTGACGCGGTTGGGAGTGCCCGCCGAGCCGGGGGAGGTG
The DNA here is from genome assembly GCF_022614595.1 of Streptomyces sp. CNQ085. GTDB lineage: Bacteria > Actinomycetota > Actinomycetes > Streptomycetales > Streptomycetaceae > Streptomyces. The sequence goes on from NZ_JAJFAU010000068.1 coordinate 3,346, forward strand.
GTCACCTCGGCGCAGGCGGTGGCGCGGGTGATCGCCGAGGAGCTGCCGGCCGGCTCGAGGGTGCTGTGCGTGGGGGCGGAGGGCCTGCGGGTGGCGCTGCGCGAACGCGGTCTGGAGCCGGTGGAGTCGGCGGACGACGCCCCGGTGGCGGTCGTACAGGGGTACGGCGGGCCGGAGATGCCCTGGGGGCGGCTGGCGGAGGCGGCGGTCGCGGTGGGACGCGGAGTGCCGTGGTTCGCCTCCAACAGGGACCTGACGATCCCCAGCGGTAGGGGTATCGCGCCGGGCAACGGCGCGGCCGTGGAGGTGGTGCGGATCGCGACGCGCTGGATGCGCCCGGCTCCGGAGCCGAGGACGGCGGGCAAACCGCTGCCGCCGATGCACCGCGAGACGATTCTGCGCACGGGCGCGGAGCGGCCGCTGGTGGTCGGCGACCGGCTGGACACCGACATCGAGGGCGCGTACGCGGGTGGCGTGGACTCGTTGCTGGTGCTCACCGGGGTGACGGACGCGGCGCAGCTGCTGGCCGCTCCTCCCGAGCACCGGCCGACGTATGTGGCCGCGGACCTCAGGGCCCTGCACCGGGCGCAGCCGGAGGTGGAGGAGTCGCGCGGTGGGGAGCGGGGCGGATTCCTGTGCGGCGGCTGGGCGGCCTCCGCGGAGGGCGGCGTGCTGCGGCTGGAGGGACGGGGGGAGGACCCGGTGGACGGGCTGCGGGCACTGTGCGCCGCCGCGTGGACGGAGGCCGGGGAGGGCGTGTGCGGGGCCGGCACGGACGAGGCGCTCGCGACCCTGGGGATGTGACACCGGCCTCCGTGCTCAGGTCTGCGTGACCGCTCTCACGCGGGAGTGGGAGACGGCGGTCATACGGCCGTCGTCTCCGCTGGAGCCCCCGCCCACATCACCCGTGTCTCCGAGCTTCTACTCTCCGGCTCGCCCGGCTTCCCCGGCCCTCGTCAGGGAGGGAAGCGATCAGAGCAGCGACCGCAGTCGCAGCAGGTCCCGCAGGCCCGCTTCCAGTCTGACGCGGCCCCGGGCCCAGGCACGGGTGAAGTTCAGCCGGCCGTCCACCAGCGAGACCAGGTCGTCGCCGGTCATGGCCAGTCTGATCTGGGCGCGCACGGGCGGCGGGCCGTGGACGGTGGCCATGTCCTCGATGCGGCCGTGGATGAGCCGGCCGGTGAAGGTGGTGTCCAGGTCCGTGAGATGACAGCTGACCGAGCGTTCCAGGGCGGCGGCGCCGCGCACGTCGTCGTCCGCGTCCGCGAGGTTCCTCGCCAGCCGCTCCAGCGCGGTCCGGCACTGCTGTGTGGTCGCCATCGCCTCACGACGGTACCCCACAGGGAGTGCCCGCCGACGGGGCGGACGCCGTGCGAGGTAGCGTCGTGACCATGGACGAGCCGATGTCCGGCAGCGCGCCGGAGACGGAACCAGCAGCACGGGGCCCGGTGGGCGAGGGGACGGAGCCGGGGGAGGAGGCCCCGGCCGGGGGCGGCGGGCCGCGGCCCCCGGGGCTGCACGTGGTACCCACCGGGGACGCCGGGGTCGACGCCCGGCTGCGCCGCCTGGCGGACGCCGACCACCTCGCCGTTCCCGGCCATCTGGAGGTGTACGAGGATGTGCACCGCGGACTGCGTGACACGTTGACCGCGCTCGACCAGCGACCCGGGCCGCCCGCACCGGGCGCGCCGCACAACCCCGGGAGCTGAACCGCACGTGGCAGCGTCACGAAACCAGCGTGGCCGGCGCAACCGGCTCGACGCGGAACTGGTGCGCCGCGGCCTGGCCCGCTCGCGCGAGCACGCCGGCCGGCTCATCGCCGCCGGCCGGGTCGCCGTCGGCGGCGCTCCCGCGACCAAACCCGCGACCCAGGTGGAGACCGGCGCCGCCGTCGTCGTCGCCGAGGACGCGGCCGATCCCGACTACGTCTCGCGCGGTGGCCACAAACTGGCCGGCGCGCTGGAGGCGTTCACCCCCCGCGGGCTGACCGTGGCCGGGCGGCGGGCGCTGGACGCCGGGGCGTCCACCGGCGGCTTCACCGACGTGCTGCTGCGCGCCGGCGCCGCGCGCGTGGTGGCCGTGGACGTCGGCTACGGGCAGCTTGCCTGGTCGCTGCAGAGCGACGAGCGGGTGCTGGTGCGCGACCGCACCAACGTCCGCGAGCTGACCGTGGAGCAGATCGGCGGTGAGCCGGTGAACCTCGTCGTCGGTGATCTGTCCTTCATCCCGCTCGGCCTGGTGCTGCCCGCCCTCGCGCGCTGCGCGGCGCCCGGGGCCGATCTGGTGCTGATGGTCAAACCGCAGTTCGAGGTGGGCCGGGAGCGGCTGGGCAGCGGGGGCGTGGTGCGCAGCCCGGCCCTGCGCGCCGAGGCGGTCCGCACCGTCGCGGGCCGGGCCGCGGGGCTGGGCTTCGGCGTGCTCGGAGTGACCGCCAGCCCTCTGCCGGGGCCCTCCGGTAACGTCGAGTACTTCCTGTGGCTGCGTGCCGGGGCACCCGAACTGGACCCGGCCGATGTCGACCGAGCCGTGGCGGAGGGCCCCCAGTGACCACGCGGAGCACGAAGCAGAGCACGACCGAGCGGGCCGCGGAGGGCGCGGAGGGCACCGCTCGGACGGTGTTCCTGATCGCCCACACCGGCCGTCCGGCCGCCGTCCGCAGTGCCGAACTGGTCGTCCAGGGACTGCTGCGCAGCGGCATCGGCGCGCGCGTCCTGGCCCAGGAGGCGGCCGACCTGGAGCTGCCGCCGTCCGTGCAGATAGTGGCGGACGGCGAGATCTGCGAGAAGGCCGTGGGGGGCTGCGAGCTGATCGTCGTCCTGGGCGGGGACGGGACGCTGCTGCGCGGCGCCGAGTTCGCCCGCGCCTCGGGGGTGCCGATGCTGGGGGTCAACCTCGGCCGGGTCGGCTTCCTCGCCGAGGCCGAGCGCGACGATCTGGACAAGGTGGTGCGGCGGGTGGTCGCACGCTCCTACGAGGTCGAGGAGCGGATGACCATCGATGTGCTCGTCCGCAGCGACGGGGACGTCGTCCACCGCGACTGGGCGCTGAACGAGGCCTCGGTGGAGAAGGCCGCCCGTGAGCGGATGCTGGAGGTCGTCGCGGAGGTCGACGGCCGGCCGGTCTCCCGCTTCGGCTGCGACGGGGTGGTGTGCGCCACGCCCACCGGTTCGACGGCGTACGCCTTCTCCGCGGGCGGGCCGGTGGTCTGGCCGGAGGTCGAAGCGCTGCTGCTGGTGCCCATCAGCGCTCATGCGCTGTTCGCCAAGCCCCTGGTGACCACGCCCGACTCGGTGCTGGCAGTCGAGGTGCAGCCGCAGACCCACGGGGGTGTCCTGTGGTGCGACGGGAGGCGCACCGCCGAGCTGCCAGCCGGGGCCCGGGTGGAGGTACGGCGCGGTGCGGTGCCGGTCCGGCTGGCGCGGCTGCACCATGCCTCCTTCACCGACCGCCTGGTGGCGAAGTTCGCCCTCCCGGTGGCCGGGTGGCGCGGAGCGCCGCACTGACCGCGGCCGCGCCCGCCGTG
>NZ_JAJFAU010000068.1:6878-24964 GCF_022614595.1 Streptomyces sp. CNQ085
CCGTGCGCGCACGGCGGGGAGGAAGGGGCGCGCGGAACATGTGGTGCCGACCGTGAGTGGGGATCCTGGCGTGGAACCTCGTATGGTCGTATCCGTGTTGGAGGAGATGCGGATTCGGGCCCTGGGTGTGATCGACGACGCCGTCGTCGAGCTGTCCCCCGGCTTCACCGCGGTGACCGGCGAGACCGGCGCGGGCAAGACCATGGTCGTCACCAGTCTGGGACTGCTGCTCGGCGGACGGGCGGACGCCGCCCTGGTGCGGGTGGGGGCCAGGGCCGCCGTGGTGGAGGGCCGGATCGTGCTGCCGCCCGGCGCGCCCGCGACGCGGCGGGCCGAGGAGGCGGGCGCGGAACTGGACGAGGGCGTACTGCTGGTCAGCCGGACGATCTCGGCCGAGGGACGCTCGCGCGCCCACGTCGGCGGGCGCTCGGCGCCCGTCGGGCTGTTGTCGGAGCTGGGCGAGGACCTGGTCGCGGTGCACGGCCAGACGGACCAGCAGGGCCTGCTGCGGCCCGCCCGGCAGCGCGAGGCACTGGACCGGTACGCGGGCGAGGCGGTCTCTGCCCCCCTGGCCGAGTACGGCGAGGCCTACCGGCGGCTGCGCGCCGTCTCCGCCGAGCTGGCCGAGCTGACCACGCGCGCCCGCGAGCGTGCCCAGGAGGCCGATCTGCTGCGCTTCGGCCTGGAGGAGATCGCGGCGGCGGAGCCCCGGGCGGGCGAGGACGCCGAGCTGGCGGCCGAGGCCGAGCGGCTCGGCCACGCCGAGTCCCTGGCGTCGGCCGCGGCCACCGCCCACGACGCGCTGGCCGGCGATCCGGCCGACCCGGAGTCGGTGGACGCGGGCGGACTGGTCGCGGGCGCCCAGCGCGCGCTGGAGGCCGTGCGGTCGCACGACCCGGCACTGGCGGCGCTGGCCGACCGGCTGGGCGAGGTGGGCATCCTGCTGGCGGACGTCGCCGGGGAACTGGCCGGGTACGCCGACGACCTGGACGCCGACCCGGCGCGGCTGGCCGCGGTCGAGGAGCGCCGGGCCGCCCTGTCCCACCTGACCCGCAAGTACGGGGAGGACACCGCCGCCGTCCTGGCCTGGGCCGAGGAGAGCACCGCCCGGCTCGCCGAGCTCGAGGGCGACGACGACCGGATCGGTGAACTGACCGCCGAACGTGATGCGCTCCGCGCCGAACTGGCCTCTCTCGCGCAGCGGTTGACGGACGCCAGAGCGGAGGCCGCCAAGCGGTTCGCCGACGCGGTCACCGCGGAGCTCGCCGAGCTCGCCATGCCGCACGCCCGCGTCACCGTGGAACTGCGGCAGCACCGGACGGCGGACGAGGACTCGGGGATAGAGGTGGACGGGCGGCTGGTCGCCTTCGGCCCCCATGGCGTGGACGAGGTGGAACTGCTGCTCGCCCCGCACCCCGGCGCTCCGCCCCGCGCCATCGCCAAGGGAGCCTCGGGCGGTGAGCTGTCGCGGGTGATGCTCGCGGTCGAGGTCGTCTTCGCGGGCACCGCCCCGGTGCCGACCTATCTCTTCGACGAGGTGGACGCCGGCGTGGGGGGCAGGGCGGCCGTGGAGGTCGGACGGCGGCTGGCGCGGCTGGCGAAGTCGGCGCAGGTCGTGGTCGTCACCCATCTTCCGCAGGTCGCGGCGTTCGCCGACCGGCACCTGGCGGTGGAGAAGACCTCCGACGGCTCGGTGACGCGCAGTGGTGTGAAGACCCTCCGGGGCGAGGACCGGGTACGCGAGCTGTCGCGGATGCTGGCCGGGCAGGAGAACTCGCAACTCGCCCGCGCCCACGCCGAGGAACTGCTGGAGGCGGCCCGCTCCGGGATCTGAGGAAGATCCTCGGGCACCCCCCGGCGCCTCCCTCGGCCGCTCGCGTTTCACCCGTACGGCGTGGCGTCCCCGAGGGGCCGCGATGGCATCCTGGAGGCGTCGCACCGTCCGTACACCGTACGCTGCCGAGCGTGGTTCGCGCCCCGGGCGGGCGGCGGACCCGTGATTCCGAGCAGCCCTCCGATCCCCCAGGCCCCGAGCCCTCACACCAGGAGTCCCGGCCCCTTGTGAAGACCACTCCGGTTCCACCGCGTGGCAGACCGCCGCTGCACGTCGTGCAGGTGATCGGCGGCGGCAGCGCCCGCGTCTGCACGCATGTGCGCTCACTGACCGCCGGACTGGTGGCGCGGGGGGTGCGGGTGACGGTGTGCGCGCCGCCGGGCACCGAGCCGGACTACGGCTTCACCGGCCTCGGCGCCCGCTTCGTCCCCCTGCCCCGCGGCACCGGCCCCGAGGCGGCCGCGGTGCTGCGCGCGGTGTGCGCGGACGCCGGTGTGGTGCACGCCCACGGACTGCGCGCCGGTGTGCCGTCCGCCCTGGCGCTGTGCGGGCGGCGCCGGACACCGCTGGTGGTCACCTGGCACGCCCGGGCCCGGTCCGCGGGGGTGCGGGCCTGGCTGATGATGCTGCTGGAGCGGCGGGTGGTGCGGGCCGCGCGGGTGGTGTTCGGCACCACCTCGGACCTGGTGGACCGGGCCCGCCGCCACGGCGCCCGCGACGCCCGGCTGGCTCCGGTGACCGTGTCCGTGACAGGCGGGACGTACCGCGGGGGGTGGCCGGGCGGTCCGGACGGCATGGCGCGGGAGAAGACCCGGGCCGAACTCGGAGTCACCGGTCGCCCTCTGGTCCTCGCCGTCGGCCGGCTCGTCCCCCGCCAGGGCCACACCACCTTGCTGACCGCCTCCCGCGCCTGGCGCCGGCTGGACCCGCAGCCGCTGCTGGCCATCGCGGGAGAGGGACCGACGCGCCCCGCGCTTCAGCGCCGCATCGACGCCGAGAAGCTGCCGGTACGGTTGCTGGGGCGGCGCACGGACGCCCTGGACCTGCTCGCCGCCGCCGATGTCGCCGTGCTGCCCGCGCGCTGGGAGGGCCGGGCGGTGGTGGCGCAGGAGGCGCTGCGGGCCGGGGTGCCGCTGGTGGCGAGCGCGGTGGGCGGTCTGCCGGAACTGGTCGGCGACGCCGCGCTGCTGGTGCCCTACGGCGACGCGGACGCGCTGGCGGAGGCGGTGGGCGGGCTGCTCGGGGATCCCGCCCGGCGCAGTGGCCTGGCCGCGGCCGGGCGTGCCCAGGCCGCCACCTGGCCGAGCGAGGACGACACGGTGGCCCAGGTGCTGAGTGTGTACGACGAGCTGGCGCCGCAGGGAGGCTGACCGCCCGGACCCCGCCGTGCCGGGCCGGCTCAGCCGGAGTCGCGAACGACCAGCCGGGCGGGAGTGACGACCGGGGCCGGCCGGCCGTCACCGGGGGTGTCGCCCAGTCCGAGCCGCCGCAGCAGCAGCTCCGCCATCATCCGGCCCATTCCCTGGATGTCCTGGCGCACGGTGGTCAGCGCGGGCTCGGCCCAGGCGGCCTGCTCCAGGTCGTCGTAGCCGACCACCGCCACGTCCTGCGGCACCCGCAGCCCGCGGGCACGCAGCGTCCGCAGCGCGCCCGTGGCCGTCAGGTCGTTGCCCGCGAACACCGCGTCCGGGCCGGGCGAGCGGTCCAGCAGCTCGGCCATGGCCCGCTCGCCGCCCTCGGCCGTGAAGTCGCCGTGGGCGACCAGGGCGGGGTCGGGCTCGGCCACGCCCAGGGCGTCGAGATAGCCGTCGAACCTGTCCAGGGCGGAGGTCTGGTCCAGCGGACCGGTGATCACCGCGATCCGCCGCCGCCCCCGCCGGCACAGGTGCTCCACCGCCTGCCGGGCGCCGCCCCGGTTGTCGGTGTCCACGTACAGCAGCTCGGGGTCGTCCTCGGCGCCGGGCCAGCCCGGCCGGCCGCCGAAGACGGTGGGCAGGCCGGAGGCGCTCGCCATGGACGGCAGTGGGTCGTCGCGGTGCAGCGAGAACATCAGCGCGCCGTCCACGTGCCCGCCCGCCAGATAGCGGCCGATGCGGTCGTAGTCCGTACGGCCCTCCAGCAGCATGAGCAGCAGCTGTGTGTCGCACGCCGCCAGCTCGCGGCTGATGCCGCGCAGCTGCTGGGCGAAGAAGGGGTCGGAGAACACGCGGGTCTCCGGCTCGGCGATCACCACGGCGACGGCTCCGGTACGACGGGTGACCAGACTGCGTGCCGCACTGTTGGGCACGTAGCCCAGCTCGGCCACGGACGCCTGGACCCGGTCACGCAGGGGCTTGCGGACACCGGCGCCCCCGTTGACCACACGCGACACGGTGGCACGGGAGACCCCGGCATGGGCGGCGACCGCTTCGAGGGTGGGTCTGGGACCGTGCACGGGCGAACAACTCCTTCTCTCCGGAACCCCGGCGCTGCCGCCGGACGCGGGCGGTTGTCCCACTCTGCGGGTGAGAGCGCTTTCACAACCCCGCCGTACGTTGTACAGCACCGTGGCACGGCGCCGCCGGACAAGGCCGCACGGGTGGGCCGTCAGCCGCCGTAGGCGCCCGAGGCCGTCAGCCGCAGAGCGGTGTCGATCAGAGGGACGTGGCTGAACGCCTGCGGGAAGTTGCCCACCTGGCGACCCAGCCGGGAGTCCCACTCCTCCGCGAGCAGCCCCAGGTCGTTGCGGAGCGAGAGCAGCTTCTCGAAGAGCCTGCGCGCCTCCTCCACCCGGCCGATCATCGCCAGGTCGTCGGCCAGCCAGAAGGAACAGGCCAGGAACGCGCCCTCGTCGCCCTCCAGCCCGTCCAGGCCCGCGTCCTCGCCCGAGGTCGGGTAGCGCAGCACGAAGCCGTCCGGTGTGGACAGCTCGCGCTGGATGGCCTCGATGGTGCCGATGACCCGCTTGTCGTCCGGGGGCAGGAAACCGACCTGCGGGATCAGCAGCAGGGAGGCGTCCAGCTCCTTCGACCCGTAGGACTGGGTGAAGGTGTTGCGCTCGGGGTCATAGCCCTTCTCGCAGACGTCGCGGTGTATCGCCTCGCGCAGCGCGCGCCACCGCTCCAGCGGGCCGTCCGCCTCGCCGGACTCGATCAGGCGGATGGTGCGGTCCACCGCCGTCCAGGCCATGACCTTGGAGTGCACGAAGTGGCGGCGCGGGCCGCGCACCTCCCATATCCCCTCGTCCGGCTCCGTCCAGTGGTCCTCCAGATAGCCGATCAGCTTGATCTGCAGGAGGCTGGCGTAGTCGTTGCGCGCCAGGCCGGTCATGTGCGCCAGGTGCAGGGCCTCGATGACCTCGCCGTAGACATCGAGCTGGAGCTGGGAGGCGGCGCCGTTGCCGACCCTCACCGGCTGGGAGTTCTCGTAGCCGGGCAGCCAGGACAGCTCCGTCTCGCCCAGCTCCCGCTCGCCGGCGATGCCGTACATGATCTGCAGGTTCTCCGGGTCGCCGGCCACCGCGCGCAGCAGCCACTCGCGCCAGGCCAGCGCCTCGCTGCGGTAGCCGGTGCGCAGCAGCGACGACAGCGTGATCGCCGCGTCGCGCAGCCAGGTGAAGCGGTAGTCCCAGTTGCGCATGCCGCCGATGTGTTCGGGCAGCGAGGTGGTGGGGGCCGCGACGATGCCGCCGGTCGGGGCGTAGGTGAGCGCCTTGAGCGTGATCAGGGAGCGGACCACCGCCTCCCGGTACGGGCCGTGGTAGGTGCACTGGCGCACCCAGTCGCGCCAGAAGTCCTCGGTGGCGGTCAGGGACGTCTCCGGCTCCGCCGGCGCCGGGGGCTCCTTGTGCGAGGGCTGCCAGCTGATGGTCATCGCCACCCGGTCGCCCGGCGCGACGGTGAAGTCGGCGTAGGTGGTCAGGTCCTTGCCGTAGGTGTCGGCCTCGGAGTCCACCCACACGGAGTCGGGACCGGCGACGGCGACGGTGCGGCCGTCCACCTTGTGCACCCACGGCACCACCCAGCCGTAGGAGAACCGCATCCGCAGCGCCGAACGCATCGGCACGCGGCCGCTGACGCCCTCCACGATGCGGATGAGCTGCGGCGCGTGGTGCTCGCGCGGCGGCATGAAGTCGATCACCCGCACCGTCCCGCGCGGGGTGTCCCACTCGGACTCCAGGATCAGGGAGTCGCCCCGGTAGCGGCGGCGGCTGGCCGCCGGCGGCTCCTGGCCGGCGGGGTACGCGGGGCCCAGGCGCCAGAAGCCGTGCTCCTCGGTGCCCAGCAGCCCGGCGAAGACGGCGTGCGAGTCGAACCGGGGCAGACACAGCCAGTCCACCGAACCGTCCCGGCATACCAGGGCGGCGGTCTGCATGTCCCCGATGAGTGCGTAATCCTCGATGCGCCCGGCCACGAGCATCTCCAGTCGAACAGTGGCTACGCCCCGTGGGACGTGCGGTTTTCCGTCCTGCCGCACGGGAGGGCCCGCGCGGACAGTCTGAGCAGGATACGACGCGGGTGGATGTTCCGCGCCGAGGTCACCTTAGGGGTGAAGGAGCCTCCCGGGTGACAACAATTCGGTGATTGACAACCTCGGTGGACGGCCGCGGCGACGATCGCCGCCGCGGCAGCGCGGGCGGCCGTCCCGGTAACTGTGCCACGGTGCGGGCGGTGGCGGGCCGCTCCTCGGCGGCCCGGACGCGCCGCTGATACCCTGGTAGCCCGTGGAGCGGAGGGCACAACGACCCCCGAACCGCAGCGACGGCACCCCCACCGGCCGAGCCGGTCCGGCCGGGGCGCCGCAGCGCACGTCACCTCGCGACCACGGGAGCCCCCTCTTGGCCATGCCGACTCGATCCTCGACATCCATGACGACCAAGCACCTCTTCGTCACCGGGGGTGTCGCCTCCTCGCTCGGCAAGGGTCTGACCGCCTCCAGCCTGGGCGCTCTGCTCAAGGCGCGAGGGCTGCGGGTCACCATGCAGAAGCTCGACCCCTACCTCAACGTCGACCCGGGCACGATGAACCCCTTCCAGCACGGGGAGGTGTTCGTCACCAACGACGGCGCCGAGACCGACCTGGACATCGGCCACTACGAGCGGTTCCTCGACGTCGACCTCGATGGCTCCGCCAACGTCACCACCGGCCAGGTCTACTCCACGGTCATCGCCAAGGAGCGGCGCGGCGAGTACCTGGGCGACACCGTGCAGGTGATCCCGCACATCACCAACGAGATCAAGCACCGCATCCGCCGGATGGCCACCGACGACGTGGACGTGGTGATCACCGAGGTCGGCGGCACCGTCGGCGACATCGAGTCCCTGCCGTTCCTGGAGGCCGTGCGCCAGGTGCGGCACGAGGTCGGCCGGGACAACGTCTTCGTCGTCCACATCTCGCTGCTGCCCTACATCGGGCCCTCCGGCGAGCTGAAGACCAAGCCCACCCAGCACTCCGTCGCCGCCCTGCGCAACATCGGCATCCAGCCCGACGCCATCGTGCTGCGCGCCGACCGCGACGTGCCCGTCTCCATCAAGCGCAAGATCTCGCTGATGTGCGACGTGGACGAGGAGGCGGTGGTGGCCTGCAAGGACGCCCCCTCCATCTACGACATCCCCAAGGTGCTGCACACCGAGGGCCTGGACGCCTACGTGGTGCGTCGGATGGGTCTGCCCTTCCGCGACGTGGACTGGACCCAGTGGGACGACCTGCTGCGCCGCGTCCACCAGCCCGACCACGAGGTGACCGTCGCGCTGGTCGGCAAGTACATCGACCTGCCCGACGCCTATCTGTCGGTCACTGAGGCGCTGCGTGCCGGCGGCTTCGCCAACAACGCCCGTGTGAAGATCAAGTGGGTCACCTCCGACGACTGCCGCGTACCCGGCGGGGCGAGGAAACAGCTCGGCGACGTGGACGCGATCTGCGTCCCCGGCGGCTTCGGCGAGCGCGGAGTGGAGGGCAAGGTGGCCGCGATCACCTACGCCCGTGAGAACGGCATCCCGCTGCTGGGCCTGTGCCTGGGCCTGCAGTGCATCGTCGTCGAGGCCGCCCGCAACCTGGCCGGCATCGAGGGCGCCAACTCCACCGAGTTCGACCAGGCAGCGCCCCACCCGGTGGTCTCCACCATGGAGGAGCAGCTCGACATCGTCGCCGGCGAGGGCGACATGGGCGGCACCATGCGGCTGGGGATGTACCCGGCCAAGCTCGCCGAAGGCTCGATCGTGCGCGAGGTCTACGGCGGCGAGCCGTACGTCGAGGAGCGCCACCGCCACCGCTACGAGGTCAACAACGCCTACCGGGCCGAGCTGGAGAAGACCGGCCTGGTGTTCTCCGGTACCTCCCCGGACAACAAGCTGGTGGAGTACGTGGAGTACCCGCGCGAGACCCACCCCTATCTGGTCGCCACCCAGGCCCACCCCGAGCTGCGTTCCCGGCCCACCCGCCCGCACCCGCTCTTCGCGGGCCTGGTCGGTGCCGCCGTGAAGCGGCAGCAGGGCTCCGGCGCCGCTTCCCGGACGGCATCCGCCGCGCCGGTCGAGGGGGCCTGAGCCGTGGCGGAGAAGGACGCAGGGGCCCTGCGGGATGTCCCGCGGCAGTGGCGGGTCACCGCCTCCGAGACGCCGTTCGAAGGCGCCAAGACCAGTGTGCGCACCGACCGCGTGGTGATGCCGGACGGCTCCGTCGCCGCCCGCGACTACCAGGTCCACCCCGGCTCGGTGGCCGTCCTCGCCCTCGACGAGCAGGACCGGGTGCTGGTGATCAGCCAGTACCGGCACCCGGTGCGGCACAAGCTGTGGGAGATTCCCGCCGGCCTGCTCGACGTTCCCGGCGAGAACCCGCTGAGCGCCGCCCGGCGCGAGCTGTACGAGGAGGCGCACGTCGAGGCCGGGGACTGGCGGGTGCTGACCGACATCTACACCTCGCCCGGCGGCAGCGACGAGGCGGTGCGCGTCTTCCTGGCCCGCGGTCTGTCCGACGCCGAGGGCGAGCGTTTCGAGGTCAGCGACGAGGAGGCCGACATGGAGGTGGCCCGCGTGCCCCTGGCACGGCTGGTTCGCGGCGTACTGGCGGGGGAGCTGCACAACAACTGCCTGGCGATCGGTGTCCTGGCGCTGACCGCCGCACGGACCGAGGGCGGCCTGGACGTCCTGCGCCCGGCCGAGGCGCCCTGGCCCGCGAGACCGTTCCAGGCGTGAGCAGCCGGCCGTGACGGCCGGACCGTGAACGCACGCCCGGTGCCGGTGCCGGTGCGGACCGTCCGTGGTGAACTACTCTTCCAGCCGTGACGGATCAGGCGCTGCACCCCGGCGGACCGGCCCCGTCCGCCGGATCCGTGGACGGAGCCGCGAGCGGGGTCGTGAGTGAAGACGGGGCCACGGGAGGTCTCCTCGGACGGCGGCGCGAACTGGACCTGCTGCGCGCGGACGCCGGACACGCCGGGCCCGGCGCCCCCTCCTCACGCCGCCGGGTCCTGCTCGTGGTGGGCCGGCCCGGCTCGGGCCGCACCGCGCTGGTGGAGGGGTTCGCGCGGCGGGTGGCCGCCGACTACCCCGACGGGATCCTGCGCGCCCGGCTCAGCGACCCGGACGGCACTCCTGTCCCCACCGAACGCACCGCCCGCGACCTGCTGCGCGCACTCGCCGCGGCGGGAGGCGCGGCCGGCGGGCCCGTGGCCGTGCCTCCCGCCGGGGCGGGGGACGCGGAGCTGGCCGAGGCGCTGCGCGCCGCTCTGGCCGACCGCCGTGCCCTGCTCCTCCTGGACGACGTGGCCGCCCCCGAACAGCTGCACGGCCTGCTGCCCGACGGCCGGGACTGCCTGGTGCTGGCCGTCTCCCGCGGGCCGCTGACCGGTATTCCGGATGTGCGTCCCCGCACGCTGGAGGGGCTCGGCACGGCGGCGGCCGTCGCCCTGCTGGAGCAGCGGGCCGGAGACGCGCCCCGTGTCACCGTCGACCCGCGCGCGGCGGAGGCCCTGGCCGAGGCGTGCGGCGGGCGTCCCGCGGCGCTCGTCCTGATCGGCGGCTGGCTGGCGGCCCACCCCACGGCGTCCGTCGCCGAGGCGGCCCGGAGGTTCGGCGCCCTTCCCGACGATCTCCCCGGCGGTGCGGCGGACGACGCGCACGCTCCCGAGGACGCGTCGGGACACGTGCCGGGCGGTCACTCCGGCAGCCTCCCCGGTGTCCTCCCCGGCCCCGGGCGAGCCGCCGTGCCCGGCCCCCGTGCCCGCCCCGCGCCGGCCGCCCGTCCACTGGTACGCGCCTTTCACCTGGTCCACGGCTCGCTGCCGCCTTCCGCCGCGCGCTTTCTGCGTCTGCTGGCGCTCGCCCCGGCCGGACTCGCCGACGCCCACACCGCCGCCGCCCTCGCCGGATGCCGGACGGACGAGGCGGCGGCCACGCTGAAGGCCTTCACCGGGCTCGGCCTGCTGCGCGCCACCGCCACCCCGGGGCTGTACGCCGTCCCGGGCTGCCTGGCCCCCGTGCTCACCGCCGTACTGGAGGAGCGGGAGCGCCCGGAGGACGCGAGACTGGCCCGGGCCCGGGTGCTGGAGCGGTCGGCGCGGCTGTTGCGGTCCTGCCGGGCCGCGGCCGAGCCGCCCGGTTCGCCGGCCCGCCGCGTGGCGGCCGAGCTGCCCCGGGCCCTGCGCTTCGAGGGCCGCGCCGCCGCTGCCTCCTGGCTCGGTCCCCGGCTGCCGGGCCTGCTCTCCGCGGCCCGCACCGCCGTGGCGGACGGGGAGCTGGACACCCTGGCCCGGCGGCTGGCGGCCGGCCTCGCAGGTGCGCTGACCGCGCACCTGGGGCCCGAGGCGGCCGCCCCCGAGCTGTACCGGCTCCACGAACTGCTGCTGCCCGTCACCGAGCGGCGCGGGCTGCACGGCGAGCGCGCCGCGATCCTGCTCGACCTCGGCGACCTCGACGCCCACGCCGGCCGTCCTCACCGGGCGCTGGCGCGCTACCGCGCCGCGCTGGAGGCCGCCCGGGCCGACGGCGGGGGCGGCGGCGACCGGAGCGCGGCGGCGGCCGCGCGGGCGATGGAGTGTCTGGGCGACACCTACGCGCACCTGGGCGACGACCGGCGCGCCGGCGACTGGTACGGCCGTGCGCTGGCGCTGTGCCAGACCCGTGGCGTGCCGGCCGACGAGGCCCGGCTGCACGGGCTGATCGGGGCTGCGTGTCTGCGCGAGGGACGCTGGGAGGAGGCCCTGCGCGCCTGGCGGGCCTGCGCCGCGGCCTGCCGGCGGCTGCGGGACGGGGAGGCGTACGCGCGGGCGCTGGAAGAGGTGGCCGGGATCCAGGAGTACGCGGGCCGTACCGAGGAAGCGCGGCGCACCCGCCGCCGGGCGCTGCGGTGGCGGCGCCCGGGAGCGGCGCGCGAGGACGGGGCGACGGGCGGGGACGCGGGCGGGGCGGACGGCGCCCGTTCGCGCCCCGCGGCGGCGCGGTGGATCCTGGGAGGAGCCCCGCACACTGCCGAGAACGGCAGTTGGCCTGCGAAATAGGCAGCGATCCTTGCAAATATTGACCCTTTGCAAGGCTGGACAGAGGGAAATCCTTCATTAAACTGGCCGAGCTGCGGCCACTCGACCGCATCCGACATTTACCCCATGTACCGGTGCGGTGGGGTGGGCCCCGGTCCATTCCGCAACCATGACACCCCCATGAGACAAGGACCGTGATCGACGTGAAGGTCGGCATCCCCCGCGAAGTCAAGAACAACGAGTTCCGCGTGGCCATCACCCCGGCCGGTGTGCACGAGCTCGTACGCAACGGGCACCGGGTCCACGTGGAGCGGAGCGCCGGTGAGGGCTCCTCCATCCCCGACCGGGAGTACGCCGAGGCCGGCGCCGTCATCCTGGACGGCGCCGACGAGGTATGGGCCACCGCCGAACTGCTGCTGAAGGTCAAGGAGCCGGTCGCCGAGGAGTACCACCGGCTGCGCAAGGACCAGACCCTGTTCACCTACCTCCACCTGGCCGCCTCCGGTGAGTGCACCGACGCGCTGCTGCGCTCGGGCACCACCGCCATCGCCTACGAGACGGTGGAGACCGCCGACCGCGCGCTGCCCCTGCTGGCGCCGATGTCGGAGGTCGCGGGCCGGATCGCCCCGCAGGTGGGCGCGTACCACCTGATGCGCTCGGCCGGCGGCCGCGGGGTGCTGCCCGGCGGCGTGCCGGGCGTCGCGCCGAGCCGGGCCGTGGTCATAGGCGGCGGCGTCTCGGGCTGGAACGCCACCCAGATCGCCGTCGGCATGGGCTTCCACGTCACCCTGCTCGACAAGGACGTGCGCAAGCTGCGCGAGGCCGACCGGACCTTCGGCACCCGGGTGCGGACGATCACCTCCAACGCGTATGAGCTGGAGAAGGCCGTCCTCGACGCCGACCTGGTCGTCGGCGCCGTACTGATCCCGGGCGCCAAGGCGCCGAAACTGGTCACCAACGAACTGGTGTCGCGGATGAAGCCGGGCAGCGTCCTCGTCGACATCGCGATCGACCAGGGTGGCTGCTTCGAGGACTCGCGCCCCACCACCCACGCGGAGCCGACCTTCACCGTCCACGACTCGGTCTTCTACTGCGTCGCCAACATGCCCGGCGCGGTGCCGAGCACCTCGACGTACGCGCTGACCAACGCCACGCTGCCGTACATCGTCGAACTGGCCAACTGCGGCTGGCGCGACGCCCTGCGCCGCGACTCCGCGCTCGCCAGGGGCCTCAACGTCCACGACGGCGAGGTGACCTACGGCCCGGTCGCCGAGGCGCACGGGCTGCCGGTGCGCGAGCCGGCCGCGCTGCTCGGCTGACGGCGGCGTTCGGTCGCCGGGCCGTCGGGGTGCCGGGCCGCGACAGAGTAGACAAGTCGTCATACGAAGTAACGGTGGCGGTCAACCGTGTGCGTCAACGTCACCCGTCAACACCGCCATCGTCCTTCCGCCGGCCGGGACCCGGGTCCTCCGGGTTCCGGCCGGCGGTTTCGCCTGTCCGCGAGGGAGTCGGGGCCGACGCGGCGTCAACTCGTCGCGATCGTTGTGTTTCGCTCCTTTCGGACCCCCGGAAGACCTCGTCCGCATGGCTGTTACGCCCTTGACAGACGGGTACATGGTTGCCGACACATCCGGCCGTCCGGGGCGGATTGTGTTGCTGCGGACGGCCGACACGCCATAGAGTCGCCAGGCATCGGCATGGTGCCACGCTGACCTGTCTAGAAGTTTCCTGGTCACCAAGGAGGTAGGACGACTTGTGAATGAGTCGACATTTACTCCCCCGGGTGATCGACCGGGAATGCCTTCGCGGGGCGAAGCCCCCTCCGGACTCAAAGCCGTCGGCTCCGTCGCTGTCCAGACTTTCGCAGCCCACCAGAACCAGGCGAGCATGACAGCCAATCAGAGCATGGACGGCCACCGAGCGAACGCCATGGCCGCCGACCGCAGGGGAGGCGAGACCGGCCTGCCGGCCGACCGCGTGGACCCCCATCACGAGGAACTCCCCGAAGGGCACTTCTACGACCCCGACGCGGAGTACGAACCCGACCCCGAGTACGCGGCCACCCTCGCGCCCGACGCCGCCCGCCAGCGCCGTGAGCGCGTCGGACCGACGGGCCGGCCGCTGCCGTACTTCCCGATCCCCGGCCCGGTCGCCGAGCACGGACCGGCGAAGATCATCGCGATGTGCAACCAGAAGGGCGGGGTGGGCAAGACCACCTCGACCATCAACCTGGGCGCCGCACTGGCCGAGTACGGCCGCCGGGTGCTGCTGGTGGACTTCGACCCCCAGGGCGCCCTCTCCGTCGGCCTTGGCGTCAACCCGATGGAGCTGGACCTGACCGTCTACAACCTGCTCATGGAGCGGGGCATGTCGGCGGACGAGGTGCTGCTGAAGACGGCCGTGGCCGGCATGGACCTGCTGCCCAGCAACATCGACCTGTCCGCGGCCGAGGTGCAGCTCGTCAGCGAGGTCGCCCGTGAGTCGACGCTCCAGCGCGCCCTGACGCCGCTGCTGCCCGACTACGACTTCATCGTCATCGACTGCCAGCCGTCCCTCGGTCTGCTCACCGTCAACGCGCTGACCGCCGCGCACAAGGTGATCGTGCCGCTGGAGTGCGAGTTCTTCGCGCTGCGCGGGGTGGCGCTGCTGACCGAGACGATCGAGAAGGTCCAGGAGCGGCTCAACCCGGAACTGGAACTCGACGGCATCCTGGCGACGATGTACGACTCGCGCACCGTGCACAGCAGGGAGGTGCTCGCGCGCGTGGTCGAGGCGTTCGACGACAACGTGTACCACACCGTCATCGGGCGCACGGTCCGTTTCCCGGAGACCACGGTCGCCGGCGAGCCGATCACCACCTACGCCTCCAACTCCGTCGGCGCCGCCGCCTACCGCCAGCTCGCCAGGGAGGTGCTCGCCCGGTGCCACGCCGAGTGAGTCTCCCGGCAGCCGACGAACTGTTCCGCTCCACCGGGGGGTCCCCGGTCCAGCCGTCGACCCCCCAGCAGCACACCGGAGGCGAAGCCTCCGCCTCCTCCCGGCTGCCGGCCCCGGCGGGTAAGCAGGGGACCGCGGCCGAGCAGGGGCCCGCTCCTCCGGGCGACGGCGACGGCCCGCAGCGGCCGGCGGGCACCACCGCGGCCTCCGAGGCCGGTGGCCGCGAGCCCCGGCAGACCCCGGTACCCGGCCAGAACACCGGGCGCGGTGGCCGCGACACGGAGGAGGCCCGCCGGAGCGCGGGCCAGCCTCCGGCCCAGCCCGCCGCGGGTGCGGCTCGGGGCCAGGGCAGGGGCCGTACGGCCGTGGGCGCGGCGGCGCCCCGGCGCGGCAGACCCGCGGCCCGGCGCCCCAGCGGGCGCGAGCGCCACGACGAGAAGATCACGGTCTATGTCTCCGCCGAGGAGCTGATGGACCTCGAACACGCCCGGCTGGTGCTCCGCGGCGAGCACGGCCTGGCCGTGGACCGCGGCCGGATCGTCCGCGAGGCGGTCGCCGTGGTCCTCGCGGACCTGGAGGCACGCGGCGACGCGAGCATCCTGGTGCGCCGCCTGCGCGGCCGCTGATACGCGGGGCGGTAGCCTGCCCCGCGATGCCGACCGCCGACGACCCCGCGCCGACCTCCCGGCGCTCCCGCCGCCCGCTGGGCCGGGGGCCCGGTCCGCCGCCCGAGCATGTATCCGGCCCCCGGCCCGTACGTGAACCGGCTCCGGTGCACGGCGGGCCCGAGCCGGAACGGGCACGGCAGCCGCCGTCCGGGAAGGGCCTGCCGCCCGGGGACGGCGGAGAGCCCGGAGGCCGGGAGAAAGGCGCGGACGGGGACGCCGGGCCCCGCGACGGCCGCTTCAAGGTGATCCTGGACAACTTCGAGGGCCCTTTCGACCTCCTCCTCCAGCTCATCTCCCGGCACAAGCTGGACGTCACCGAGGTCGCCCTGTCGAAGGTCACCGACGAGTTCATGGCGCACATCCGCGCCATGGGCCCCGACTGGGACCTCGACCAGACCACCGAGTTCCTGGTCGTCGCCGCCACCCTGCTCGACCTGAAGGCCGCGCGGCTGCTGCCCGCCGCCGAGGTCGAGGACGAGGCCGACCTCGCTCTGCTGGAGGCGCGTGACCTGCTCTTCGCCCGGCTGCTGCAGTACCGCGCCTACAAGCAGGTCGCCGGGATCTTCGACGGCCGCCTGGCCGCCGAGGCGCGCCGCCACCCCCGTACGGTGGGACTGGAGCCGCACCACGCCGAGCTGCTGCCCGAGGTGATCATCGGCATCGGCCCCGAGGGCTTCGCCCGGCTCGCGGTCAAGGCGATGCGGCCCAGGCCCGAACCGCAGGTCTACGTCGACCACATCCACGCCCCGCTGGTCAGCGTGCGCGGGCAGGCGGAGATCCTGGTGACCAGGTTGCGGGAGCTGGGGGAGGCGAGCTTCGCGGAACTCACCGAGGACGCGGCCGACACCCTCACCGTCGTCGCCCGCTTCCTCGCACTGCTGGAGCTCTACCGTGAGCGCGCGGTCGTCCTCGAGCAGGAGGAGGCCCTCGGCGGTCTCACCGTACGCTGGAGCGGCGGGGAGGGAGCGCGGCCGCTGGTCACCGACGAATTCGACGCCAAGGACGGCGCGGGCGGGGGCACAGGCGGCGAAGGGAAGGACGACGGTCTCGGATGAGCGCGGAAACGGACGCGGACCCCGGCACGGCCGGAACCGAAACGGGCGCGGGAGCGGACGGGAGGCCCCGGCCGCCGGCCGGCGCCTCCGCCGTCGCCGGGCTGGACCTCAAACCCGCCCTGGAGGCGGTGCTGATGGTCGTCGACGAACCGGCCACCGAGGAGCACCTGGCCAAGGTGCTCCAGCGCCCCCGCCGCGCGATCGCCGTGGCGCTGCGAGAGCTGTCCGACGAGTACACCCGGCAGGGCCGTGGCTTCGACCTGCGTCTGGTCGCCGGAGGCTGGCGGTACTACACCCGCCCCGAGTACGCCGACGCTGTCGAGGGCTTCGTCCTGGACGGCCGGCAGGCCCGGCTGACCCAGGCCGCACTGGAGACCCTGGCCGTGGTCGCGTACCGTCAGCCGGTCAGCCGTTCACGCGTCTCGGCCGTGCGCGGCGTGAACTGCGACGGGGTCATGCGCACCCTCCTGCAGCGCGGGCTGACAGAGGAGGCGGGCACCGAACCCGAAACAGGTGCGATCCTGTACAGGACGACGAACTACTTCCTGGAGCGGATGGGCCTGCGCGGTCTGGACGAGCTTCCGGAACTGGCGCCCTTCCTTCCCGAGGCGGACGCGGTCGAGGCCGAGAGCCAGGAGGGCGTGCCGTCGTTCGACGTGGACGACAGCGGCGATTCCCAGACTTAGAGACAGTTAGACGGAAACCTTGATGCGAAGCAGCGGCAGGAACAGCAACCGGAACCACCGGGGCGCGGGCAACAGCCGCGACGACAGGCAGAAGCGTGCGGGCCGCCCCCGCCCGGAGGAGCGCCGTTACGACGCCGGCTCCGGCGGCACGGCCGGCAAGCCGGGCCGGCCGGGCGGACCGGGCAAGCCCGGCGGGACCAAGGGCCAGGAGGGCAGGCAGGGGCAGGGGCCCGGAGGCGCCTCCCGGGGCGGACCGAGAGCGGAGGCCGGGACGGGAGGCCCCAAGAGCCCCAAGGGCCCCAAGGCCGGCTCCAGGCAGGGCGGCAAGGGCGGTGCCCGCGGGCACTCGGTCCCGGCGCGCCCCCGCGAGTACGATGCCCGGATCGAGGAGCGCAACCGCGCTCGGCACGCCAAGCCGGCGCTGAAGCTCCCCAAGACCTTCGGCGAGACGGAGGGCGAGAGGCTGCAGAAGGTCCTGGCCCGCGCCGGCATGGGCTCGCGCCGGGCCTGCGAGGAGCTGATCGACCGGCGCCGGGTCGAGGTCAACGGCGAGATCGTGGTCGAGCAGGGACTGCGGGTGGACCCGGAGAAGGACGAGATCAAGGTCGACGGCCTGACGATCGCCACGCAGTCCTACCTGTTCTTCGCGCTCAACAAGCCCGCCGGCGTCGTCTCCTCCATGGAGGACCCCGAAGGCCGCCAGTGTCTGGGCGACTACGTCACCAACCGCGAGACCCGGCTGTTCCACGTCGGCCGTCTCGACACCGAGACCGAGGGCCTGATCCTGCTCACCAATCACGGCGAGCTGGCCCACCGCCTCACCCACCCCCGCTACGGCGTGGCGAAGACCTACCTCGCCGCGATCCAGGGGCCCATCCCACGCGACCTGGGCAAGCGGCTCAAGGACGGCGTCAAGCTGGAGGACGGCTACGCCCGCGCCGACCACTTCAAGGTCGTGGAGAACACGGGCAAGAACTACCTCGTCGAGGTCACCCTCCACGAGGGCCGCAAGCACATCGTCCGCCGCATGCTCGCCGAGGTCGGCTTCCCCGTCGACAAGCTGGTGCGCACCCGCTTCGGCCCCATCGCGCTGGGCGACCAGAAGTCCGGCTGGCTGCGCCGGCTGACCAACACGGAGGTCGGCATGCTGATGCGGGAGGTCGACCTCTAGGCCCGCCGGCCCGCCCGGGTCCCGCCCGCCGGCCCTGGCCGCGATTGTGGCACGCGGCCGTCTCGCAGGGCGGGCGGCGGACGCGGGGGCCGGGGCGGCGCCTCTACGCTGGCCGGGACAGCGGTACGGCCGAGGACGCAGGGGAGCGAGCAGGTGACGGTACGAGCGGCGCGGGGCGCCGTGCGGTTGGACCGGGACGAGGCCGGGCACGGGGCCGGGTGCGTGGACGGGCGGGTCCCGCTACCGCCCGCCGGACCTCCGGAGCGCCGCGCGCCGGTGGCC
>NZ_JAJFAU010000069.1 GCF_022614595.1 Streptomyces sp. CNQ085
GTGTTTCGGTGGTCACAGCGAGAGGGAAACGCCCGGTTCCATTCCGAACCCGGAAGCTAAGCCTTTCAGCGCCGATGGTACTGCATGGGGGACCGTGTGGGAGAGTAGGACGCCGCCGAACAATTATTCAGCCGTGGTCCCCGGAGTTAGCTCCGGGGACCACGGCCTTTCTGCGTTGTGTAACCGGGAGTTCATGTGACGCCGCGAGTATCTCGGGCATGGGGACGATGACGCCGAGCGGCGCGCTGCGAACCGGACTGGAGAAGCAGGGCATAGGCATCGGGGATGAGGTGATCGTGCCCGCGTACTGCGACAGTGAGGTGGCGGCGGCCGTACGGGAGACCGGTGCGCTGCCCGTCTTCGCCGACATCGACCCCGGGAGTCTCTGCATCGACCCCACTTCCGTTGCCGAGGCGGTGAATGAGCGGACCGCCGCGGTGATCCCCGTGCACCTCTTCGGCCACCCCGCCGACATGGTCTGTCTGCACGCACTGGCGCAGCACCACGGGATGAAGGTGGTCGAACCCGGGACGCCGGCTCTCGTCTCCTCGGTGGAGACCGCTCGGCGCAGGCAGCACGCCGATTTCCTGAGCGCGAGGCTGACCGGCGTGATCGTCCCGCGGGCCGCGGCCGGGGTGCGCCACGGCTACGAGCAGTACGTGGTGAGGGTACCGGGGAACGGGCGGCCCGACAGGGACGCTTTCAAGCATGCCCTGCGGGCCCGCGGCGTGTGCTGCCACGTGCCGGTGAGGACCCCTGTGCACCGTCTGCCGGAGTTCCGGACGGACGTCCGGCTGCCTGAGACCGAGCGAGCGGTGGGGGAATGCCTGGCGCTGCCGCTGGAGGCCTCGATGACCCGCCGCGAGCTGCAGCGAATCGTCTCGGCCTGCAACGCGCTGGGTGGTCTGCTGATGGAACCGGCCTGCTGAGGGCCGGGAGGGAGCCCGGTGAAGGCGGCCGGCCCCGGGTGGTCAAAGGCGCCCCGGGATTCAGGTATGATCTATCTCGCTGGCTCGCTGGCTCGCCCCAATAGCTCAGTCGGCAGAGCGTCTCCATGGTAAGGAGAAGGTCTACGGTTCGATTCCGTATTGGGGCTCCAAGACGACGAGGCCCCCGCCGCAAGGCGGGGGCCTCGTCGTCTCGGAGTGCGGCCGCAGGTACGCCCGCCGTCACTCGGGGACGCGCATCGCGAGGATCGCCATGTCGTCGGAGGGGGCGTCGGCGGCGAAACGCTCCACCGCGCGCATGATGCGCGCGGCCACCGCGCCCGCCGTCAGGCCCGTACACGTGGTGAGGACATCGGCGAGACCGTCGTCGCCGAGCATGCGGTCGCCCTCGCGGCGCTCGGTCACGCCGTCGGTGACGCACAGCAGAACATCGCCCGGATCGAGGGTGACGGTCTCCTCGTACAGTTCCAGGTCGTCTATCACGCCGAGCAGCGGCTGGGGCTCGGCGGCCGGCTCGACGGTGCCGTCCTGGCGTAGACGAAGCGGAAGCGGATGGCCCGCGCAGACGACCCGGAGGACGGCGCCGCCCTTCGGCTGGGGCCACAACTCACCGTAGAGCAGGGTCAGGAACCGGCTGCGGGCGCCCTCGTCGAGGATCGCGGCGTTGAGTCGTTCCAGCACGGCCGGGCCTCCGAAGCCCTCACGGGCCAGCAGACGCAGCGCGTGGCGGGCCAGCCCGGTGACGGCCGCGGCCTCGGGGCCGGTGCCGCAGACGTCGCCGATGGCGAAGCCGTACGCGCCGTCACGGATGGGGAAGAGGTCGTAGAAGTCGCCGCCGACCTCGTTCCCCTCACCCGCGGCGCGGTAGATGACCTCGACCTCGACGCCGGGGACATCGGGGAGTTCGGGCGGCAGCAGACTGCGCTGAAGGGACTGGCTGATGGCCGTGCGCTCGCTGTAGAGCCGGGCGTTGTCCAGGGCGAGGGCGGCCCGGCGGGAGAGGTCCTCTGCCAGTTCCAGGATCTCCTGGCGGAAGCGCTCCTCGGCAGGCTTGCCCAGGGTGAGCATGCCGATGACACGATTGCGGGCCACCAGCGGCAGCACCACGGTCTCCCCGCTGACCGTGGCGGCGGTGGCGAGAGTGGTGCCGGCGACGTTCGAGGAGATGGAGGCCGGGAGGCGGTCGAGGGAGAGGCCGCTCTGGTCCAGGCCCAGGCTGCGCAGGGAGGTCCGCAGAGCGGCGGAGTGCGCCGCGTCGCCGGGGGCGCTCCACACCCGCGCGCCGGGAGTGGGCACCGGGTCGGGCGGGGAAACCTTGGACAGCAGTGCCTTGAGGCCGTCGATGCGGTCCTCGTCTTCGTGCAGGACGTAGGAGAGCTCGGGCTCGGCGGACTGGTCCGCGATGGTGTAGACGGCACACCAGGTGGCGAGGGTGGGGACCGTCATCTGGGCCATCAGGGCGAGCGTCTGGTCACGGTCGAGGGTGCCGGCGAGCAGGTCGGACGCCTCGACGAGGAAGGACAGCGAGCCGCGGCGCAGCCGCTCCAGTTCGGTCAGGCGCGCGGACTCCACCGCGAGCGCGATCCGGTCGGCGGCGAACTGCAGCCGTAGGGCCTCCTCGTTGGTGTAGCGGCCCGCGGACTCGGCCGACACGCCCAGGGAGCCGGTCAGCCGCCCCTCGACCTTCATCGGGACGGTGACGACCGAGCGCATGCCCGTCCCCTCCAGCAGGGGGACCGCACCGGGTACCGCGGAGAGGTCCTCGTGGACGGAGGGCATCCGGGCCGAGCCGTAGCGGCCGCTGCCCGTCTCGACGGGAACGCGGGCGAAGCGCTGACGGGCGGAGGGCAGACCGGTGGTGGCGCGGACCTCCAGCTCGGTCTCGTCGTCCGTGGCCAGCAGGAGGAAGGCGGCGTCGCCGTCGAGCATGTCGCGGGCGCGCTCCACGGTGCGCTGGAGGAGGCCGTCGAGGTCGTCCGGGGCAGGGGAGCCGATGAAAGCCTCGAAGGGGTCGGCGCCGGCCCGGTCACGGCTCTCGGAGGTGCTTGCGGAGTCGGGTGCCGCGCCGCGTGCGGGGGACTGCAGCACCGCGCGCTCGTGGTCGCGCACCAGTAGGCAGACGGTGGACGGCTCGCCGTCGGCGTCACGTACGCGCAGGTGGGAGGCGTAGACCGGGATGGTGCGGCCGTCCGCGCCGCGGACGCCGTAGGAGCCCTCCCACCGGGAGAGGGCCAGGGCCTCGGCGATGCCGGTGCCGATACCGGGGGTGTGGGGCCAGGCGGCGAGGTCGGTCAGCGGCCTGCCGGTGACCTGTTCGGCGGTGTAGCCGAACAGTTCGCGGGCGTCGTCGTTCCAGGCGGAGACGGCGCCGGAGCGGTCGACCTGCAGGACGGCGACGCGGACCCGGGTGTCGGTCGCGGGCAGGGCGCTGTCGGGGAGGGCGGGGCCGGCGCTGCGGGTGCCGACCGGGCGCTCGGGAAGCTCCAGGCGGAACCAGACGCGTTTGTCGACGGAGGTGTACTCCACCCCCCAGCGGTCGGCGAGCGAGGCGCACAGCAGCAGTCCGCGGCCGCCCTCGCGGTCGGGGTCGCCGAAGTGGTGGCCCAGGTCCTGGACGGGCAGTCCGCGGTCGGGATAGTGGTCGGCGACCTCCACGCGCACGCTTCCGTCGCCGTCGCGCAGGCACAGGATGTCGGCGGCGGTGCCGGCGTGGACGACCGCGTTGGTGACCAGCTCGCTGGTGAGGACGACGGCGTCGTCGACGATGTCGGCCAGGCCCCAGCCCTGGAGGGTGTCGCGAACGAAGGCGCGGGCACTCGCGACCGAGCGTCCGACCGGCTCGAAGGTGGCCGCTGCTCGCGCCGTGATCACTGTTCTCCCCATGGATCCGTCGTCGCTGTCCGTACGCGCGGGCGGCAGGGGGACCCGCTGGGCGCCCACCGCCGCGGCCAGCCGCTGCCCGGCACTCGCCTCGTCCACCGCAGCGCCCCTTCGAATACCCGTCGTGACCACGTGTCCTTCCCGTCCGGCGGGCCGGAGCGGATGGACAGCCGGATGCCAGGTTACTTACGTTCGCAGTACCGGCGGGCCCCGGATGCGGGTGTTTCCCCCTTGAGGCGTTCAGTCGGTGGTGTGCGATGCTGCCGAACTGTTATCGCCTGGTTCCACCATGGTGAAACACTGGGAGGGCTCGAAGTGAATGCCCGGGCGGAACGTTCGACCCAGCGGGAGGGACACGGTGCAGTCTGGCGGAGCGGCGCGAGGCGCCAGCACGCGCACGAGAAGCGGACGGTCTCGGGCAAACGGAGTGGTCGAGGTTGAGGTGGCCGCGGTCAACCGGCTGCTGACCGCCCTGGAGGCGATGCGGGACGGGAACTTCCGCAAACGCCTCACCGTCACCGGCGACGGCCCGATGGCCGAGATCGCCGCCGTCTTCAACGAGGTCGCCGACCGCAACCTCCATCTGACCAGCGAGCTGGCACGGGTGCGCAGGGTGGTCGGCAAGGACGGCAAGCTGACCGAGCGCCTGGAAACGGGAGCCTGCGAGGGGGCCTGGGCCACGGCCATCGACGCGTCGAACGCGCTGGTGGACGATCTGGTGCGGCCCGTCTCCGAGGTCGGCCGGGTGCTGTCGGCGGTGGCCGAGGGAGACCTGGAGCAGCGGATGGACCTGCGGGTCCAGGGGCCGGGCGGGGCGACGCATCCGCTGCGGGGCGAGTTCCTGAAGGTGGGGCGCACCGTCAACGGGCTGGTCGACCAGCTCTCGACGTTCACCGACGAGGTGACGCGCGTAGCCAGCGAGGTGGGCACCGAGGGGAAGCTGGGCGGTCAGGCGCGGGTGCGCGGCATGTCCGGCTCCTGGAAGGACCTGACCGACTCCGTCAACACGATGGCGTCCCGGCTGACCGCCCAGGTCCGCGACATCGCGCTGGTGACCACCGCGGTCGCCAAGGGCGATCTGTCCCGCAAGGTCACCGTGCACGTGGCCGGTGAGATGCTGGAGCTGAAGAACACCGTCAACACCATGGTCGACCAGCTCTCCGCCTTCCAGTCCGAGGTGACACGCGTCGCCCGCGAGGTGGGCACCGAGGGCCAGCTCGGCGGCCAGGCGCGGGTGCCCGGCGCCGGCGGCGTGTGGAAGGACCTCACCGACTCCGTCAACACCATGGCGGGCAACCTCACCTCCCAGGTGCGTGAGATCGCACGGGTGACCACCGCGGTCGCCAACGGCAACCTGTCGCAGAAGGTGACGGTGAACGCGCGCGGCGAGGTGGCGCAGCTCGCCGACACCATCAACACCATGACGGAGACGCTGCGGACGTTCGCCGACGAGGTGACGCGCGCCGCCAGCGAGGTGGGCACCGAGGGAGTCCTCGGCGGTCAGGCGCAGGTGCCGGGTGCGGCCGGGACGTGGAAGGACCTCACCGACTCGGTGAACACCGCCTTCCGCAACCTCACGGCTCAGGTGCGGGACATCGCGCAGGTGACGACGGCGGTCGCCAACGGCGACCTGTCGCAGAAGGTCACGGTGGACGTCTCCGGTGAGATGCTGGAGCTGAAGAACACCGTCAACACCATGGTCGACCAGCTCTCCGCCTTCGGTTCCGAGGTCACCCGGGTCGCCCGGGAGGTCGGTGTCGAGGGCGAGCTGGGCGGTCAGGCGCAGGTGCCGGGTGCGGCCGGGACGTGGAAGGACCTCACCGACTCGGTGAACACCGCCTTCCGCAACCTCACCGGCCAGGTCCGCAACATCGCGCAGGTGACGACGGCGGTCGCCAACGGCGACCTGTCGCAGAAGGTCACGGTGGACGTCTCCGGCGAGATGCTCCAGCTGAAGAACACCGTCAACACCATGGTCGACCAGCTGTCGTCGTTCGCCGAGCAGGTGACCCGGATGGCCCGGGACGTGGGCACCGAGGGACGTCTGGGCGGCCAGGCGCGGGTCGACGGCGTCTCGGGCACCTGGAAGGACCTGACCGACTCAGTCAACTTCATGGCGGGCAATCTCACCTCCCAGGTGCGCAACATCGCCCAGGTGACGACGGCGGTGGCGCGGGGCGACCTGTCGCAGAAGATCGAGGTCGACGCGCGCGGCGAGATCCTGGAGCTGAAGAACACCATCAACACGATGGTCGACCAACTGTCCGCCTTCGCCGACCAGGTCACCCGCGTCGCCCGCGAGGTGGGCACCGAGGGGCGTCTGGGCGGCCAGGCGCAGGTGCCGGGAGTGGCCGGGGTATGGCGCGACCTGACCGACTCGGTCAACGGTATGGCGGGCAATCTCACGGCTCAGGTGCGCAACATCGCCCAGGTCGCGACGGCGGTGGCGCGGGGCGACCTGTCGCAGAAGATCGACGTGGACGCGCGCGGCGAGATCCTGGAGCTGAAGAACACACTCAACACGATGGTGGACCAGTTGTCGTCGTTCGCCGAGCAGGTCACGCGGGTGGCGCGCGAGGTGGGCACGGAGGGCATCCTGGGCGGCCAGGCCGAGGTCGAGGGGGTCTCGGGCACCTGGAAGGACCTCACCCAGTCCGTCAACGGCATGGCGAACAACCTCACCTCCCAGGTACGCAACATCGCCGAGGTCACCACCGCGGTCGCGCGGGGCGACCTGTCCAAGAAGATCACCGTCGACGCCAAGGGGGAGATCCTCGCCCTGGTGACGACCGTGAACACGATGGTGGACCAGTTGTCGTCGTTCGCCGAGCAGGTCACGCGGGTGGCGCGCGAGGTGGGCACCGAGGGCATCCTGGGCGGCCAGGCCCATGTGCCGGGGGTCACCGGCATCTGGAAGGACCTGAGCGAGAACGTCAACCTGATGGCGTCCAACCTGACGGGGCAGGTGCGCAACATCTCCCAGGTCGCCACCGCGGTCGCCAACGGCGATCTGACCAAGAAGGTCACCGTGGAGGCCAGCGGCGAGGTCGCCCAGCTCGCGGACACCGTCAACACCATGGTGACGACCCTGTCGTCGTTCGCCGACGAGGTGACGCGGGTGGCGCGCGAGGTGGGCACCGAGGGGAGCCTGGGCGGCCAGGCCCATGTGCCGGGAGTGTCGGGCACCTGGAAGGACCTGACGGAGTCCGTGAACTCCATGGCCTCCAACCTCACCGGCCAGGTCCGCAACATCGCGATGGTCACCACCGCGATCGCCAAGGGCGATCTCACCAAGAAGATCGACATCGACGCGCGCGGCGAGATCCTGGCGCTGAAGACCACCATCAACACGATGGTCGACCAGCTCTCCTCGTTCGCCGAGCAGGTCACCCGCGTCGCCCGCGAGGTGGGCACCGAGGGTCAGCTGGGCGGCCAGGCGCGGGTCGACGGTGTCTCGGGCACCTGGAAGGACCTCACCGAGTCGGTGAACGAGATGGCGGGCAATCTGACCCGCCAGGTGCGCGCCATCGCGGCGGTCGCCGCCGCGGTGACCCGCGGCGACCACAACGTGAAGATCGACGTGGACGCCGCGGGCGAGATCCTGGCTCTGCAGGACAACGTCAACACCATGATCGCCACGCTGCGCGAGACCACGCTCGCCAACCAGGAGCAGGACTGGCTCAAGGGCAACCTCGCCCGGATCTCCGGTCTGATGCAGGGCCGCCGCGACCTGGAGGACGTGGCACGGCTGATCATGAGCGAGCTGACTCCGGTGGTCTCCGCCCAGCACGGCGCCTTCTTCGTCGCGGCCCCGACCGGCGGTGGCCCGGAACTCGGCGTGGGGGCGAGTGAGGACGGTTCGTACGAGCTGCGGATGATCGGCACCTACGGCTACTCCCCGGGCACCATGCCCACCACCTTCCTGCCCGGCGAGTCCCTGGTGGGCATCGCGGCCGAGGAGAAGCGCACACTCCTCGTCGAGCAGGCGCCACCCGGTTATCTGAAGATCGCCTCCGGGCTCGGTGAGGCGCCGCCCGCCCAGGTGATCGTGCTGCCACTGCTCTTCGAGGGCAGGGTGCTCGGCGTCATCGAACTGGCCACCTTCCAGCCCTTCAACCAGATCCAGAAGGACTTCCTGAACCAGATCGCGGAGATGATCGCCACCAGCGTCAACACCATCAGCGTCAACACCAAGACCGAGGTGCTCCTGCGGCAGTCCCAGGAACTGGCCGAGCAGCTCCAGGAGCGGTCGGTGGAACTGGAGAGCAGGCAGCGCGCTCTGCAGGCGTCGAACGAGGAACTGGAGGAGAAGGCGGAACTGCTGGCCAAGACCAATCGCGACATCGAGATCAAGAACTCCGAGATCGAGGACGCCCGGCAGGTCCTGGAGGAGCGCGCCGAGCAGCTCGCGGTCTCGATGCGCTACAAGTCCGAGTTCCTGGCGAACATGTCGCACGAGCTGCGCACCCCGCTCAACTCGCTGCTGATCCTCGCAAAGCTGCTGGCCGACAACGCCGAGGGGAACCTCTCGCCCAAGCAGGTGGAGTTCGCCGAGACGATCCACGGCGCCGGGTCCGATCTGCTCCAGCTGATCAACGACATCCTGGACCTGTCCAAGGTCGAGGCCGGCAAGATGGACGTCAGCCCGACCCGTATCGCGCTGGTGCAGCTGGTGGACTACGTGGAGGCGACCTTCCGGCCGCTCACCGCGGAGAAGGGGCTCGACTTCTCCGTACGGGTCTCGCCGGAGCTGCCCCCCACTCTTCACACCGACGAGCAGCGCCTGCTGCAGGTCCTGCGCAACCTGTTGTCGAACGCGGTGAAGTTCACCGACAGCGGTGCGGTCGAGCTGGTGATCCGCTCGGCCGGGTCGGACGTGCCGGAGTCGATCCGCGAGCAGATGCTGGAGCACGGCTCGCTGCGCGATGCCGACTCCGGTCTGGTCGCCTTCTCGGTGACCGACACCGGTATCGGGATCGCGCAGAGCAAGATGCGTGTGATCTTCGAGGCTTTCAAGCAGGCGGACGGCACGACCAGCCGCAAGTACGGCGGCACCGGGCTGGGGCTGTCCATCAGCCGGGAGATCGCACGGCTGCTCGGCGGCGAGATCTACGCGGTCAGCGAGCCGGGCCGCGGCTCGACGTTCACCCTCTACCTGCCCCTCACCTCCATCGAGTCCCAGCCACAGGGTTATCCGCAGCCGCCGGGCGAGGTCTCTCCGGAGGCCTCGCGTGCGGCCGAGGGAGAGTCGGGCGGGTTCGGCGCGCCCACCGTGTCCGGTGCTCCTTCCGGTGCCGAGGAGGGGCCGGTCCGGGAGGCCGGCGGTACCCTGGATGTGCCCGCCGCCGAGCGTGCCGCGGCGGCGCTCGCGTCCCGCCGCCGTCAGATTCCGCCCATGCCGCGGAAGCAGCCCGCGCCGCGGGAGGCGGAGCGCGGCGGGGAAGTGTGGCAGGACGACCCCGTCCGGAGGGCTGAGGAGCGTCCGCGGGGCGTCTTCGGCGGTGAGAAGGTGCTCATCGTCGACGACGACATCCGCAACGTCTTCGCGCTCACCAGCGTGCTGGAGCAGAACGGCCTGCAGGTGCTCTACGCCGAGAACGGACGCGAGGGCATCGAGGTGCTGGAGCAGCACGACGACGTGGCGATCGTCCTGATGGACATCATGATGCCGGAGATGGACGGATACGCCACGACCGCGGCGATCCGGCGGATGCCGCAGTTCGCCGGGCTGCCGATCGTCGCACTGACGGCGAAGGCGATGAAGGGCGACCGCGAGAAGAGCATCGAGGCCGGTGCTTCCGACTACGTCACCAAGCCGGTGGACACCGATCATCTGCTGTCCGTCATGGCGCGGTGGATGCGCGGGGAGTGATGTGCGATGGTTTCGTGGTCGGCGGCGTGTCGGTGAAGTGCGACGCATTAGATGCGGAAATGCTGCAATCGGGGAACCTTCGGGCCTCTCGCGGCGTTTCGGATACGTGCACAGTGACATCTCGGTGACAGGGTGTGGTGGGCCGCGAGGTGGGGCTACCATGACCGGCACAGGAACGGGCGGCGCAAAGGAGTCGTTGCCGGTGGCGGCGTCCAGAGCGCTGCCGGGGCGAGGAGGACGGGCCATGGTGCAGAAGGCCAAGATCCTCCTGGTCGATGACCGACCGGAGAATCTGCTGGCGTTGGAGGCCATCCTCTCCGCGCTGGACCAGACGCTGGTACGGGCATCGTCAGGGGAGGAGGCGCTCAAGGCGTTGCTCACGGACGACTTCGCGGTCATCCTGCTGGACGTGCAGATGCCGGGCATGGACGGCTTCGAGACCGCCGCCCACATCAAGCGGCGGGAGCGTACCCGGGACATCCCGATCATCTTCCTCACGGCCATCAACCACGGTCCGCACCACACCTTCCGCGGCTACGCGGCCGGCGCGGTGGACTACATCTCCAAGCCGTTCGACCCGTGGGTGCTGCGGGCGAAGGTGTCGGTCTTCGTCGACCTGTACATGAAGAACGTTCAGCTGCGTGAGCAGGCCGCCCTGCTACGGCTCCAGCTGGACGGCCGGGGTTCCGGCGAGGACGGCGACAA
Organism: Streptomyces sp. CNQ085; assembly: GCF_022614595.1. GTDB lineage: Bacteria > Actinomycetota > Actinomycetes > Streptomycetales > Streptomycetaceae > Streptomyces. The sequence goes on from NZ_JAJFAU010000069.1 coordinate 10,405, forward strand.
GAGGGCGGAGCCCGCGGGGCTGCTGGCCGAACTCTCCGCGCGGCTGGCGGCGGTGGAGGAGCAGGCCGAGGCGCTGTCCAAGCACCTGGACGAATCCCCGGACGCCGCGGCCGTCGCCACGGCCGCCCATCTGGAGCGCAAGCTCACCGGTCTGCGACGCGCGCTGGACGCGCTGGAGCCGGGCAACGACGGCCGGTCGGCCTCGCTCCCGTCGCAGAACTGACCCCTCGCCGGAGGTATGACCGCTCCGACGGGGCGTCACGCCGCGGAGCCCTGTGCGCCGGAGGCCGGGCGGACCGGGCCCTGTCCCGCCGACCGTACGGGTGTCCGTGTCCTGAGGGGCTCTCGCGGGTAATCTCGGCACCATGGCCTCACGTACGTCCGGCAAGGCCGCCAAGAAGGCGCCCGCCAAGAAGGCTCCCGTCAGAAAAGCCCCGGCATCGAGGCCTGCCGCGCCCAGGAAGCCGGCGGCGAAGGCTCCGCCCAGACCAGCGCCGTCTCCCACCAACGCGGTGTTCCGTCTGGTCAGAGCCGTCTGGCTCGGGGTCGCCCACACCGTCGGGGCGCTGCTGCGAGGCATAGGCCGCGGGGCCAGGGGGCTGGACCCGGCGCACCGCAAGGACGGGGTGGCGCTGTTGCTGCTGGGCATCGCCCTGGTGGTCGCGGCCGGCACCTGGTCGAACCTGCGGGGGCCGGTGGGCGAGTTGGTCGAGATGCTGGTGACCGGGGCCTTCGGGCGTATGGACCTGGTGGCGCCGGTGCTGCTGGGTACCGTGGCGGTGCGGCTGATGCGTCATCCGGAGAAGCCGGAGGCCAACGGACGCATCGTCATCGGGCTGTCCGCGCTGGCCGTCGGCGTGCTGGGGCTGGTGCACATCGCCTGCGGCTCGCCGGGGCGCGGCGAGGGCCACGAGGCGGTACGGGACGCGGGCGGCATGATCGGCTGGGCGGTCTCCCAGCCGCTGGTGCTCACCGTCAGCGCGGCCCTGGCCGTACCGCTGCTGCTGCTGGTGACCGTCTTCGGGTTGCTCGTCGTCACCGCCACCCCTGTCAACGCCGTCCCCCAGCGGCTGCGTCAACTGGGTGTGCGGTTGGGCCTGGTGGCGGAGGACGCCGGCTCCCACGGCGGGCCGCAGGGGTACGGCGATCGCGGCGCGTACGGCGAGGGGGAGCCCCGGCCGCGACGGACGAGACTGCGCAAGGACGGCGATGGCGCGTTCGAGGCCGAGAAGGAGGCGCTGGACGACCGGCGCCGCTCCCGCCGTGCTCCCCGGGCTCCGCACACCCGGGACGGCTCCGGCTCCCTCGGCGCGGTGGACGTGGCCGCCGCCGCGGCGGCCCAGATGGATGGCGCGGTCCTGCACGGCGTACAGCCCTCGCCGCTGGTCGCGGACCTCACCAGCTCGGTCCGCACGGAGCGGGGCGGCCGGGACGAGGGGGAGAGCGCGGCGCGGGAGGGGCGGACCGTCCCCGTGCCGGACCTGACCAGGGCGCCGGCCGAGCCGCCCTCCGACTCCCTGCCGCCGCGTGCCGAGCAGCTTCGGCTGGCCGGAGACGTCACCTACGCGCTGCCCTCGCTGGACCTGCTGGAGCGCGGTGGGCCGGGCCGTACCCGCAGCGCGGCCAACGACGCGGTCGTGGAGTCGCTGACGACCGTCTTCTCCGAGTTCAAGGTGGACGCCGTCGTCACCGGCTTCACCCGCGGCCCGACGGTCACGCGCTACGAGGTGGAGCTGGGCCCGGCGGTGAAGGTCGAGAAGATCACCGCACTGGCCAAGAACATCGCCTACGCCGTGGCCAGCCCGGACGTGCGCATCATCAGCCCGATCCCCGGGAAGTCGGCGGTCGGCGTCGAGATCCCCAACACCGACCGGGAGATGGTCAACCTCGGTGACGTACTCCGGCTGGCGGAGGCCGCCGGCGACGACCATCCGCTGCTGGCCGGTCTCGGCAAGGACGTCGAGGGCGGGTACGTCACCGCCAACCTGGCGAAGATGCCGCACATTCTGGTGGCGGGCGCGACCGGCTCGGGAAAGTCCTCCTGCATCAACTGCCTGATCACCTCGGTGATGATCCGGTCCACCCCGGAGGATGTCCGGATGGTGCTGGTGGACCCCAAGCGGGTGGAGCTGACCGCGTACGAGGGCATCCCGCACCTGATCACCCCGATCATCACCAACCCCAAGAAGGCCGCCGAGGCGCTGCAGTGGGTCGTGCGCGAGATGGACCTGCGCTACGACGACCTGGCCGCCTACGGCTTCCGCCACATCGACGACTTCAACGCCGCGGTGCGCTCGGGGAAGGTGAAGGCCGCCGAGGGCGGTGAGCGGGAGCTCGCCCCCTACCCGTACCTGCTGGTCATCGTGGACGAGCTGGCCGACCTGATGATGGTGGCGCCGCGCGACGTGGAGGACGCGATCGTGCGGATCACCCAGCTCGCGCGGGCGGCGGGCATCCACCTGGTGCTGGCCACCCAGCGCCCGTCCGTCGACGTCGTCACCGGACTGATCAAGGCGAACGTGCCCTCGCGTCTGGCCTTCGCCACCTCCTCGCTCTCCGACAGCCGGGTCATCCTCGACCAGGCGGGCGCCGAGAAGCTGATCGGCAAGGGCGACGGGCTGTTCCTGCCGATGGGTGCGGGCAAGCCCACCCGTATGCAGGGCGCGTTCGTGACCGAGGACGAGGTCGCGGCCGTCGTGATGCACTGCAAGAAGCAGATGGCCCCGGTATTCCGTGACGACGTCACGGTCGGGCAGAGCAGGAAGAAGGAGATCGACGAGGAGATCGGCGACGACCTGGACCTGCTGTGCCAGGCGGCCGAGCTGGTGGTCAACACGCAGTTCGGGTCCACCTCGATGCTCCAGCGCAAGCTGCGTGTGGGGTTCGCCAAGGCGGGCAGGCTGATGGACCTGATGGAGTCACGCGGGGTGGTCGGCCCAAGCGAGGGCTCCAAGGCGCGGGACGTTCTGGTCAAGCCCGACGAACTGGACGACGTGCTCGCGGTGATCCGCGGAGAAACTCACTCGTAAGGATGAGCTGGGCAACCGTTTTCCCTGGCAAGACGTCAAAGTGGAGGAGGGTGCGGTCGGTGTTCACCGATGGGCGGTACGGCCATCCCTATGGCGGATGGGCTCCCTCCGCCCGCTTGCCCGCCCCTTCCACACCCCCTCTAGACTGAACACCCGGCAGGTGGCTACACGCTCGAAAGGCGCCCCCGTGTCCATCGGCAACTCTCCCCCAGAAGGCCGGCCTTCGGTCGGTCAGGCGATCCAGAAAGCCCGTATCGACGCGCGACTGACGGTGGACGAGGTCAGCGCGACCACCCGTGTGCGCGTCCTGATCGTGCACGCCATCGAACAGGACGACTTTTCCCGGTGCGGAGGCGACGTCTACGCCCGCGGCCATGTCCGCACCCTCGCCAAGGCCGTCGGCCTGGATCCGGACGAGCTGGTGGCGCAGTACGACGCCGAGCACGGCGGTCGTCCGGCGCCCACCCCCGCCGCCGCACTCTTCGAGGCCGAACGCATCCGCCCCGAACCGAGCCGCCCGAACTGGACGGCCGCCATGGTCGTCGCGATCGTGGCCGTGGTGGGCTTCGTCGGCTTCACCCTCTTCAGCGGCGGCGACGACCCGGCACGCACCCCGGTGGCCCAGGACGGCCCGTCGCCGGATCCCGCCGGCGAGCCGAACCCGGCCAAGCCCGCCGAGCCCGACCCGGACCCGTCCGTCTCCGAGAGCGCCATCGCCGCCGTGCCCGCCGACAAGGTCACGATCAAGCTGGTCGCGGAGGACGGCAAGAGCTGGTTCTCCGCCGAGGCTCACAACGGGCGGCTGCTGGAGGAGGGCGTCCTCCGGAACGGCGACTCCAGGACCTTCACCGACGACAAGCGGATCGACCTGGTGCTCGGCAACGCCGGCGCGGTCACCCTCTTCGTCAACGGCAAGGAGGTCGACAAGGTCGGCGAGGTCGGCCAGGTGCAGCGCGTCAGCTACACCAAGGGAGACCCGGAACAGGGGTGACGCAACCCTGGCGGCGGGCGGGACGGGTGGGACGAAGTAGGCTTGATCCCATGCCCGAACGCCGTACCGTCGCCCTCGTCACCCTTGGATGCGCCCGCAACGAGGTGGACTCGGAGGAACTCGCAGGCCGCCTGGCGGCGGACGGCTGGGAGCTCGTCGAGGAAGCCGCCGACGCGGACGTCGCCGTCGTCAACACCTGCGGCTTCGTGGAGGCCGCCAAGAAGGACTCCGTGGACGCCCTGCTGGAGGCAGGCGACCTCAAGGCGGCGGCCGGTGAAGGGGGCGGCCGCACCCAGGCCGTGGTCGCGGTCGGCTGTATGGCCGAGCGCTACGGCAAGGAGCTGGCCGAGGCGCTGCCGGAAGCCGACGGCGTGCTCGGTTTCGACGACTACGCCGACATCTCCGACCGCCTGCGCACCATCCTCTCCGGCGGCGTCCACGTCCCCCACGCTCCCAGGGACCGCCGCAAACTCCTGCCCATCAGCCCGGCGGAGCGGCAGGGCGCCGCCGTCGCGCTGCCCGGGCACGGTGACGCCGCCGCGACCGCTTCGGCCCCCGCCGACCTGCCCGACGGAGTGGCCCCGGCCTCGGGCCCGCGGGCGCCGCTGCGCAGACGCCTGGACACCAGTCCGGTCGCCTCGGTGAAACTGGCCTCCGGCTGCGACCGGCGGTGCTCGTTCTGCGCCATCCCCTCCTTCCGCGGGGCCTTCGTCTCCCGGCGCCCCTCGGACGTGCTGGGCGAGACCCGCTGGCTGGCGGAGCAGGGCGTGAAGGAGGTCATGCTGGTCTCCGAGAACAACACCTCCTACGGCAAGGACCTCGGCGACATCCGCCTTCTGGAGACGCTGCTGCCGGAGCTGGCCGCGGTGGACGGCATCGAGCGGGTCCGGGTGAGCTATCTGCAGCCCGCCGAGATGCGGCCCGGACTGATCGACGTCCTGACCGGGACGGAGAAGGTCGCTCCCTACTTCGACCTCTCCTTCCAGCACTCCGCTCCGGGCGTGCTGCGCGCCATGCGGCGCTTCGGCGACACCGACCGCTTCCTCGAACTGCTGGACACCATCCGGGCCAGGGCGCCGCGGGCGGGAGTCCGCTCGAACTTCATCGTGGGCTTCCCCGGCGAGAGCGAGGCGGACCTCGCGGAACTGGAGCGTTTTCTGATCGCGGCCAGGCTGGATGCGATCGGAGTCTTCGGGTACTCGGACGAGGAAGGTACCGAAGCGGCGACCTACGAGCACAAGACCGACCCCGAGACGGTGGCCGAGCGGCTGGACCACATCTCGCGGCTTGCCGAGGAGCTGACCGCGCAGCGCGCGGAGGAGCGCGTCGGCGAGACCGTACGGGTACTGGTGGAGTCGGTGGGCGGCGAGGACGGCCCGGTCGGGCGCGGAGCGCACCAGGCTCCCGAGACCGACGGGCAGACGTTCCTGGCCGGTCTCACCGACTCCTCGCAGCTCTCCGCGGGACGGATGGTCGAAGCGAAAGTGGTGGCGACCGAGGGTGTGGACCTCGTTGCCGAGCCTCCTCCGGACGTCGTCCGGGGGTGCTCCGAAAGTGAGGAGGCGGGAGCATGACGGACATCCCGGCCTCAGCAGCGGGTGGTGGAGCCATGGCGCAGCGGAAGGCCGCAGCGGTCCGCTCGGTGAGCCTGTGGAACATCGCGAACATCCTCACCATGGTGAGGCTGCTCCTGGTGCCGGCCTTCGTGTTCCTGATGCTCGCCGACGGGGGGCACGATCCGGCCTGGCGCTCCTTCGCCTGGGCGGCCTTCTCCGTCGCGATGATCACTGATCTCTTCGACGGCGAGCTGGCGCGGCGGTACGACCTGGTCACCGACTTCGGCAAGATCGCCGACCCGATCGCGGACAAGGCGATCATGGGTGCGGCGCTGATCTGCCTGTCGGCGCTCTCCGACCTGCCCTGGTGGGTCACGGGTGTGATCCTCTCCCGGGAGATCGGCATCACCCTGATGCGCTTCTGGGTGATCCGGCACGGCGTCATCCCGGCCAGCCGGGGCGGGAAGATGAAGACCCTCGCCCAGGGCGTCGCCGTGGGCATGTACATCCTGGTCCTGACCGGACCGCTGGCCACGCTGCGCTGGTGGGTGATGGCCGCGGCCGTGGTGCTGACGGTCGGTACCGGGCTGGACTACGTACGGCAGGCGCTGGTCCTGCGGCGGGCCGGCCTGGCGTCGGAGCGCGCCGATGAACGGTGAGAGGGAGGCCGGGCCCGCCCTTGACGACGGTGCCGACGAGACCAGACAGGTCACCGCGCGGGCGCTGAAGCTGCTGGCGGACCGGAAGGAGACCGTAGCCGCGGCCGAGTCGCTGACCGGAGGGCTCGTCACGGCGGAGCTGACCGCGGCCCCCGGCGCCTCGGCGACCGTACGCGGTTCGGTGACCGCCTACGCCACCGAGGTCAAGCACGAGGTCCTCGGGGTGGACGAGGGGCTGCTGCGGGAGCGGGGCGCGGTCGACGCCGAGGTGGCCAGGCAGATGGCGGCCGGGGTCAGGAGCGTACTGGGAACGGACTGGGGCGTGGCGACCACCGGGGTGGCCGGTCCCGAGCCGCAGGACGGCAAGCCGGTGGGCATGGTCTGTGTGGCGGTCGCCGGGCCGGAGGCACCGGGCGCGGCGGAGACGGCGAACGCGGCGGACGGCTCCGCGGGCTCGGAGGAGGCCGGCCGGGGTGCCAGCTGCGTGGCGCTGGAACTGAGTCTGGACGGCGACCGTGCGCAGATCCGAGCCGGAAGCGTACGGGCGGTCATCCGGCTGCTCTTGAGCGAACTCATGGAGAATGCGCCGGCAAAGGATACGGAACACAGTGGGGGGAATGGATGTTTGCAGCCCTGAGTGAACACAGCATCGCTCCCCGCACGGCCGCGGTCCAAGGCGGTACGGTGGGGCAAGAAGGATCCGGGTCAGCGGTCCTAGGAGGGAGCCACCGATGATTCTGCTCCGTCGCCTGCTGGGTGACGTGCTGCGTCGGCAGCGCCAGCGCCAGGGCCGGACCCTGCGCGAAGTCTCCTCGTCCGCCCGGGTGTCGCTCGGCTACCTCTCCGAGGTCGAGCGGGGGCAGAAGGAGGCTTCCTCCGAACTGCTCGCCTCGATCTGCGAGGCGTTGGACGTGCGGATGTCCGAGCTGATGCGGGAGGTCAGCGACGAGCTGGCGCTCGCGGAGCTGGCGCAGTCCGCGGCGAGCGACACGGTGCCCGCGCCGATGCGCCGTCCCGTTCTCAACCCGGTGACCGTGACGTCCGTCACGGAGCGGTCGGGGGAACGGGTGACCATCAAGGCGCCGACGGAGGCCGTGGACGTCGTCGCCGCCTGATTGGCGCGGTGTGAGTACACGCCGCGAGAGAGTCACACGGGCCCGGCCCGGACGCGGCGATACGCGTCCGGGCCGGGCCCGTGATGTCGCGTCGCCGGGCGTGATCCGGTCGCCGTCCGGGCGGAGCCGGCGTTCAGACGGACGGGGGCGGCGGCCCCGTCTGGCAGCCGGGACACCAGTACGCCACACGCCGGGTGGCGGAGGGGCCGGGCTCCCGGACGCGGACGGCCGTGCCGCAGCGCGGGCACGGTTTCCCGGCACGGCCGTACACCCACAGATTCCGGCCCGCGCGCACGTCGCCGGTGGTGACGCGGAGGGCACGGGCCTTGTTGACCTCCAGCAGCTTCTTCGCCAGGGCCGTCAGGCGTTCGGGGGAGGGGACCTCACCGATCGGCAGCCAGGGCGTCACCCCGGCCAGGAAGCAGAGCTCCGCCGCGTAGACGTTGCCGACCCCGGCCAGGTTGCGCTGGTCCAGCAACGCCTCGGCGACGGGACGGGCGGGGTCCGACAGCAGGCGGTCCAAGGCCTCCGCCGCGTCCCAGTCCGGGCCCAGGAGGTCCGGGCCCAGATGCCCGACGGCCCTGTCCTCGTTGGCGGTGCGCAGCAGCTCCAGGACGGGGAGGCGGTATCCCACGGCCGAGTGGGCGGTGGTGGTGAGGACGGCGCGGATCTGGTGGCCGGGGCCGCCGCTCCACCGCCCGCCGTGTGGGTAGACGCGCCAGGCGCCGTCCATCCGCAGATGGGAGTGGAGGGTCAGGCCCCCCTCGAAGCGGGTGAGGAGATGCTTACCGCGCGCGGCGGTCTCCAGCACCTCGCGTCCGGTGAGGTCCACGGTGGCGAGCCTGGGCACCCGCAGGTCGCAGCGGACGAGGGGCGCTCCCGACAGCGCCCGGTGCAACTGCCGGGCGGTGCGCCAGACGGTGTCTCCCTCGGGCACCGGGCCGTTCCTCCTCCTTTGTCGGTCTCGGTTCCGCTCCTCGGCCGCTTCCCGCCGCCGCCGTCCCCATGCGCCTCGCGGATCCTCGTACCGGCGGCCGCCGGCCGTCGCGCTGCCACACCGTCAGGCGCGCAGCCGCAGTCCGCGCGGGGTGGCGTGAAACCCCGCGGCCTCGAGTGCGGCGCCGATGGGGGAGGTCAGGGCCGGGCAGCCGTTGACCCGCTCCACGGTGAGGGTGCCCAGCATTCCGCGGTGCGCGGCCCCGGCCAGCGCCTCGACCGCGGCATTCAGCGACGGACCTTCGGACCGCCAGGCCAGCAGCGTCTTTCCGCCGCGCTCGAGGTAGAGGACGAGCTCGCCGTCGACCAGTACCACCAGGGAGCCCGCCTTGCGGCCCGGCTTGTGGGCCGTGGTGGCCCTGCCCCGGCCCGGCCCGCCGTCCCCCGCCCGGTCCGCCGGCGGTGGATCGGGCCAGGGAAGGGCGGCGCCGTAGGCGCTTGCGGGGTCGGAGGCGGCGAGTACGACGGTGCGCGGGCGGGTGCCCTCGGGTTTCTCGCGGGCCGTGCTGATCGCGCGCAGCCGGTCCACCGCGCCGTCCACGGCGAACTGGGCGGCGCCCAGGCCCTCCACCACGTAACCGCGGCGGGCCCGGCCGCTCTCCTCGAAGACCGACAGCACACGGTAGGCGGCCGAGAAGCCGCCCTCGACTCCCTCGGCGGCGACCGCGCCCCGGGTGACCACGCCGTGCCGGTCCAGCAGGGTGCGGGCCAGGGCGTGGGCCCGGTAGGTGGGGTCGGTCTCCCGGTCGGGCAGCAGTGACCAGCGGCCGGCGACCGTCGGGGGGCCGCTGCGGGGGGCGGCGGGGCGTCGGGAGGCCCCGGCCGGTGCGGTGGGCGGCAGGGAGGTGAGGGACCCGTAACGGCCGCGGGGGGTGCTCCGCCTGGCGCGGTGGGCCGTGGCCCCCGCGGTGCGGCCGGAACCGAGCAGTGAGCGCAGCGGGGCGAGGGTGTCACCCGTGAGCCTCCCGGACCAGGCCAGATCCCACACGGCCTCGGCCAGTTCGGTGTCGGACGCCTCGTGACCGGCGGCGCGCACCCGGTCGGCGATCTGCCGGAAGAACAGGCCGTATCCGCCCGAGAGTGCTTCCAGGACCGCCCGGTGGAGCGCGGTGGCCTCCAGCGGGAGGGCTTCGGGCAGCAGCAGCAGCGGGGCGGCGTCGGCGAGGTGGAGGCGGACCCAGCCGTCCTTGCCCGGCAGCGCGCCCGCGCCCGCCCAGAGCACTTCGCCGGTGGCGGTCAGCTCGTCCAGCATGGCCGGGTGGTAGTCGGCCACCCGGGAGGGCAGGATCAGCTTCTCCAGGGCGGAGGCGGGCACGGGGGCGCCCTGGAGCTGCTCGACGGCCCGCAGCAGCCCGTCGATGCCGCGCAGCCCGCCTGCCCTGGCCCCGGCCCCGAGATGCTGCCACTGGGGCAGGAACGCGGCGAGCGAGGCGGGCGGCACCGGCTCCAGCTCCTGGCGCAGCGCGGCCAGGGAGCGGCGGCGCAACCGCCGCAGCACACCCGTGTCGCACCACTCCTGCTCGCTTCCCGAGGGGTGGAACTCACCCTGGACCACCCGGCCGGCCGCGGCCAGCCGGTGCAGTGCTCCGTCGGCGACCGCGGTGCCCAGACCGAACCGCCCGGCGGCCCGCGCGGTGGTGAACGGACCGTGGGTTCGGGCGTACCGGGCCAGCAGGTCGCCCAGCGGATCGGCCACGGGCTCGGTGAAGGCCTCGGGCACGCCGACGGGCAGCGCCGCGCCCAGCGCGTCGCGCAGCCGCCCCGCGTCCTCGATCGCCGCCCAGTGCTCCCGCCCCGCGATACGCACGCGGATGGCGCGGCGGGCGTGCTCCAGCTCCCGCGCCCACTGCGGCTCGGCGCCCCGCTCGGTCAGCTCGTCACCGGTGAGCGGGCCCAGCAGCCGCAGTACGTCGGCGACGCCCTCGGTGTCCTTGATCCGGGGGACTGCCCCGACCCCGCTGTCGCCGCCACCGGGGAGCCACTGCAGCTCGCGCTCCAGGCCGGCCAGCACCTCCGGGTCCAGCAGCTCGCGCAGCTCGGCCCGGCCCAGCAGCTCGGCCAGCAGCCGGGAGTCCAGCGACAGCGCGGCGGCGCGGCGCTCGGCGAGCGGGGAGTCGCCCTCGTACAGGTACTGGGCGACGTATCCGAACAGCAGGGACCGGGCGAACGGGGAGGGCTCGGGTGTGGTGACCTCCACCAGGCGCACCCGGCGCGACTCGACATCGCCCATCAGCTCGGCCAGTCCGGGTACGTCGAAGACGTCCTGGAGGCACTCGCGCACCGCCTCCAGGACGATCGGGAACGACCCGAACTCACTGGCGATCCGCAGCAGTTGGGCGGCACGCTGGCGCTGCTGCCACAGCGGGGTGCGCCGGCCGGGGTCGCGGCGGGGCAGCAGCAGGGCACGGGCGGCGCACTCGCGGAAGCGGGAGGCGAACAGGGCCGAACCGCCGACCTGGTCGGTGACGGTCCGCTCCACCTCGTCGCGGTCGAACAGGACGTCGGCGGCGCCGACCGGGGGCCGGTCCGGGTCGTGGTCCGGTGCGTTCGCGGGGACCGGGACCGCAGTCGCGCCGAAGTCCCCGTCCCCGCCGAGGTCGAAGCCCATCAGCTCGGCGTCGGGCAGCCGCAGCACGATGCCGTCGTCGGCGTGCATCACCTGCGCGTCCATGCCGAACCGCTCGTCCAGCCGTGCTCCCAGCGCCAGTGCCCACGGCGCGTGCACCTGGGCCCCGAAGGGGGAGTGAATCACGATCCGCCAGTCGCCCAGCTCGTCGCGGAAGCGCTCCACCACGATCGTGCGGTCGTCGGGTACGTGTCCGCAGGCCTGCCGCTGCTCGTCCAGGTAGGCCAGGACGTTGTCCACGGCCCACTCGTCCAGCCCGGCCGCCGCCAGCCGCTCCCGGGCCGCCTCCGGGGCCAGGCCGCCGACCTCCCGCAGGAAGGCTCCCAGCGCGCGGCCCAGCTCCAGCGGACGGCCCAGCTGGTCGCCCTTCCAGAACGGCAGCCGGCCCGGGACGCCGGGAGCGGGGGTGACCAGGACGCGGTCGCGGGTGATGTCCTCGATGCGCCAGCTGGTCGTGCCCAGGGTGAACACATCGCCCACCCGCGACTCGTAGACCATCTCCTCGTCCAGCTCACCGACGCGGCCGCCCCCCTTCTTCGGGTCGGCACCGGCGAGGAAGACGCCGAACAGGCCGCGGTCGGGGATCGTCCCGCCCGAGGTGACCGCCAGCCGCTGGGCTCCCGGACGCCCGGCGACGGTGTGGGCGACGCGGTCCCACACCAGGCGGGGGCGCAGCTCGGCGAAGGCATCGGACGGATACCGCCCGGCGAGCATGTCCAGCACGGCGGTGTACGCCGACTCCGGCAGCGACGCGAAGGGCGCGGCGCGCCGGACGACCGCGAGCAGTTCGTCGACGTCCCAGGTGTCCGTGGCGGCCATGGCGACGATCTGCTGCGCCAGCACGTCCAGCGGGTTGGAGGGGATGCGCAGGGCCTCGATGGCACCCTCGCGCATCCGCTCGGTGACCACCGCGGACTGCACCAGATCGCCGCGGTACTTGGGGAAGACCACCCCGGACGAGACCGCGCCCACCTGGTGCCCGGCGCGTCCCACCCGCTGCAGCCCGGAGGCGACCGAGGGCGGGGACTCCACCTGGACCACCAGGTCCACCGCGCCCATGTCGATGCCCAGCTCCAGGCTTGAGGTGGCCACCACCGCCGGCAGGCGGCCCGCCTTCAGGTCCTCCTCGACCTGGGAGCGCTGCTCCTTGGAGACCGAACCGTGGTGGGCGCGGGCCAGCACCGGGGGAGCGCCTCCCGCCGCCCCGGACCCGCCCATCAGTTCGGCGGGCGAGTGCCCCTCGGGGACGGGCTCGCCGGTGGCCCGCTCGTAGGCGATCTCGTTGAGCCGGTTGCACAGCCGCTCGGCCAGGCGCCGGGAGTTGGCGAAGACGATGGTGGAGCGGTGGGCCTGGACGAGGTCGGCGATCCGCTCCTCCACCGACGGCCAGATGGAGGGCCGGTCCCCCTGACCGCCCGCGTCCCGCACCGGGGAGCCGCCCAGCTCACCCATGTCCGGCACGGGTACCACGACCGACAGGTCGAACTCCTTGCCCGAGGGCGGCTGCACGATGTGCGCGCCGCGCCGGGGCGAGAGGAAGCGAGCCACCTCGTCCACCGGGCGCACCGTCGCCGACAGGCCGATGCGGCGGGCCGGGCGGTCCAGCAGCTCGTCCAGGCGTTCCAGTGAGAGGGCCAGGTGGGCGCCGCGCTTCGTCCCGGCCACGGCGTGGACCTCGTCCAGGATCACCGTCTCCACCCCGCGCAGGGCCTCGCGGGCGGCGGAGGTGAGCATCAGGAACAGCGACTCGGGCGTGGTGATCAGGATGTCCGGCGGGCGCCGGACCAGCGCGCGGCGCTCGGCGGCCGGGGTGTCACCGGAGCGGACCCCGACCCGGATGCCGGGCTCGGGAAGGCCGAGCCGCACCGATTCCTGGCGGATGCCGGTCAGCGGGCTGCGCAGATTGCGTTCGACATCCACGGCCAGGGCCTTCAGCGGTGAGACGTACAGCACGCGGCAGCGGCGGACCGGATCGGCCGGGGACGGTGTGGCGGCCAGCCGGTCCAGGGAGGCGAGGAAGGCGGCCAGTGTCTTCCCGGAGCCGGTCGGCGCGACGACCAGGACGTCGCGCTCCTCGGCGATCGCCCGCCAGGCGCCCTCCTGGGCGGCGGTGGGAGCCTGGAACGCCCCCGTGAACCATGAGCGGGTCGCGGGGGAGAAGGCGTCGAGAGCCGGTGGCCGGTTCATGGCCTCCATCGTGCACCCCCTCACTGACATCCCCGCACAGGCGGCTCCGGCGCACCCGTACCGGTGCCGGGGCGGCCGGAGTCCCGGCGGAGGCCAGGGACGGGCCCCGCACGATGGAACGCATGGGCACGGAGGAGTGGGCGCGGCACTGGCGGTACGACCGGCTGCCGGACACGGACCTGCTGCGCGCCCGGAGGGAGTGTGGATCGCGGTCGGGGTGACGGCCGTCGGCTGCTACCTCGCCAAGCTGCTCGGGCTGTCGGTGCCCGCCGGTGCGCTGGAGCGTCCGCCGGCGCGGCGGCTGGCCGCTCTGCTGCCCGTGGCGCTGCTGGCGGCGCTCACCGCGCGGCAGACCTCCGGCGGCGAGGGCGGCGCGCCGGTGGCCGCCGCCCGCGCGGGAGGTCTCGCGGCGGCGCTGGTGCTGCGTGCTCCCTTCCTGGGGGTGGTGACCGCCGTCCTGGTCACCGCGGGGCTGCGAGCCCTGGGGCAGCCGTCCCGGCCCGTCCGGCCCTCCGCCGTCGGAAGGGGACGGCCGGGCGGGCGGATACGGCGGATACTGGGGGTATGCGGTTGACGGTCTTCTGGGAGCGGATGGCGGCCCACTTCGGTGAGGCGTACGCCGACTCCTTCGCACGTGATCATGTGATGTCCGAGCTGGGCGGCCGGACGGTCCACGAGGCCCTGGAGGCGGGGTGGGGGGCGAAGGAGGTGTGGCGCGCGGTCTGCGTGGCCGTGGACGTGCCCGCCGAGCTGAGGTGAGGGCCGGGGGGGGGGGGGGGGGGG
>NZ_JAJFAU010000070.1 GCF_022614595.1 Streptomyces sp. CNQ085
CGGTGATCCCGCCACGGACGACCCCGCCCGTCAACACCCGGCAACAGCGGCGCTATCCGCTCCCACGCCGCATCCGTCAGCTCACCACGACCAGCCACAAGATCAATTATCAGACACGACCTAGCGCCGCTCCCCGGCGTCGACCGCATGGTGATGGTGTCCGGGCTACCGGGCGGACCGAGAAATTGCATCGAAGTCAGCCGAAAGGCTGTCAGGAATCCATATCCGAGCCGGTTCGATTCGATTTTCCGGTACTGAGTACGAATGAAGGCCGACCACGGACCCCGTGCGGGAATCAAGTGTTCAGGCACGTTACCGGTCGGTTTCTCGCAGATGGCTCGACGGCGGCCGACACAGACTGAAGTGCACATCCTGACCAGCCAGTTGACGCGAAGGACGCCTGGCGGCCATCGCGAGTTTCAACGAAGGCGCTACCGCCAACTTATCAAAGCACGCTTACTCCTCAGTAACCTCAAAAAAAGCTCAGGGATCCCTCGGTCTCCGTGTAATGCCGGTTGGAGGCTCGCTAATCTCCGATTAGATCACCAGACGAGAGGTGCGCATGCGAAACCGTCCGCGGCTCGCCGACCGGCCCCCCGCCGTCCCCCGCGGTGTGCGTGCCGCGACCCCTCAGGGTCGCCCATGACCACCACCCCCGCTGTCGTCCCCGCGCAACTCGTCGGCCGGCAGGCCGTACTGGACACCCTCGACACACTCGTGGACCGGCTGCGGGACGGCGTCTCGGAAATCGCCGTCGTCACCGGCCCCGTCGGCTCCGGCCGCAGCGCCGTGCTCGAACGGGTCGTCGACCGGGCCCGCGCCTTGGGTCTCGCCGTCGGTGTCGCCCGCTGCTCACCGCGTGAGTCCCAGCTCCCCTACGGTGCCATCACTCAATTGCTGGGCACCCTGTGCCAGCCGTCCCGGATCGGTGCCCTCGCCTCCGGCATCGGCCCCACCAGCCGCCCCACGGACACCATGGCCCGCATGTGCGACACGCTCCTGGCGCTGTCGGCGGGACGGCCCGTGCTGCTGGCCGTCGACGACCTGCATCTCGCCGACCCCCACTCCCTGCGCCGGCTCTTCGACCTCATCCACCGCGCCCGCCGGGGCGCCGTCCTCGCCGTCGTCACGTCCCCCGTACCCGTCCGGCAGGTCCTCGACGCGGCCGGTGCGCAGCCCTCGGCTCCCTGCCCGGTGCACACCGTGCGCCTCAACGCGCTCACCACCACCGAGGCGCGGAGCCTGATCGAGTCCCGCGTCGGCCACCCCGTACAGCGGTCGGTGCTCACCGTGGCCGGCGTCGCCGGCCGGTCGCCCGCCGTCCTGCACGCCGTCGCCGACCGGATCACAGCCCTCGGCCGACGACTGGACACCGACGTCGTGCCGCAGCTCGTCGCCACCGCCCGCACCACCTGGTCCAGCCGCGCCCTCACCACCGTGCACGGCCTGCCCAAGAGCGTCGTGGCCCTGCTGCGCGCCGCGGCCGTCGGCGGGCACCAGCTGGAGCCGGCCAGGCTCGCGGCCCTCGCCGGCCTGGATGCCACCGCGTTCGCCGACGCCGTGGACGCGCTGCGGGCCTGCGGACTGCTCGCCGACACCTACACCCCCCGGCTGCGTCACCCCTGGTTCGCTGACGACGTCCTGGCGGGCATGACCGGGCCCGAGCGGGACCGTCTGCACCGTCGTGCCGCCTCGCTGCACGGCCCGGAGGGCTCCCGCGTCGGCACCGTCGCCGAGATGCTCGGCGACGTCACCGCGCTCGTGCGCCCCTGGACCGCGTCCGACCTCGCCGCCTCCCCGCGCCCCTGTGGGGCGGCCGACCACGCCACCGCGACCCTGCGGCACTCGCTGAGCGAGCCGGTGACCGAGACCGAGCGGGCCCGGCGCCTGATCCGGCTCGCCACCGCCGAGGCCGTCACCGCGCCGCAGGCCGCGGACGGCCGGCTGCGCCAGGTGATGCTGCGTCACCTCGGCCGAGAGACCTGGCCGCACGTGCTGCACGCAGCCGATCTGCTGCTCAGCCGCGGCGATGCCGAGACCGCTCGCTGGATGATCGCGGACGTGCACCAGCGGGCACTCACCACGATCCCCGACGATGAGCTGAGGCCGCTGCGCGCCCTCGGTCGGCTCGCCCACAAGGAGAAGGGCGGCCTGCCGCTCGTCGCTCCACCGCCCCTGCACTCCGACCGCCCCGGGCATCCGGCCCAGTCCGCCGTGCTCGCCTGGACCCTCGCCACCCGCGGCGACGACCGGGCCCAGGCCCTCCGGCTGGCCCGCGCGGCGCTGGACGAGCCCGCGTCCGTGCCGCTCATGTGCCGCATCGCCGCGGCCCGGGCGCTGCTGTGCGCGGACGACGTGCCCACCGCGTTCGACCGTCTGGACGCCGTCGCCGCGGACGCCCGTCGCGAGAACGCACTCGCGGCGGCCGCCCAGGCCCTGCTCAGCCGCGCCGAAGCGGAAGTGCGCCTGGGCCGTGGCGAGGAGGCGCTGCTCCGGCTGGCCGCCGCCACGCGGGCCCTGCCGCCCGCCTCCTGGCACAGCCTCCTGACACCCCGGCTCGCCGCCGCCGAGATCCTTGCCCTCGTCCGCTGCGGCCGGGTGGACGAGGCCCGGCGCGCCTCGGAACGCGCCCGGAGCCGACCCGAGAGCCACAGCGTCAGCACGGCCTTCCTGCTGTACGCCCGCGCCGAACTCGCCCTCATCGAACAGGATGCCGCCCGGGCCCTGCTGCTGCTCGAGGAATGCGGCCGCGTGCTCCGCGCCAAGCGCTGGCGCAACCCCATGCTCATCCCGTGGCGCAGCACCGCGGCCGTCGCCCATCAACTCCTCGGCGCCCCCGCCACCGCCGACGAGTTGCTCGCCAAGGAGTACCACGTGGCGGAGCGTTGGGGCACGGTGACGGCCTTCACGGCCCTACGCACCCGCACCCACGAGGCGCTGGCGCTGCACAGCGTCGAGATCCCCCGGATGCCCGGCCGTGCCGGCCCCCCTGCGGTGCCGGACGAGACCGCCCCGGAGGAGGACCTTCTCACGCCCTCCGAGCGCGACGTGGCGACCCTGGTCGTCGAGGGGCTGGCCAACCGTGAGATCTCCCGGCGGCTGGGCCTGGCCACTCGCACCGTCGAGCTGCGGCTCACGAACCTCTACCGCAAGCTCGGCGTCAAGGGGCGCGCCGCCCTCGTCGCCCACCTGCGAGCCCGGCAGGAGGACGGCTGATCCATGCTGCTGGAGCGCGAGCAGGAGCTGGCCGTCCTGCACGAGGCGCTCGCCCACGCCCAGTCGGGCAGCGGGGTCCTCATCCTCGTCGAGGGCGGTGCCGGTACCGGCACCACGGCACTGCTGAACCGGCTGGCCGACCGGGCGACGGCGGCCGGTGCCCTGGTACTGCGCTCCACCGGCACTCCCGGCGAACGCGCCCTCCCCTTCGGTGTGCTGCGCCAGCTCGTGCTCCCGCTCGTCGCCGAACCCGGCCCGCTCACCGCTCCGCTGGCCGCCGCGCCGCCGATCGCCCCGGGCACCGGCCCCGAGGGGCCGGGCGGCGAGAGCTACGCCGCCGTTCGCGCCGACACGCTCCACTGGCTGCACATCCTGTTCGCCGGTCTGAGCGCCGAGCGGACCGTGGTGCTTGTCGTCGACGACCTGGGCTGGGCCGACGACGCCTCGCTGGAGGCACTCGCCCACCTCGCGGCCCGCCTCGACGGGCTGCGCCTGCTGCTGGCCGTGGTCCGCAAGGACGGCCTCGGCGCGTGCGGCCCGCTCGTCGGCGAGATCGCCGCGGCCGCCACCCACCGGGTCCGGGCGCGCAGCCTGTCGCGCACTGCCACCGCGGAGCTGGTGACCCGCCACTTCGGACCCGGCTGCCCGGACGAGTTCGCCCGGACCTGTCACGATGTCACCGGGGGCCGGCCCAAGGACCTGAGGGTGCTGAGCGACCGGGCCCGGCTCAGGCGACTGGGCGCACCCCACTGGCGCACCCGACGACTGCGCGGGCTCGGTGAGTCGCTGCGCCGCGAACGGCTGCTGTCGCTGCTGCGGCGCGAACCCGTCCTGGACGCCTTCCTCAAGGCCACCGCCGTGCTCGCCGACCACGCCACCGACCACCTCGTCGTGCGGCTCGCGGGGCTGACCCGGCGACAGTGCGAGCAGGCCCGCGAGGTCCTCACGCACGCATGGCCCCCTGCCGCCGGTCAGGGCGATGCCGCCCACACGCGCGCGGCCTGCGCGGTCGTACTGCAGACCATGGGGGACGAGGAGAGCTCGCGCCGCCACCGGGAGGCGTCCGCCGTGCTCGACGCGTGCGGAGCCGGACCGGAGGAGGTCGCCGCACCCCTGCTGCATGTCGACCGGCTCGGCGACCCCTGGGAGATCCACCAGTTGCGCGCCGCGGCGGCGGCCGCGCGCCGCCGGGGCGCGCCCGAGACGGCCGTGCGCTATCTCAGCCGCGCTCTCGTCGACGTGCCCGCCGCCAGCCCTGTCCGCGCCGAGTTGCTGTACGAACTGGGCGTCACCGAACTGGACCTGGGGTCCCCGGCAGCGGGGCGCCACTTCGTGCAGGCCGCGAGGCTCATGCCCCGGCTGCGGCGCCGCGCCGAGGTCCTGTCCAGCACGCCGATGGACATCGTGCGCAGCGATCCCGAGGTCGCCGCCATCGTCCGGGAGACGGCCGCCGGCCTCGGCACGCCGCGGGAGGCCGACCGGCAGGGCGGGTACCTGGCGATGCGGCTGGAGGCCAGGGCACGGTACGCCGGACTGGAGGACCCCGCCCTGGTGGCGTCGACGGCCCACCGGCTGCACGAACTCGGCGAGCAGCGCTATGGCGCCTCTGCGGCCGAACGCGAACTGCGCACCGTCCTTGTGTTCACGGCGGCCATGGCCGGGCAGAGCGATCACCGCACCGTCACGCGCATGGTCCAGCAGGTCCTGGAGGAGGAGCCGGCGCACACTGCCCTGTCCGGCCTGGTGCTGGAGTTACTGCCTCCGGTGCTCTACTGCACGGGCAGCCCGCACATCGCCGCGTCCTGGCTGGACACCGCGCGTCTGCAGGCCGCCCAGGAAGGCTACCGCGTGGCGGAGTCCCGGATCGAGGCGGTGCGCGGTCTCACCCAGATGGCGCGGGGCGAGGTCGGTCTGGCCCGGGAGTGCGGTGCCCGCGCACTCGAGCTGAGCGAGGGCGCGGGGTCCGAGGACAGGGCGCAGACCACCCTCCTGCTGGGCTTGGTCGCTCTCGAAATCGAGGACAGCGAACTCGCCGCCCGGGTGCTCGACCCCGCCGAACCCCCCACCGACCTCCGGCTGTTCGCCCTGCACGGGGCACTCAACGGCATGCTGGCGGAGACACGGGGGGACCTGCCGGTGGCGCTCGCGCACTACCTGGACTGCGGGCGCGTCCTGGAACGCGCCGGCTGGGTGAATCCCGCGCTCGCCCACTGGCAGGTGCGGGCCGCGCTGGTCCAGCAGCGCATGGGCTGGACCGCGCAGGCCCTCGCGGTGGCGCGGACCCATCACGAACATGCCCTTTCCTGGGGAGCGCCGAGCGCCCTGAGCCGCGCGCTGCGTCTGCTCGGCGTCGTCACCGACGGCGCGCCGGGCATCGAGTTGCTGCGGCAGGCCGTCGAGACGGTCGGAACGGAGGGCAGCCGCCTGGAGTTGGCCCACGCCCTCACCGAACTGGGCAGGCGCCTGCAACAGGAGTCGGTCCCGGAGGGCGACCAGTTACTCAGACGTGGCCGCCGACTGGCCGCAGAATTGCTGAGCGCGCCGGACACAGGGCACGGCACCACGACCCGCCCGGCGCGGGCGCTCGCGGCCGGACTCACCCCGGCCGAGACGAGGGTGGCGGAACGCGCGGCACGCGGTCTCAGCAATAGGGAGATCGCGGAGGAACTTGAAACGAGTCTACGGGCCGTGGAAAGACACCTCACGAGCTCCTATCGTAAATTCAATATTACCGGGCGGACGCAACTGGCCGAGATCATGAGATTGGACGGAAGCCGCTAGCCTGCCCAGGAGGGCCCGCACCCATACCGTCGAGCTACGAAGAGCTTTGTTCTTTGTGTTCACGGTGTATGTACAACACAAGGTCCGCAGAATTTCCACGACCTTCGCCGTCGCACACTCCCACGGTTCGATGTCTGCTCGGACACCCGCTCTGACGTGCCCAATCCCTTCCCCGAGCGCCCCTCGGGCAGAACCTTCGCAGGTTACCGAACGGTACTCGAAAAGCATGCGCATACCGGACCGCAATGCACACCGAACCATCGTCGGCGGGGACCGCAGTCTTAGCCGAAAATAGGGCACAGCAAACCTGTATGCCTTGACATGTATTTTCATTCGATGGCAATGTCTTGGGCGAAGGAACACTCCCCGCTGCGGGATGCACCGCTGGTCATGATCGCTGAGAGAGAGTGCCCCACCCTCCATGAAGAACACAGGCCTGGACTTCGCAGACACCCTCCCCGACGCACCGCGGAACTGGTCTCCGGAACCGTATCGCGACAGCTATCTGGCGCTTTTCGAGCAGTCCCTCGTTTGCATCGCGAACCTTGATCTGGAATTCCGGATAATGGAGGCAAACCGATCCTTCACCCGCCAATTCGATTGGAGCCCCGGGCAGGGTAAGGGAACGGACTTCTGTGACCTCCTGCACCCCAGCGTGCAGGGCAAGGTGAAGAACGAGCTGATCCGGCTGGCGGACGGTCAGAGTCCGCGATTCGCCGACCACTTATTGGCGGTGGGCGCGCGGGACGCGGTATTCCGCGGAGAGATGACCGGAATCGCCGTACGGAGTGGAGTCGGCCGGGTCGACCGCATCCTGGTGCTGGTCGACCCGGAGGAATCCGCGAACGGTCCACAGATCGCCAACGCACGACGCAAACTGTTCAGTCCGATGCACGCCCGCATTCTGGAAGGTGTGGCAGCGGGTGAGTCGACGGTCCAGCTGGCCACGAAACTCTTCCTCAGCCGCGGCGGTGTGGAGTACCACGTCTCGTCACTGCTGCGGAAGATGAAGGTGACCAACCGGCCGGCGCTGATTTCGAAGAGCTATTCCCTGGGTGTCTTCGCCGTCGGCCAGTGGCCGCCGCGGGTGCGTCCGGAGTTCGTGTCCGACTGACCGCGAGCAGCTGAAATGCCTCGCAGGCCCCGCCATTTCCCATGGTGGGGCCTGCGGGTTTTGTGCCATGGGCTTCACGCGGGGCCTTTCAGGACCCGGCCGCGCGGGCGACGTCGAGCTCCTCGCCGATCTCGGCGTACACCTCGTTCAGGTGCCCGGTGAGGAAGAAGTGGCCACCGGAGAAGACCCGGATGCGGAAGGCGCCCTCGGTGTGGTCCTGCCAGGATTGAGCCTCCGCCAGGGTCGTGCGCGGGTCGGCGTCGCCCGTCAGTACCGTCAGCGCGGCTCGCACCCGGCGCCCGGGCGGGCAGGTGTAGGTCTCGATGGCCCGGTAGTCGCCCCGGATCGCGGGCAGTGCCATCCGCAGCAGCTCGTCGTTGCCGAACACGGCCGCGTCGGTGCCGTTGAGCAGCCGCAGTTCGGTGATCACCCCGGCGTCGTCCTGCTGGTGCACCCGCTCGTCCCGGTGCGAGGCCGGGGCGCGCCGGCCCGAGGCGACGACAGAGCGCGGCGGATTGGCGCCGAGCTCCTCCAGCCGCAGCGCCGTCTCGAAGGCCAGGACGGCGCCCATGCTGTGGCCGAAGAAGACGGTGGGCTTATCGCTCAGCCCGCGGATCTCCTCGCACAGCAGGTCCGCCAGCTTTCCGATGTCCTCGATGCACGGCTCCGTACGCCGGTCCTGGCGCCCCGGGTACTGCAGTGCGACCACGTCGACCTCCGGGGCAAAGCGCACCGATACCGGGTGGAAGAAGCTGGCCGAACCGCCCGCGTGCGGAAAGCAGACCAGCCGTACGGCGCTGCCGGCCGAGGGGTGGTAGCGGCGGATCCACGCCGTGGTGGCGTCGTCGGCGATACGCGACATGGGCGTCCTCTCCAAAGGGCTTGCGTCAGGGCGGCGGCAACCGGCCCGCCGTCGCCGTCCATCGAACGCGGCACGTCACCCGTAAAACCCTAAACTTCCGCGGTGCCCGCCTCAGCCGACGGGTCTGCGTTCGGCGGCGAGTACCGTCGCCAGATCCCGGCGCCCCGAGATGCCGAGCTTGCGGTACACGCTCGTGAGGTGGAACTCCACAGTGCGCTGGGTGAGGAACAGGGCCTCGGCGATCTCCCGGTTGGTGGCTCCGGCGGCGGCCCGCTCGGCGACCTGGCGCTCGCTTCCGCTGAGGGCGTCGGTGGGGGACTCGGTGCCGCGCCGCAGCCGACCGCCGGCCGCGCCGAGGGCGGGCACGGCCTGGTCGAGGAGCAGCCGGTCGCCACAGAGCACAGCGATGTCGATGGAGCGGCGCAGCCGTTCGCGCGCGCTTTCGGCGTCGCCGCGCTCCAGCAGCCGTCGGCCCAGCAGGTATTCGGCGCGGGCCTGTTCCAGCCGACCCGGGGTGCCGTCGAGGAGGCGGGCGGCCTCGGTGAGTTCGTCGATGCCGGTGTCGCCGGGGGTGAGGACACCGTGGGCGAGGGCCAGCATGCCCCGGGCCCGGGGTGTGCCCCAGCACCGCACGGCCGGGGCCACGCGGTCGATGAGCTCGCGTCCCTCGCCGTGCCTGCCCAGTTCGGCGAGCAGCTGCGCGGCGTCGTACCACCAGGGGGCCAGGACGGGGTTGCCGATGCCCGCCTCGGCGAGGCTGTCACCGCATCGCCTCAGGTGGCCGAGGGCTCCTTCCAGGTCGCCCAGCGCGGCACAGGCGCGGGCCCGGCTCATCATGTACGTGTGTGACTCCAGCGTGAACTGGTCCAGGCGGGGTCGCCGGATCAGGTCGAGCACCTCCTCGGCGCGGCGGGCGTCGCCGCGGCGGACCAGGACGTCGGCGAGGGTGCAGTGCGGGCCGACGGCGCTGTTCACATGGAGGTCTCGGTGGACGAGGTCGAAGGCGAGCTGCGCGTCCGCCAGCGCCTGCGCGATATTCCCGGTCCACATGTGCACCTGGGCGCGGGCGTTGGAGACGGTGGCGCTGTTCCAGACCTGGCCGCGTTTCTGGGCGTGCTCCAGCAGGGTGGTGAGCGCGAACTCGGCGGGCTTGATCTCATCGGCGAGGTAGAGGGCGAGGCTGGCACCGAGGGCGCCCCAGCCGCCCAGCGAGACGTCCCCGACCCGCAGGACCTGCTCGGCCGACGGGACCAGCTCAGCGGCGGAGCGGCCCTCCAGGGTGCCGAGCGCGCACAGCATGCCGAGCAGCAGGCGCTCCTCGGCGGTCTCGCCGGGCGGTGGCACATGGTCGCGGAACCGCTCGCTGACGCGGCGCACGGTGGACTTCTCGTCGAGCCCGGAGACCAGGGCCATCGCCTCGACAAGGGTGCGCAGTGCCTGTTCCTCCGGGGAGTCGCCGAGTTGAGACTCGACCATGGGCAGTGTCTCGCCCACCAGTTCGAAGGCGCGCAGCGAGTTCTGGACGCCGAGGGAGGTGATGACGTACTGCAGGACGAGGCGGCAGCGCAGACGTGGGTCGGTGGCCAGGGACAGTGCGCGTTCCAGCCGGCTGAGCGCGGTGGGGTGGTCGGTGTGGGCGAGGACCCGGGCCGAGGCGGACAGCAGCTCGATGTCGTCGACGTCGTGCCGCAGGGCGCGGGAGAGGTACTGGCCTGCGGTGGCGGGGGCGCCGCGCTGCTCGGCGCCGAGGGCGGCGGACCGCAGGACGGTGACCATCCAGGGCTCGGACACCTCGGGCAGGTGCATCAGCTGGGCGGCGACCTGGTCGCTGGGCCGCCCGGAGTCGTTGAGCAGGCGGGCGGCGCGCTCGCGCAGCGCGAGGCGTTCCTCGGCCGGGGTCGCGTCGAGGACGGCCTGGCGCATGAGGTCGTGGCGGTAGGTGAGGGAGTCGGGGCGCAGCAGTCCGGCGGCGCGCAGGGCGTCGACGGCACCGGCGGCGGGGCCGGGGGTGGTGCCGACGAGGGCGGCGACAGATTCGATGTCGTCGGACTCCAGGACCGCGAGCGCCTTCGCGACGGCGAGCCGGTCGGGGCCGAGCCGGTCGAGGTGGAAGCGGGCCACGGCACCGTGCCCGAGGCCGTCACGGAGCGGGTCGACCTCCTCCCCGGCGTCCGGGGTGCGTTCCCTCAGCTCACGGACGAGGAGCTGGACCAGGAACGGGGTGCCGCCGGTGAGCTCCATGCAGCGTCCGACGCCCGACGCGTCGGGCGGGCCGGCGAGCGCCGCGGCGAGCATCGCGCGTACGGCGTCATCGGTGAGCGGCTCGACGTCGACGGTGAGACAGGAGGCGATGTCGGCCATATCGTCCAGCGCCTCGGGGCCCGCGTGCCCGACCTCGGTGCGCAGCGTCAGGAGCAGCGCGAGGGGCAGGCCCTCGGCCCGGCGCAGCAGGAAGCCGAGCCAGCGCAGCGACGCCTCGTCGCACCACTGGAGGTCGTCGACGGCGAAGATCAGGGGCCGCTCGGCGGCAAGGGAGGCGGTGAGCCAGTACAGGCCGTGCATGACGCCGTACATGTCGGCGGGTTGGCCGTCGGGGGAGCCGTCCGCCTCGAGAGCCGGCACGGCGAGCGCGGCGCTCTTGGCGAGAAGCGGATGGCGTGCGGGGTCGCCGTCGGTGAGGCCGAGCGGGGCGAACAGTGCGCGCACGGCCTCGTAGGCGGCGCCGCCGCTCTCGTGGCACTTGACGGTGAGGACACGCGCGTCGGCGCCCACTTCGGCGAGCGCGGCGGACATCAGCCGGGTCTTTCCGATGCCTGCGGGTCCGCGGAGCAGGACCGCACGCCCCTCGCCCGTGCCGTGGAGGTGCTCGCGGATCAGGGCGAGTTCCAGGTCTCGGCCGACGAACTCGGGCTCGTCCTCCGCCTGCGAGCCGGGCGTCAAGGCCACCATTTCCTCCTGTACTGCCCCGCCATGCAGAGGAGTTGGCGGAATGCACGACCGAACAGCTCATTCTTGTTCGATCATACGCACCGACTGGAGAGTACCTCGGTCGCGCGCGACCCGGTCGCGGGCGCTTTGCAGCAACCTTCACGCGTTCACGACCGCCAATACGCGGCCGATTCCCGGCGTCTCGCTGCCGGTCAGCGCGCCCACTGACGGACTTCCCGGCCTGTTCGATCCGCGTCCACCACGCGGAAGGTGAGGAGGGCTCAGCTCTAGTAGTGCCTCGTTAGGTTGCGCCGGGTGGGTGGTCGTCTGTCTGGGCCGGGATCGGTAACTCGCGGTGGCAGGTGGGGCATCCACCGGTCCGGCACAGCAGCAGGTCCTGCAGAGTGTGAAGGACTTGGTAGAAGGTCAGGCTGGCGCTTGGGCTTTGGGGTCCAGGCGCCGGAGGGTGAGGAAGGCGTGGGCGGCGGTGACGAGGGTGACGTGGTGGTGCCAGCCGCGCCAGGTGCGGCCCTCGAAGTGGTCCAGGCCCAAGCCGTGCTTGAGTTCGCGGTAGTCGTGTTCGATCCGCCAGCGGATCTTCGCCATGCGGACCAGGTGCCGCAGCGCGGTGTCGGCTGGCAGGCTGGTCAGCCAGTAGTCGGTGGGCTCATCCTGGTGCGGCGGCCACTCGGCGATCAGAGTCTCGGCAGGCAGAACGCCGTCCCACCCGCCACGGCCACCGGCCCTCTCCCGTGCGGCTTTCGTCGGCGCGACACCGGCAGGGCGGACCTCCAGCACGATGAACCGGCTGGTCATCGCGCCTTTGCTGCCCTGGCGCCAGGTGCAACGCCGCAGCCGACGCCGTCCGGCGGCCGTGACCAGGTCTTTCAGGGAGCGGGCCAGCTCGCGGTAGCGGGGCAGCCGCGGGGCGCCCATCCGCCCTTCCCGTTCCGGCGCACTGGGCACCGCCTCGCCGGGGTGGGCAATGGTGTCACCGCGAACGGCCACTACGTAGTCCAGGTCGCGGTCGGCCACAGCGGCCCGGAAGGCATGCGTCTGGCCGTATCCGGCGTCGGCCACCACGACCCGGCCTGTCAGTCCCCACCCGAGCGCCTCATCGAGCGCGTCCAGGGCCAGACACCGCTTCTCCCGGTGCCCCAAACCGTCAGGCACTCCAGCCCTCGCACGGCGACCATCGTCCGGATCTGCCCACTCGGCAGGCAGGAACAACCGCCAGTTCAGCGGCACCGAAGCAGCGTCGGTGACCGCATGCAGGCTCACTCCCACCTGACACAGCGACTTCTTGCCCAGCGCCCCGCACCACTGCCGGGTCGCCCCCACCGACTGGTCTCCCGCCTTGGGGAAGGAGGTGTCGTCGATCACCCACGCCTCAGGAGAGATCTCCGAGGCCACCTTCATCGCAACGGACCGCAGTACCGGGACGTGGTCCCACGTCGACTGGCTGACGAACTGCTGCAACGCCTGCATGTTGCCGTCCGGCAGCCGCTCCGCCATCGGCTGGATCGGCTTGCGTCGCCCGTCCAGCATCAGCCCACGCAGGTAGCAGTTCCCCCACTCGCGCTGATCCTTGCGCTTGAACGATGCGAACACCTCGGCAACGAACTCTCCAAGGCTCTCGCGCAGTTCCTCGATCTCCCCAAGATCCACGACCGGCGGCATGCACCACCGCACACCACCCGATCAAACCAACCTAACGAAGCACTACTAGGGATTTACCAGGCGCCGGCGGCCCATCCTTCGTCTCGCACCGGGGTCCGGATGTCCCGGTGCACCTCCCGGTGAGAGGGGACGCCACGTGACAGCGACAGACATGAGGGACGACGCCGCAAGGCAGGTCGACTTCCCGTTCCGCCGGCCCGGCGAGCCCTTCCCACCGCCCGGTTACGCGGAGGTACGGAAGCGGGACGGGCTGGTGTGGTCGATGATGCCAGGCGGGCAGCGGGTGTGGCTGCTGACCCGATTCGAGGACGTGCTGGAGGCCCTGCTCCACCCGTCGCTCAGCTCGGACTCCCGCAACGAGGGGTTCCCCACCCCGGGCCGTACGGGCGGGCCGCCCGCGCAGACCCAGATTCCCGGCTGGTTCGCCACCCTCGACCCGCCCGAGCACGACCGCTACCGCAAGATCCTGATGCAGGACTTCACCGCACGGCGGATGAAGGAACTGCGCCCGCGGATCCACAAGGTCGTCGAGGACTGTGTGGAGTCGCTGGCCGCCAAGGGCAGCCCCGCGGATCTGGTCGCCGACTACGCGGTGCCCATTCCGTCGCTGGTGATCTGCGAGCTGCTGGGCGTGCCCAACGCCGACCGGGCGTTCTTCGAGTCCCGTATCTCAGTGCTGGTCACGCTGGCCGCCACCGACGAGGAACGGGACAAGGCTACGACCGAACTCCTGCGCTACCTGGGCCGGATGGTCACCATCAAGCGGCACCGGCCCGGCGACGACCTGATCAGCACCATGATCGCCTCCGGGGAGCTGGCGCCGATGGAGGTCGGCGGAGCCGCTCTGCTGCTGCTCATCGCGGGCCAGGAGACCACCGCGAACAACATCGCGCTGGGCGCGGTCCCGCTCATGGAGCGTCCGGAGTGGGTCGATGACCGGGGGATCGTGGACGAGTTGCTGCGGTTCTACTCCGTCGCCGATCTGGTGCCGCTGCGGGTGGCAGTGGCGGACCTGGAGATCGGCGGCCAGCTCATCCGGGCGGGCGAGGGAGTAGCACCACTCGTGGCCGCCGCCAACTTCGACGAGGGCAAGTTCGCCTGCCCGCACGCCTTCGACCCGAGCCGCTCGGCGCAGGGCCACGTCGCCTTCGGCCACGGGCGGCACAAGTGCCTGGGCCAGCATCTCGTGCGTGTCGAGATGGAACTCGCCTACCGCGTCCTCTTCGAGCGGCTGCCGGGGATCCGGCTCGACTGTGCCGTCGAGGACCTGCGCCACAAGGACGACGGCGTGCTGTACGGGCTCGCCGAGCTGCCGGTGCGCTGGTGACCGCCCCGCTGCCCGGCCTCATCACCGACCGAAACCGACAGAACCAGGATTCCGCATGCCCGCAGATCTGACCCGGCTTCCCGCCACGGCTCCGGTGTCCGACGTCACCGCCGTCCTGGAACGCGACGGCGGTGTGATCGTCGAGGACCTCGTCGACGACACGACTTTGAAGGGTCTGTGGGACGACCTCGGTCCCGCGCTCGACGCCACCGGCTACGGCGACAGTTCCTTCACCGGCCAGCGCACCAAGCGGCTCAGCTCGCTCTTCGCCCGCTCCCGGCACATGGAGCGGATCGCGCTCAACCCGCTGTATCTGGGCGCCGCCCGGGACCTGATCGAACGCCCCTCGACGAACTGGTTCGGCCGCACGCGCACCGATCTCGCCCCGAACGTCCAGGTCAGCATCACACAGGTGATCCAGATCTGGCCCGGCGAGACCGCGCAGCCGCCGCACCGCGACGACATCGCGCACCTGCTGCCCAGTCCCGGCCCGACGAACCGGGTGCAGATCATGCTGGCGATGAGCGAGTTCACCGAGGAGAACGGCGCGACGATCGTCTACCCGGGCAGCCACCTCTGGGAGGCCGAGCGCGCGCCTCGTCCGGAGGAGGCGGTGCAGGCGGAGATGGCGCCGGGGTCCTGTCTGATCTGGGTGGGCGGTCTGTTCCACAGCGGCGGCGCGAACCTCGCCGACGACGCGCGTACGGGCCTCACGCTCGCGCTGGTGCGCGGCAATCTACGCCAGGAGGAGAACCAGTACCTGGCCGTGCCCAAGGAGATCGTCCGCGACTACCCGGAGGAGCTCCAGCGGCTGCTGGGCTGGGGCCTGTGCCCGCCGTTCCTCGGCTGGTACGAGCAGGAGGATCCGATCCGCCTGCTCAACGACTGATCAGCAGGCCGGTCCCCGAGGGCCGCCGCGCACACCGCGCGGCGCCCCTCGGCGTGTTCAGCGTTCCCGCAACCACTCGTGGACGGCGCGCGCGGTGGTGCCGGCGTCGCGCTCCAGCAGGCTGACGTGGTTGCCGGGCACCTCCACCTGCTCGTGCGGCAGCGGCCAGGCGGGCCGGTCGGCACCCAGGAGCAGGGCGGGGTCGTGCTCGGCGGCGGCCACGAACAGGGTCCGCGGCGCGTCGGCGGCGGGCGCGGGCCGCCACCGGGTGAACAGGCGGCCGTAGTGGGCGGTCGCGGTGAGCTGGTCGGCGTCGACCGGGACCTCGGGGAAGTCCCGCATGAGCCGGCAAGAGGTGGCGACCATGGCGAGCGCGAGGTTCTCGCCGGGCGTCTCCGGCGAGTCGAGCAGCACCAGGGCGCGTGGCGGTGCGCCCGCCTCGGTCAGTACGGCGGCCAGGAGCTGGGCCTGCCAGCCGCCGGAGGAGTAGCCGACGAGGGTGAGCGGCTTGTCCCCGAAGGCGGCGAGAACGGCCTCCGCCTGCCGGGCCGCGGCGGCCTCGGGAGTGTCGGGCAGCGGCTCGCCGGGCGCGTAACCCGGGGCGGGCAGTACCCATACGTCGCGGGCGCCGTTCAGGGCGGCGGCGAACCGGGAGTACTGGTAGGCGGTGACGGGCGCGACGAGGGACGGCAGGCACAGCAGGGCCTCGCCCTCGGTGCCGGTGGCGAGCCGGACCGGCCGGGGCCCGAGGGCCGTCGTGCCTGGCCGCGCGTCCAGGTTCGCTGCTGCGCCGGGCGGTGTGTCCGGCAGACCGAAGCCGGGACGCATCGCGGCCGCGAGGTGCAGCACGTCCAGTCCCTTGTCGTACTGCTCCCGCTCGAAGGCGTAGCGCACCAGCGCGGTCACGGAGTCCGTCGGGGCTGTCGACTGCCCGTCCCTGTCGGCCAGTTCACCGCTGACGTGCGCGGCCAGGGCGCGCGGTGTGGGGTGCTCGTAGAAGGCGGAGATCGGCAGCTGGACTCCGCAGGCGCGGCCGACGCGGTGGCGGAGATCGCCCAGCGACAGAGAGGTGAAGCCGAGTTCGAGGAACCGCTGTGTGACGCCGACCTCGCCGGTGTCGGTGTGTCCGAGGACCTGGGCCACCTGCGCGACGACGAGTTTCAGGAGGGCACTCTCGCGCTCGGTCCGGGGAAGCGAGCGGAGGCGGTCGGCAGGCGGGGGCGGGGATGCGGGCTCGGCGGTCGAGGCAGACTCGCGCGGAGCCTGAGGGATCGCGGCCGACGCGGACTCTCGCGGAGCCCGAGGGGTTCCGAGGAAGCTCATCGCCCCGTTCTCGCCCGTACGGTCGGGCAGCCAGTAGCGCCGACGCCGGAAGGCGTACGTCGGCAGGTCCACCCGGCGCGCGCCGGTCCCGGCAAACAGGGCGCCCCAGTCGATGTCCATGCCATGGACGAAGACCTCGGCGAGGGCGGTGAGCAGCGCGGTGACCTCTCCCCGGTCCCGGCGCAGCACGCTGACGGCGACGGCGGTCCCGGCGGGCGCCTGTGCGGTGAGGACCGGGTCGGGGCCGATCTCCAGGAGCCGGTCGGCCCCCTGGGGGCCGGTGACGGTGGTGAGGGCGTCGTGGAAGCGTACGGGCTCGACGATCTGGTCCGCCCAGTAGCGGGCGGTGGTCCAGTCGCCGTCCCGCAGGGCCTGCCCAGTGACGGAGCTGACGGCGGGCACGGTGGGCGTGCGGTAGGTGATGCCGTCGGCCACGGCGGCGAAACCGTCCAGGACCGGTTTCATCAGCGGCGAGTGGAAGGCGTGGCTGACGCGCAGCCGGGTCGCGCGGCGCCCACGCTGCCGGAACTCCGCGAGCACGGCCTCGACGGCGCCCTCAGTGCCCGACACGACCACGGACCGCGGCCCGTTCACGGCGGCCACCGCCACATCCCCGGCCACCTCCTCCTCAGTGGCCTCGATCGCGGCCATCGCGCCACCCTCCGGCAATGCCTGCATCAGCCGGGCCCGCGCCACCACCAGCCGTACCGCGTCCGGCAGTGCGAAGACCCCGGCCGCATACGCCGCCGCGAACTCGCCCACCGAGTGGCCGAGCACACAGTCCGGTCGCATGCCCCAGGACCGCAGCAGCTCCACGAGGGACACCTGTACGGCGAACAGGGCCGCCTGCGCATAGCCCGTACGGTCCAGCAGCGCGGCCTCCGCCGATCCCTCCGCCGCGAACACCGCCTCCCGAACACCCGTCGTGAAGCCGGCAGCGCCATCGAACTCCCCGTCGAGGTGGGCGCACACCTCGTCGAAGGTCCGGGCGAACACGGGGAACCGGGCGTACAACTCTCGCCCCATGCCTGGGCGTTGGCTGCCCTGTCCGGTGAACAGCCACGCCGTGCCGCCCTCGGTGAGGGTGCCGCTGACGATGTCCGAAGTGGTCGTCCCGGTTCCGAAGGACGTGAGGGCGGCGGCCATCGTCGGCGTGTCGGGGCCCAGGACGACGGCGCGGTGGCTGAGGGCGGCGCGGATGGTGGCCAGCGAATAGCCGACGTCATGGGCGGAGAGGTCGTCGGTGAGCGCACCGCGCAGGCGGTCGGCCTGCTGGACCAGGGACTCGGGTCGGTGGGCCGACAGGACCCAGGGAACGAGCGGGAGCAGGGTGCCGGTCCCGTGCTGCTCGGGCCGCGGCTCCGGCTCGGGGGCTTCTTCGAGGATGACGTGGGCGTTGGTACCGCTGATCCCGAACGCCGAGACACCGGCCCGCCTCGGCCGCTCACCACGCGGCCACGACCGCGACTCGGTCAGCAGCCGCACCCGCCCCGCCTCCCAGTCCACATGCGAGGAGGGCCGCTCCACATGCAACGTCGCGGGCAGCGCCTCGCGCTGCATCGCCAGCACCATCTTGATGACACCGGCCGCACCCGCCGCCGCCTGCGTATGCCCCAGATTCGACTTCACCGACCCCAGCCACAACGGCTCACCGGTACGCGCCCGGCCATACGTGGCCAGCAACGCCTGCGCCTCGATCGGATCCCCCAGCGCCGTCCCCGTGCCATGCGCCTCGACCACATCCACATCAGCCGCTTCCACCCCGGCATTACGCAACGCCTGACGAATCACACGCTGCTGGGACGGACCATTCGGCGCGGTCAGACCATTCGACGCACCATCCTGATTGACCGCACTCCCCCGCACCACCGCCAAAACCGGATGACCATTACGCCGGGCATCGGACAGCCGCTCCACAACCAGCATGCCCGCACCCTCACCCCACACCGTCCCATCCGCACCCTCAGCAAACGCCTTGCACCGCCCATCCACCGCAAGACCCCGCTGACGCGAAAACTCCACAAACGCGGCAGGCGTCGACATCACCGTCACCCCACCCGCCAACGCCAAACCACACTCCCCCGCCCGCAACGCACGCACCGCCAAATGAAGCGCCACCAACGCCGACGAACACGCCGTGTCCACCGTCACCGCCGGCCCCTCCAACCCCAACGCATACGCCACCCGCCCCGACATCACACTCGCAGCGGACCCCGTCCCCACAAACCCCTCAACCCCCGCAAACCCACCCCGCGACGCCAACACATAATCCTGACCATTCGTCCCCACAAACACACCCGACACCGACCCCCGCACCGACACCGGATCCACACCAGCCCGCTCCAACGCCTCCCACGACGTCTCCAACAACAACCGCTGCTGCGGATCCATCGCCAACGCCTCACGCGGCGAAATCCCAAACAACTCCGCATCAAAATCCGCCACACCAGAAACAAACCCACCCGTACTCACATACGAAGTCCCGGAATGCTCAGGGTCAGGATGACAAAGCCGCTCGACGTCCCAGCCACGGTCCTCGGGAAACGAGGTCACACCATCACGGCCGGCCGCGAGCATCTCCCACAGCTCCTCCGGCGACGACACACCCCCCGGAAAACGACACGCCACCCCCACGATCGCGACGGGTTCGCGGGTGGCCGCGAGGAGTTGCCGGTTGCGCTTCTTCAGCGTCTCGGTCTCCTCCAGGGACTTTCGCAGGGCCTGGACGACCTTTTCGTACGGTGCGCTCATCGATGCCTCTGTCAGTCTCGTTCGTCGGAATCGGAGTCGAAGCCGAAGTCGTCGGCGGCAGGATCGTCCGCGTCGCCGAGTGCGAGGTTCACCAGGTCGTCGACGGCGAGGTCGGCGATGACGGTGTCCTCGTCGGGGGCGTTGTCGGACCAACTCGCGTCCTCGTCCTCGGCGCGCCGTTCCGCTGCCTCGGACTCCGCGAGCAGGGTGCGAAGGCTGGGCAGGAGGCCGGCGTCGCGCAGCCGGGCGAGCGGGGCGGAGGCGAGGACGCGGCGCAGGCGTGCCTCGTCGAGGTCCGTCACTTCCTGCGTGGAGCTGTCCGCGGTGTCGTCCGGGAAGAGCTCGGTGTGGAGGTGGCGGGCGAGTGCCGCCGGGGTGGGATGGTCGAAGACGAGGGTGGTCGCGAGACGGAGTCCGGTCGCGGCCATCAGCTGGTTGCGGAGGTCGACGGCGGTCAGGGAGTCGAAGCCGAAGTCCTTGAAGGCGCGGTCGGCGTCGATCGCGGCGGGGGTGTCGTGGCCGAGGACGGCCGCGACGCGGGACTGGACGAAGTCGCCCAGGACACGCTCGCGTTCGCCGGGCGGCAGGCCGCGCAGCCGTCCGACGATTTCGCCGGCCCGGGCGGTCGCCGCGCCGGTGCCGTCGCGGGTGGCGGTCGCCGCGTCGGGGAGGTCGGCGAGCAGGGCGCTGGGCCGCGCGAGGGCGAAGGCGGTGGCGAAGCGGTCCCAGGAGACGTCCACCACGGCGGTGCAGGGGCGGTCGTCGGAGATCACCTGGTCAAGTGCGGCGAGGGCTCGCTCGGGCGACAGGGGGCGCAGCCCGGAGCGGCGGATGCGTTCCTCGGCGGCCCGGTCGGCGGCCATGCCGTCGCCGGCCCAGGGCCCCCACGCCACGGAGGTGGCGGGCAGGCCGAGGGCACGGCGGTGCTGGGCGAGCGCGTCGAGGTGGGCGTTGGCGGCGGCGTAGGCGGCCTGGCCCGCGTTGCCGAGGACGCCGGTCACCGAGGCGAACAGGACGAAGAACCCGAGGTCACGGTCGGCGGTCAGTTCGTGCAGCAGGTCGGCCGCGTGCGCCTTGGCGGCGAGGGCCTCGGCGAGGTGCCGTGGGGTGAGGTCGCTGAGGACGCCGTTGGCGGGGATGCCGGCCGCGTGCACGACGCCGGTCAGCGGGGTGTCCTCGCCGATTCCGTCGATCAGGGCGCGGACCGCGGCGCGGTGGGTGAGGTCACAGGCGGTCAGGGTGACGCGGACGCCG
This sequence comes from Streptomyces sp. CNQ085, assembly GCF_022614595.1. Classification (GTDB taxonomy): domain Bacteria; phylum Actinomycetota; class Actinomycetes; order Streptomycetales; family Streptomycetaceae; genus Streptomyces. The sequence continues at coordinate 20,126 of NZ_JAJFAU010000070.1, forward strand.
AGTGCGGCCAGTTCGTCGCGCAGCTCGGTGGCGCCCGGGGCGTCGGCGCCGCGCCGGGAGGCGAGCAGCAGATGCCGGGCGCCCCGCTGGGCGAGCCGTCGGGCGAGGTTCCGGCCGAGGGCTCCGGTGCCGCCGGTGATCAGTACGGTGCCGTGGAGGGCGTCCATGACCGGGGACGCTTGCGGGTCCGCGGGTTCGTCGTCCCGTACGAAGCGGGCGGCGAAGACGCCGCCGGCGCGGACGGCGAGCTGGTCCTCGGACCAGGTGGTGGAGCGGCCGTGGGCGAGCAGCTGGGCGAGCCGGGTGAGGTCCCGGTGTCCGGGCCGGTCCGGCAGGTCGGCCAAACCGCCCCAGATGCCGGGGTGTTCGAGTGCGAGGCTGCGGCCGAGTCCCCACAGCTGTGCCTGGGCGGGGTGCTGGAGCGGGTCCCCGGTGCCGACGGACACGGCCGAGCGGGTCGCGCACCACAGCGGCGCGCCGGTTCCGCCGGCCGCGTCGGCCCAGGCCTGGGCGAGCAGCAGGGTGAGGCCGGTCGCGGCGGGCGGCTGTCCCTCGTCGTGCGGCTGCTCCTCGGCCCAGGCCAGCAGGGACAGCGCGCCGTCCGGGGCCAGTTCGCGGACTCGGGCGGCGAGTGTCGTACGGCTGTCGTGGTTGCCGACGGTCAGGACGGTGACCTGGGCGCCGGCGTCGCGCAGGGCCTGGGCGCACTGTTCGACGAAGCCGTCCTGGTCGGCCGTCACCTGCTCGGGGGCGACGACCAGCCAGCCGCCGCCGAGCGTGGCGGCCGGTACGCCGACCGGCTTGAAGGTGACCACGTAGCGCCAGGCGGCGAGTTCGGACGCCTCGCTCTGCCGCCGGCGCCAGTCGGACAGCACCGGCAGCAGGGAGTCGAGGGACGCGTCGGGGCTGACGCCGAGCCGGTCGGCGAGTGCGGCGGGGTCGCCGCCGTCGACGAGGTTCCAGAAACCGGCGTCGGTGCCGGGCCGCCGGCCGGCGACGGCGCGCTGTGCCCGGCGGTCGCGCAGCCAGTAGCGGCGGCGCTGGAAGGCGTAGGTGGGCAGATCGACGTGCGCACGGGCCGAGTCGCTCGCGGGGTCGGCAGCCGCGTTGACGGCGGCCCAGTCGGTCTTCATGCCGCGGACGAAGAGTTCGGCCACGGCCGTGAGCAGCGTCTCGGCCTCGGGACGGCCGGTCCGCAGGGCGGCCGCGGCGGTGACCCGTCCGTCCGAGTTGGAGCGGGCGAGCGCGGTCAGGACCGGATCGGGCCCGACCTCCAGGAGCCGGGTCGCGCCGTGGTCGGTGGTGGCCGTGGTGAGGGCATCGTGGAAGCGCACGGGACGGCGCACCTGGTCCACCCAGTAGGCGGCGGACGCCCACTGCGTCGTGATGGACTCGCCCGTCGCGGTGCTCACGGCAGGGAGCGTGGGGCGGCGGTAGGTGATCGTCTCGGCGACGCTGGCGAAGTCGGCGAGCATCGGGTCCATCAGCGGCGAGTGGAAGGCGTGGCTGACCCGCAGCCGGGACACCCTGCGGCCCTGGCCGCGTGCCACGTCCATCGCCTCGACGACCGCGTGCTCGTCGCCGGACACCACGACGGACGACGGCCCGTTGACGACGGCGACGGCGATCTGACCGGCGCCGGTCAGCCCCTTCAGCAGCTCCGTCGCCTCGGCCTCGGTGCCCTCCACGGCGGCCATCGCGCCGCCCTCGGGCAGGGCCTGCATCAGCCGGGCACGGGCTGCCACCAGCCGTACCGCGTCGGGCAGTTCGAAGACCCCGGCGGCGTAGGCAGCGGCCAGTTCGCCGACCGAGTGGCCGAGTATGAGGTCGGGGCGGACGCCCCATGACCGCAGGAGTTCGACGAGGGCCACTTGCAGGGCGAAGAGGGCCGACTGCGCGTAGCCAGTGGCGTCGAGCGGGTTCGCGTCGTCGCGCTGACCGTCGGGCTCGGCAAGCAGCATCTCCCGCAGCGGGCGCGGGAAGCCGTCCTCATGCCCGAGTTCGGCTTCGAGCAGCTCGCACACGGCGTCCAAGGCCTGTGCGAACACCGGATAGGCGGCGTGGAGTTCGCGTCCCATGCCGGGCCGCTGGCTGCCCTGCCCGGTGAACATCCACGCCGTACGGCCCTCATCGGCGGTGCCGGTCACGACCGTGGCCCGACCGTTCACGGGGGCTTCTCCGGCCGCCAACGCCACGATGCCGGCGCGCAGTTGGTCCCGGTCGTCGCTGAGGACGACGGCACGGTGGTCCAGCACGGCGCGGTTCGTGGCCAGCGCGTGGGCGATGTCGCCGGGGTCCGGCTGCTCCCAGGCGGAGAGGAGGCCCGTCAGCCGCGCCGCCTGGGCGCGGGTCGCCCGTTCGGTACGGCCCGACACCACCCAGGAAACGACGGGCGCGTGGGCCGGAGGCTCCGGCCGGCGCGGAGACGGCTCCGTGGGGGCTTCCTCGAGAATGACGTGGGCGTTGGTGCCGCTGATGCCGAACGACGACACGCCGGCCCGGCGGGGGTGCCCGGCCGTCTCCCAGTCCCGGGGCTCGGTGAGCAGCCGTACCGCTCCGGACTCCCAGTCGATGTGCGCGGAGGGCCGGTCCACGTGCAAGGTCCGGGGCAGGTGGCGCCGTTGGAGCGCCATGATCATCTTGATCACGCTCGCCGCCGCGGCGCCCGCCTGGGCATGCCCGATGTTCGACTTGACCGACCCGAGCCACAGCGGTTCGTCGTCGGTGCGGGCCTGTCCGTACGTGGCGAGCAGGGCTTGGGCCTCGATGGGGTCGCCGAGCCGGGTGCCCGTGCCGTGCGCCTCAACCACGTCGACCTCTGCGGGCGAGACGCGGGCCGCCTTCAGCGCCTGGCGGATCACGCGCTGCTGGGACGGGCCGTTGGGCGCGGTGAGCCCGTTGGAGGCGCCGTCCTGGTTCACGGCGCTGCCGCGCACCACCGCCAGCACCGGGTGCCCGAGGCGCCGGGCGTCCGAAAGCCGCTCCAGCACGAGCATGCCCCCTCCCTCGCTCCACCCAGTGCCGTCGGCACTGTCGGCGAAGGACTTGCACCGCCCATCACCAGCCAGCCCGCCCTGCCGGGCGAACTCCAGGAACATGCCGGGTGTCGCCATCACGGTGGCGCCACCGGTCAGGGCCAGATCGCACTCACCGGCCCGCAGGGCCTGCGCGGCCAGGTGCAGGGCGACCAGGGCCGAGGAGCAGGCGGTGTCCACGGACACGGCCGGACCCTCCAGCCCGAACACATAGGACAGCCGCCCCGACGCCACACTCGGCGTGCTGCCCGTCAGCAGATACCCGTCGGTCTCCGGGTCGGCGTCGTCGTCCTCCTGACCGCTGGCGTACCCGTTCGCGGACACGCCGGCGTACACACCGGTCGCGGAACCCTGGAGCGAGAGCGGGTCGATGCCCGCGCGTTCCAGGGCCTCCCAGGCGGTCTCCAGCAGCAACCTCTGCTGCGGATCCATGGCGAGGGCCTCGCGCGGCGAGATCCCGAACAGCTCGGCGTCGAACTCGGTGGCATCGTCGACGAATCCGCCGACCGCCGCCACGCCCTCCAGTGTCTTCATGTTCCAGCCGCGGTCGAGCGGGAACGGCGTGATGCCGTCACCGCCCGTGGCCACCAGCTCCCACAGCGCTTCCGGTGAGTCCACTCCGCCGGGGTAGCGGCAGCCCATGCCGATGACGGCGATGGGCTCGTCGGCGAGCGCGGCACCACGGGGCGCCGTCTCCTCCGTCGTGTCGTCGGCCGACGCACCGACGAGTTGCTCCCGCAGGGACGTGGCCAGCGCGGCCGGTGTCGGGTGGTCGAAGATGACCGTCACCGGGAGCGTGATGCCGGTGGCGGAGCCGAGGCGGTTGCGTAGATCGACAGCGGTGAGCGAGTCGAATCCGAGGTCCTTGAAGGCGCGGGACGTGTCGATCGACCCCGCGGACGCATGGCCGAGCACCGCGGCCACCTGTGCCTGCACCAGCTCCAGCAGCTCGCGTTCCTGCTCCTCGACGGACAGCTCGCGCAGCCGCCCGGCCAGGGCACCACCGGTCCCGGCCGGGCCGGCGGCGCGGCGTCGGCGTTCGGCGGCGGGAACGAGGCCCTGCATGATGCCGGGCAGGCTGTCACGTACGGCGGCCAGGGCGGGGGTGCGCAGGGCGACGGGGACTGCGGTCGGCTCGTTC
>NZ_JAJFAU010000008.1:0-64177 GCF_022614595.1 Streptomyces sp. CNQ085
GTGACGGCCACGGCCGTCACCGCGACCGCGAGTCCGGCGGCGGCGGAACCGGCCGCCACCCGCCATGTGTCCCGCACCTCGGACCAGCCCCTTTCGCGACCACACACCTGCGTGAGGGACACTTAACCACCACATCGCCGCTCTCCGGGGGACGCCCCCGGGCCACTGACGAGTGCTGAAGCATACGGAGGAGTCTCCCTTGGAGTTCGACGTCGTCATCGAGATCCCGAAGGGGTCGCGGAACAAGTACGAGGTGGACCACGAGACCGGTCGCATCCGGCTCGACCGGCATCTGTTCACCTCGACCGTCTACCCGGCCGACTACGGCTTCGTCGACAACACCCTGGGTGAGGACGGGGACCCCCTGGACGCGCTGGTGCTGCTGGAGGAGCCGACCTTCCCGGGCTGCATCATCAAGTGCCGGGCCATCGGCATGTTCCGCATGACGGACGAGGCCGGCGGCGACGACAAGCTGCTGTGCGTGCCCGCGTCCGACCCGCGCATGGAGCATCTGCGCGACATCCACCACGTGAGCGAGTTCGACCGGCTGGAGATCCAGCACTTCTTCGAGGTCTACAAGGACCTGGAGCCCGGCAAGTCGGTCGAGGGCGCGGACTGGGTCGGCCGTGCCGAGGCCGAGGCCGAGGTCGAGGCCTCGGTCAAGCGCCTGGATGCCTCGGGCGGCGGCCACCGCTGAGCCCGCCGGATCCGCCCCCGGGCGGGCCCGCGCCCACTCCCGTGCCCCGGGGCGCACGCGGCCGCCGTGCCGTGCGCGCCCCGGGGCACGTCCCGTCTCCGGCCCCGGAGAACCGGTCCGGACAGCCGTCCGCCCGCCCCGGAGCGGGACGGGCGGATGCGGTGGGACGGAGAACGCGGACGCCGGGCCGGATCAGAAGCCGCGGGTGCGCTTGGCCGCGCGCCGGCCCGACAGCGGGGACTCCTGGCCCGGCGTCTTGATGAACAGACGGGCCAGCTCGTTCCCCAGGTTGACGCCGATCGCGATCGCCAGCGCCAGGGCGGCCGCCTTCGAAAGGTTCTGCAGGCCCTGGTCCAGGTGCCCCTGCGCGATGCCGATCAGTCCGAAGTAGATGGCGCTACCGGGCAGCAGCGGGCCTATCGCCGCCGTGATGTACGGCAGTGCCGAGACGAACCGGTAGCGCGACATCAGCTGCCCGAACAGGCCCACCAGGCCCGCCGCCGCCGCGGTCGCCGCGACGGGGTCGATCCCGCCGGTGTCGGCCATCGCGCCGTACACCAGCCAGGCGACGCCGCCGTTGAGCGTGGCGAGCAGCACGGTGGAGCGCTCCTGCTGGAGGAGGACGCAGAAGGTCAGGGCCAGCAGCATCGCCGCCAGGAGCTGGAGCAGCGGCCGGCTGCGGATATCCAGGCCCTCCGGGTTGAACTCCGCGCCCATCTCGGAACCGATGTAGAGCATCAGCAGCACGCCGCAGACGATGCCGACGACCAGGTAGACGACCTCCAGCAGCCGGGCCGAGGCCGTGATGTAGAAGCCGGTCAGCCCGTCCTGCACGGCGGCGACCAGCGCTCTACCGGGGATCAGCGGGAAGAGGCCACCGGTGACGACCGCGGACGCCCTGATGTCCAGGCCGAGGTCCGCGGCGAACAGCTGGACCAGCACGCCCAGCACCGCGGGCGGTACCGCCGCGGCCACGAACTGGTAGAACTCCGGCAGCCCGCGCTGGGAGAAGAACCAGGCGAGCCGGTCGCCGAGCATCGCGCCGAGCGCGGCCAGGAAGAAGACCACCCAGCCACCGCCCACCAGCGTGGACGCCGCGCCCGCCAGCAGGCCGCTGGCCACGGTGAGCGCACCCTTGGAGTACGGGTGGCGGTTGCGGCGGATCTCGGCGAGGCGGCCGTACGCCTCCTCCAGCGTCACCTCGCCGTCGGTTATGTCGGCCACCAGGCGGTAGACGCCCGACAGCCGGTTGTAGTCGGTGCCGCGGCGGCGGACCGTACGGCTCAGCGAGACCGGGTCGTCCACCAGCGACGGCTGGTAGGTGATCGTCAGCAGGGTGAAGGTGACCGTCGGTTCGCAACGGTCCAGCCCGTACGCGTGGGCCACCCCGAACATCGCCGCCTCGACGTCCTCGGCGCCCTCGCCGCCCGCGAGCAGCAGCTCGGCGATGCGCAGGGTCAGGTCGAGCACGCGCGGCGCCGACGGCCCGGTGTCGGCGTCCTCCTCGTCGGTGCGCCGGGGCCGCTCGGGCACCGGCCGCTCGCCCAGCGGCATCCGGACCATGGTGCGCATCCGGTCCTGCCAGGGTGCGCCCGGCCGCACCAGATTGTTGATCACCGGGATGCCCTCGGGCGGAGTGAAGGCGGACCCCGGCTCGAAGGCCGACGCCCTGCGCACGCTCTCGGGCACGGCGAACTCGGAGGTGGGGTGCTCGTCCTCGGGCGACGACGGGGGGGCCCTCAGCCCCTCGGGCACGGCGAACTCGGAGGTGAGGTGCTCGTCCTCGTGGTGCGGGGACTGCGGCGGTACGCCGGAAGGCGGGATGAAGGCGCTGCGGATCTCCTCGGGCGCGGACCTGCGGTCCTCGGGGCGGCCGGTCTCGGTCACCGTGTCGTTCCTCGTGGTCTCCAGGGCCAAGCTCGCCGCTCCTCACGCCTCCAGTCGTCTCCTCGCACGGACGTCGGGCTTCCCGCTCTCAGCGGGACATGTCCGTTCCTCCTCAGCGAGGATACGGCCGGGGACCCTTCCGGGAGGGGGCGTGGAGGTGGCCGTCGGGTGTGAGATGCGTTGCAGCGGCCGGGGCCCGGCGAGAGACCCCGGTCAGCCGCGGGAGCGGTCGTGCGGATGCTCCGCGTAAGGGTTCCCCATCGCCTCCGGCAACACCTCCGCCGACCGCTCGCCCTCGCCCGCGATCACGTACGCGCCACGCTCCAGGCGCTCGATCGGGTCCCGGGTCCGCTCCGCGCCGCCGACCGCCCTGTGCACCCACAGCCTCACGACCTCGCCGATGTGGCCCCACTCCTCCGGGGCGCCCGGCGGCTTCCACTCCCGGGCGACCTCGGCGCTCCACTCCTCCAGCGCCGCCACGCGGCGCCCGAGCAGTTCGATCGCCTCCCGGCGCGGCAGGTCGGCGATGAAGCCGACCCCGGCCGTGAGCACGTCCGGCCTCTCGTCGTGCGCCGTGAGCGACCAGCGCGGCAGCCGGATCGCCGCCACCGCCGACCTCACCGTCCCCTTCCGTGCCTTCCCGTCCGGACCCGCCGCCGGCCAGCGTAGACGGGCGGCGGCGGGCGCGGGTGCGAGAGGTCACCGGAAGGAGGACCAGTCCGGCTCCGGCAGCGCGCCCGTCTCGAAGACCAGGTCGAAGGCGCCCTTGCCGTCGATCGTCTCGCGGATGATGTCCGCGTGCCCGGCGTGCCGGGCGGTCTCCTCGATCTGGTGGAGCAGGCCCCAGCGCCAGGAGCGGGGCCCGCCCTCGTCCCAGGGCATCTTGGGGGCCGTGAAGGTGTCGTCGAGGGAGGGCACCGCCCGGACCGTCTCCTCGGTCTCGCGCGCCACCCGCTCGTAGAGGTCCAGCAGTTCGCCGACCGTCTCGTCTTCCCTGGCGGTGAGGCTGTCCTCCCACTCCTTCACGCTGGTCTCGAAGTCGAAGGGCTCCCCGCGCATCGTCGCCAGCGCACCGCGCTCGCCCACCGCGACGTGCTTGAGGATGCCGGCCAGGGAGAACGCGCTCACGGCCGGCCTGCTGCGCGCCTGCTCGTCGGTGAGCCCGTGGAGGGCTCGGCGGACGCCCCCGCGCTGGGCGTCCAGGTAGGCGAGCAGGGCTCCGCGCTCGTCGCCGCGGTTCTCGGAAGCGACAGGAACGGGCATGGGTGGTTCTCCTCACGCGTCGGTCGTCGGGCCGCCTTCCGGCCCCTTCACCGATAACGACGCTACGAGGCCTTGGGGACGGGTTCTGTCCTCGATGCCTTCCCGCACGCTCCCCCGGCCGGGATTCTCCCGGGACCGTCGGCGACGTCCCGGGGCCCGGCCGGGGACACACCGGCCGCCGGATCCGGCGGTCAGATCTCCCCGCGGACCTTGTGGAGGAGCCGGCGGGTCTCCTCCGGGCCCAGGCTGTCCCGCAGGAGACGGTCGAGGACATCCTCGTACTGGGCGACCTCGTCCGGCTTGTCGACGTAGAGGGCGCTGGTGAGGTGCTCCAGATAGACGATGTCGGAGATCTCCGACTCGGGGAAGCGCAGCAGTGTGAACGCCCCGCTCTCGGCCGGGTGCCCGCCGGTGTCGAACGGCATCACCTGGAGGGTGACGTGCGGCAGCTCGGAGAGTTCCGCGAGGCGTCGCAGCTGGGCGTCCATCACCTCGCGGCCGCCGTAGGGCCGGCGCAGCGCGGCCTCGTCCAGCACGCAGCGGAACTCCGGCGCCTGCTCGGACAGCAGCAGTCTCTGGCGCTCCAGACGCAGGGCGACGCGGCGGTCGACCTCCTCCGGCGACAGCCCCGACCGGTGGCCGCTGGTGACGACCGCCCGCGCGTAGTCCTCCGTCTGGAGCAGCCCGGAGACGAACTGCACCTCGTAGACGCCGATGTGGGAGGCCGCGCCCTCCAGGCCGACGTACGTCTGGAACCAGTTCGGCAGCACGTCGCTGTAGTTGTGCCACCAGCCCGCGACGCTGGACTCACGGGCGAGGCTCAGCAGCGGCTCGCGCTCGGCCTCGTCGGTGATGCCGTACAGCGTGAGCAGGTCCGCCACGTCCCGCGCCTTGAAGCTCACACGCCCCAACTCCATGCGGCTGATCTTCGATTCGGAGGCCCGGATGGAATATCCGGCCGCCTCACGGGTGACTCCGCGGGACTCGCGGAGCCGCCGCAGCTGGGAACCGAGCAGGATGCGGCGCACCATGGACCCACTCGACCCGTTGGCCCCGTTCACTCCGTTTTTCACCGGAAATGCTCCTGTTTGTGTTCAGCTCTCCACCCCTGCACCAGTGCAGTCTGCCACCAATGCCTTCGTTGCGTGCCCGGGTGGTTACACACGATCGAAAGTAGCTCGTGCACGTGCATCTGCCCTTGCATCCGCTGTGAGCATTGGGAACCATGGGGAAAGCGCGACTGCACTCAGAATCGGGGTACTTGCGCATGCGCAAGATCCACCGAAGCAGCGCAATGAGTGGAACGCGATACGGAGTACCACCGCTGACGGGGTCCACCAGGGCCATGACCGCCGCAATGCCAGGAGTGTCTCGTCATGGGGACCGGAGGACCGACCGTGCTCGACCGGTTATGGCATGACTTCCCGTCGCTCGACCCCGACGCGCTCTCCGGCTCGGCCTCCTGCGCGCTCCAGCCACGTTACGAGGCGGTGAGGACCGCCCGCGAGTTCACCCGGAACGTACTGCTGCGCTGGCGGCTGGCCGGGCACTTCGACACCGTGGCCCTGGTGGTCTCGGAGCTGGTGACCAACGCCCTGCGCCACGGCGTACCGGGTGCCGTCTCCGGCGAAACCCTGGATCCGCCCGTGCGGCTCCATCTGATGAACTGGTCCGGCCGCCTGGTGTGCGCCGTGCGTGACCCCAGCGGAAAGGCGCCCGTGGCGAAGAGGCCCGGCGAGGGGGCCGCCGGGGAATTCGGCGGCATCGGCTGCGACTTCGGCGACGACCTGGACGGCCTCGGCGATCTCGGCGATCTCGGCGGCGGTCTCGACGGGGAGTTCGCCGACCTGTTCTTCGACGACACGGCGGAGTCCGGGCGCGGCCTCTTCCTCGTCGAGTCCTTCAGCGACGCCTGGGGCTGGCAGCCGATGCCCGACGCCATGCCCGGAAAAGTGGTCTGGGCGCTGTTCCGGCTGAACCCCGGAGGGGGTACGGGCGTCAGTCCTGTATGAGGTGGTCGAACTCGCCGTCCTTGACTCCGAGCAGCATCGCCTCGACCTCGGCCGGGGTGTAGACCAGCGCGGGGCCGTCCGGATGGCGTGAGTTCCGTACGGCCACCTCCCCGCCGGGGAGCTTGGCGAACTCCACGCAGGCTCCCTGCGAGTTGCTGTGTCTGCTCTTCTGCCAGAGGACCCCGTGGAGGTCCCCGGCTGCCATGCCGTTGTACGCGTGGGGCATCGGACTCTCCCGGCTGTGCGGTCGGGGGCGGTCGGTCGCGGTCAGGGCTGAATCGGTCAACCAGCCCGGATCATAACGCCGTTCACGTGCGGATGCACGTGAGGATGCACGTGCACGACAACCTGTCACGGTGTCATGACAACCTGTTGAAAGGTCGGTCGGCGCCCGGGGCGGCAGCCGGGCGCGGAACGCGCGCCCGGCTGCCGTACGCGCGCCGGCCACCACGCCGTGCGCGCGCCGTTCACGCGCCGGCGTCGCCGGTTTTCCCCTCCAGGAGACCGCGCAGGTCCCCCAGATCCCCCATTCCGCGCCAGAGCCGCTCGTACGGGCTCAGCCAGTGCTGCACCTCGCTGAGCGGCCCGGCCTCCAGCCGGTAGTGCCTCTCCCTGCCCTTGCGCCGCTCGCTGACCAGGCCGGCCTCCCGGAGCACCTTCAGGTGCTCCGAGAGGCTCGGCCTTCGCATGTCGAAGTGGTCGGCCAGCCGCCGCACGGGCTGCGGCCCCCCCACCCGGAGCAGCCTCAGCACCTCGCGCCGGGTCGGGTTGGCCAGGGCGGAGAAGAGCCGGTCCTCGCGGAACCGGTTCTCGGGTACGTCGATGGCGGTCATGTTTCCCCCTTGCGAGCCAGTGGTCAGCTGGCGGTGACGGAGAGGAGGGACGCCGGTGCCGCAGGTCGGCGGCGTTGGGCCGCTCGCAGTCCGCTTCGGTGGTCGTCGGTCTCCCGAATGATCCCCCGGCGGGCGCCTGTAGCGGAACCCTGTCCCGCCGGCTGAACGGCCACGCCCGGCTCCGCCCGCCCCCGGCGTCGAGTCGGCCCGGAGCCCTGACGTGCGGGTCACGGCACCGACGACGTGAGGAACCGCGACGAGCACGGAACCCGCCGCGCGGGACGGCGCGGACCGGGCATGGCACGCCTCCCACGCGCCTCCCACGCGCCGTCCCGCGCCGCGTCGCGGGCCCGCCCGCCCGCACACCGATGGCGGCCGGCTCCCTTCCTGCCGCCCGGCGCCGTCCCGGCGTCCGCCGACCGAGGCAGCGCCCGGCGGACGCCGGGCGCCTTCTCCGCCCGCCCCGCACCGGCGTGCCGGTCAGCCGGTCAGCCGGTCAGCCGGTCAGCCGGTTGAACAACGAGCCCGCCCCGGACGCACGCCCGGGGCGGCGCGCCGGGAGCCCGCCGTGTCCGGATCCGCCTCCTGACCGGCCATCACCTTCCCGGCGGTACGCGGGACTCGGACGCCGCGGCGGCCCTCGCCCATCCGGATCAGTCCAGCGCGCGGGACCGCCACCCGGCCCCCACGATGAGGACCGGGGCCGCCGGGCGGCGGCCCGTGTGGAGCCATGTCCGGGGAGATACCGCTGTGACCGTCAGTCTTGAGCAACTGAGCCGCTGTTCCGTAGCCGTCGACCTCGGCGCGGCCAGGACCCGGGTCTACCTCAAACGGTTCGGCGTCATCGTGGACGCTCCGTCGGCCGTCGCCGTCAACACCCGCTCCGGAGCCCTGATCGCGGTCGGCGCCCCGGCCGAGCGGATGGTGGGCCGCACTCCCGAGCACATCCGGGTGGTGCGGCCGGTGTCGGGCGGCACCGTGGTGGACATCGACATGGCCCGGCGGATGCTGCGCGCCCTGGTGGGCGACCGGATCCGCCGGGCCTGGCGGCGCAAGCCGATGCTGCGCGCCGCCGTGTGCATCCCGCACGACGCCGAGCCGCTCGTCCAGCGCGCCGCGATCGAGACGCTCACCGGGATGGGCGCGCGGCGAGTGGAGCTGGTGGACAGCCTCATCGCGGCGGCCGTCGGCTCCGGGCTGCCCGTGGAGGAACCCGAGGCCACCATGATCGTGATGTGCGGTGCGGCCACCTCGCACGTCGCGGTGCTCTCGCTGGGATCCATCGTCGCCTCCGAGACGGTGCCGGTCGGCGGCGAGATCATCGACCGCGCCGTCGTCCAGCACCTGCGCAACCGGCACGAGCTGGTGCTCCCCGGCCAGGCGGTCCACCCCCTGCACCTGGCGATGTCCGTCGCCCCGCCGGAGCAGACCGAGGCCGAGGTGTACGGCCGGGACGTGTCCACCGGGCTGTTCCGCACGGTGAGCGTGGACACCGAGAGCGTGCGCGCCGCCATCCGGCCCCCGCTGACGGCGATGGTGGACGCCATCCGCGGCGTACTGCGCCAGTGCCAGCCCGACCTGGTGGCCGACCTCGCGGACCGCGGGATCATGCTGGTGGGCGGCAGCGCGATGCTGCCGGGACTGGACTCGATGCTGCGGCAGGCCACCGGGATGCCGGTGCACGTCGCCGAGCAGCCGGCCGTCTGCGCGGTGGAGGGCCTGGGCGCGATGCTGGAGGGGCGGGTGCGGCTGCTGCACCGCGATCCGCTCAGCCGCTGACGGGCCGTCCGTCGGCCGGGACCTCCGCGCCGGACGCGCCGGGGCCGTCCGCACGGGCGCGGGCAGGACGGAGAACACCGGCAACCCGGGCGCCCCGGCGCGGGGGCGCCCGGGCATCAGCCGTTCGGGGCCGGGAAGCGACGCCCGGAGCGGGGCGGCCGGGAGGGGACGGCGGGCGGACCACCGGCCTGCCTCCAGGCCGGTTCGGCCGACCCGAGGCCCGGGCCGGGGTGGGGGGAGACCGCCTCGGTCACGGCGGTCCCCGTCTCCCGCTCCCCCGCACCCGTCAGCCGCTCGTACAGCGCCTGCGCGTCCGTCGGCAGATCACGCCGCCACCCGCACGTCACCACCGGCCACAGCAGCACCATCGCACCCCCCAACGCGCACCTGACCCCCACCTCCACCCGGCATCCGCCTCCCTCCCAGGGCCACAGCCGGAAGTCGAACCGCGGCATCTGCCATCCCAGCGGCGTCCACATCCGCTGCCCCTGGAACGACACCCGCCGCGGCGGCTCGCACACCACCCGCCGCAGCACGCACTCGCGCCGCCGCCCGGGGAACCGGTAGCGGTACTCCCCCTCCCGCGGATCCACCGGGCACACCGAGACCACACCCGAGTGCCAGGCCGCCAGCCCGCACCCGTCGGCCAGGCGCCCGAACACCTCCTCCACCGGCAGCGGTATGGACACGTACACCCGCACCTGCGGCATCCGGCACCTCCAGCGAGCGACAGCGCCGGCCACGCGATCGGCCGAGCGCCCCGGCCCGTCCGGGCCCATCTCTACACAGCAAGGCTGGATGCGCGCGCTCCCGGTGTCCTGCGCTCGGGAGCCGTTCGGGTTACGCCCGCGGGCGCTGCGCCGGCCGGGGGATGTCGGGGAGGAGCCAGCCGTGGTGGCCGGGCACCGGGAGGGGCAGGTGCGGCGGGGGCATCCGGCCGTTCCCCGCCGCCAGGGAGCGGTACACGCGCCACCAGGTCCTCGCCGGGGCCGTACGGGTGCTCATACGGCCGTCAGGGGCCGGCGTTCACCGAAGCGGCCGTCCGCCGCGGGAGCCCCCGCGCGGGCCTCCTCCGGAGCCACCGGAACCCCCGGAGCCTCCGGGACGGGCGGAGCGAGTGGAGCACCGGCGCTCCAGTTCCACAGGCGGCTCACCGCGTCCGGCTTCAGGACGTGCCCCTCCTCCCACAGCCGGGCCGCGGCGGTGAGCACCGACCGCCGGTCCTCCTCCGGCCCGCCGGGCCGGGCCGGCAGCATCGGCACCACCGCGCTGGCCTTCAGCCGCACCGCCTGGTGGCGGCGGGCGAACGCGGTGAGTGTCTGCCGGGGGCCCGCCTCGATCAGCAGCATGTCGTCGGCCGCGAGCAGTTCGTCCAGCGCGGGCCTGAAGTACACGGTGTCGGTGAGCTGGCGGGCCCAGAAGTCCGGCCGCAGGGCGTCATCGGGACTCAGCGGGCCTCCGGTGTAGCCGGAGTAGAGGGGGAGGGCGGGCGGGCGCAGCCGTACGCCGCGGTAGGCGCGCTCGACGGCCTCGGACGCCGGCGCCATCGCCGGGCAGTGGAACGGGCTGGTGGCGGGGACGGCGACGACCGTGTGGCCGTCGGCGCGCAGCGCCGCCTCGACCTCGCCCAGCGGCTCGCGGGAGCCGGCCAGCATGGTCTGCCGGCCCGCGTTGACCGCGGCGATGGCAACGTCGCCGCACAGGTACGGGCGCAGCTCCTCCTCGGAGGCGCCGACGGCGAGCATTCCGCCCGGCGGGATCTCCACGGCGTACCGCACCCGCTCGCGCATCATGCCGACGGCGTCCGGCAGCGACACCACGCCCGTGAAGACCGCGGCGACCAGCTCTCCGGCGCTGTGGCCGAGGAAGGCGGTGGGGCGCACGCCCCAGCCGAGGACGGTGCGGCCCAGCGCGTAGTCCACTGCGAACAGCAGCGGCTGGGCGCGGCGCACGTCGTCGATGCCGATCTTCGGCGTACGGGTGGCCCCGTCGGCGAGCCAGTCGGCCCGGATGTCCTCGTGGTCCTCGCCGAACAGGTCGAGCACGGCGTCCATGGCGGCGGTGAACACCGGCTCCCGGCCGTACAGCCCGGCCGCCATCGCGGTGTGCTGGGAACCCTGGCCGGGGAAGAGGAGGGCGACCGGGCGCGGCCTGCCGGTGGTGACGGCCCCGGCCCCGAGCACCGCCCGCGCGGCCCGTTGGGCCGTGGTGACGGCCGCGGCGCGCACCGGGCCGGGCTCCTGCCCGCGGGGCACCGCGGCGGGCAGGAGGGGGAAGGCCTCGGGGGAGAGCCGGTCGACCATCGGGCGCAGCTCGCCGCGTACCCGGGCCTCGTCGGCCTCGTCCCGGCCGGACCACAGCAGCAGCCGTACGCCGCCGGGGTCGGTGCCGCGTCCGCCGTACCGCAGGGGGTGGATCACGGGTGCGTCCCCGACTGTGCCGGGGGCGGCGGGGAACGCGGGCGCTTCCCCGGAGAAGTCCGGTACGCCCAGCACGGAGTCGCCGTCCGCGACGGCCTCGGCCGCCCGCCGCACGGCGTGGACGGTGACCGCCTCCGCCCGGGGCTCGCCGAACCCGGCGACGAGCGCGAGGTCGACGTTCTTGGCGAGCAGCTCGCGGTGCGCCCGGCGCAGTGCGCGGCCGGGCGAGGAGGCGGTGTGCACGGGGAATCCCTCGTGCTCCGCCCCGAGGCCCGCTGCGGTGCGGGCGGCGCCTACGAAGACGGCCGTACGCGCGGGCAGGTCCTCCGGTGAGCGGCCGAAGGCCCTCAGCACGGCGGAGACGGCGGCGGCGGTGGCCGTGACCGGTTCCCCGCGACCGGCCTCCCCGGCCGGCGCGCCCTTGGTGCTGACCACGAGTCTGCGGACCACTGCGGTGTGTTCGGTGAGCGGCATGGGCCCTCCTGTCGGCGGCCGGGTCCCCGGCGGCGGATGGCTTCGGCAAGCGGGAGGCGGGAGAGGGGAGGGAAGGCGGGATGAGCGGGAGCGGCCGCCCTGCCGGAGAGCGTTCGGCAGGGCGGCCCGGGACCGGCTCAGGCGGGAGATGCCTGACCGGAGTTGATGAGCTCCAGCAGAGCGCGCGGCGTCTCGGCGTCGACGACCGCGTCGTCCGGTATCGCGATCCCGTACTCGCGCTGGATCTGGCCGATGACCTGGAGGAGGGCGAGGGAGTCGTAGCCGAGGTCGATGAACGGGGTGTCCAGGACATCGCCGTCCAGGTCCACGCCCTCCTCCTCGCCGGCGCTCTCGCGCAGCATCCTGGTCAGGTCGGCCAGGGTCACCTCGGTCTTCGTGGTGGTCGCGGACATGTTGGTTCCTCTCTGTGGTGTGCGTGGACGAGGCGGTACATGTGGGGAGTCGGGGGCCGGTGGGGCCCGGTTCGGTGGACGCGGCTCAGCGGGCGCGGCGCAGGACGAGCGCCGCGTTGAAGCCGCCGTGGCCGCGGGCCAGCACCAGCGCGGTGCGCAGGTCCGCCTCGCGGGCGCCGGTGACCAGGTCGATCCGGTGGCCGGGGTCGGCCTCGGCGACGCCCGCGGTCGGCGGGATGACCCTGTCGCGCAGTGCCAGCAGCGCGGTGGCCGCGTCCAGCGCGGCGCCTCCGGCCAGCAGCCGCCCGGTCATGCTCTTGGGCGCGGTGACCGGCACGCCGCAGGCGCCGAAGAGGTCCTCCAGCACCTTCGCCTCGGCCCGGTCCAGTTCGGGGGTGCCCGCCGCGTCGGCGAAGACGACGTCGACGTCCGAGGCGGCCAGTCCGGCGTCCGCCAGGGCCGTCTCGGCGACCCGGCGCAGCGCGGGCGGCCGGCCGCTTCCGGGCGCGGGGTCGAGGCCGGCCGCGTAGCCGGCGACGGTGCCGTAGATGTGCTCGGCGCCGCGCTCCCGGGCGGAGTCGGCGTCCTCCACGATGAGGATCGCCCCGCCCTCGCCGGGCACGTACCCGCTCGCCTCCGCCGAGAAGGGCAGGTAGGCGCGGGAGGGGTCGGAGACGGTGCTCATCAGGCCGGAGGCGATCTGCGGGACCCAGCCCCAGGGGCACAGGGCCGCGTCGACGCCGCCGGTGACGACCACGGGCACGCCCTTGCGGACGTGGCGGCGGGCATGGCCGATGGAGTCGACGCCGCCGGCCTGTTCGGTGAGCAGCACCCCGCTGGGGCCGCGCATCTTGTGACGGATGGAGATCTGGCCGGTGTTGACGGCGTAGAACCAGGCGAAGGACTGGTACGCGCTGACGTACTCCTTGCCCTGGCTCCACAGGTTCTGCAGCTCGCGCTGGCCGAACTCCACCGCCCCGCCGGAGGCGGCGGTGACCACGCCCATGCCGTACTCGGGCAGGTCGCCGGGGACGATCCCGGCGTCGGCGACGGCCCAGTCGGCCGCGGTGAGCGCCAGGCGGGTCATGTGGTCGGTCTGCGGCATCAGCCGGCTGGGGATGTGCTCCTCGGCGACGTAGCCGGGGACCTCGCCGCCGACGGTGGAGGGGTACTGGGAGGGGTCGAAGCGGGTGACGCGCCCCAGGCCGCTCTCGCCGGCCAGGGTGGCCCTCCAGTAGTCCTCGGTGCCCAGGCCGTTGGGGGCGGCGATGCCCAGGCCGGTCACGACCGCGGTGGTCCGTACGGCCGGTGCGGCCGCCGGTGCGGGCCGTACCGCCGGCGCTGTCGGTGTCGCTGTCATCGGGTACTCCTCTCCGGCCGGGCGAGCAGCATGGCGCTCTGGAAGCCGCCGAAGCCGCTGCCGACGCTGAGCACCGTGTCGGTCTTCTTCTCCCGGGCGGTCAGCGGGATGTAGTCGAGGTCGAGTTCGGGGTCGGGCTCGTGCAGGTTGGCGGTGGGCGGCAGGACGCCGTGCTCCATCGCCAGGGCGCAGGCCGCGATCTCCAGGGAGCCGATGGCGCCCAGCGAGTGGCCGATCATCGACTTGATGGAGCTGACGGGGGTGGCGTACGCGTGGTCGCCCAGGCTGCGCTTGAAGGCGCCGGTCTCGTGGCGGTCGTTCATCTTGGTGCCGGAGCCGTGGGCGTTGATGTAGTCGATGGCCGTCGGGTCCATGCGGGCCTCGTCCAGGGCGGCGTCGATGGCCTCGGCCATCTCGCGGCCGTCGGGCTTGAGACCGGTCATGTGGTACGCGTTGCAGCGGGCGGCGAAGCCCGCGATCTCCGCGTAGACGTGGGCCCCGCGCCTGCGCGCGCTCTCCAGCTCCTCCAGGACGAGGATCGCCGCGCCCTCGCCCAGGACCAGGCCGCTGCGGGTCCGGTCGAAGGGGCGGCAGGCGCTCTCGGGGGTGTCGTTGCGGGGCGTGGTGGCGTGGATGGCGTCGAAGCAGGCCGAGGTGATGGGCGAGATCGGCGCCTCCGTCGCACCCGCGATCATCACGTCGCAGGTGCCCTCGCGGATCAGCTCGACCGCGTGGCCGAGCGAGTCCAGGCCGGAAGTGCAGCCGGTGGAGACCACCGCCGCCGGACCCTCGGCGCCGGCCTCCTGGCCCACCTCGGCGGCCATGGAGCTGGGCACGAAGTGCCGGTACAGCTCGGGCACCGCGTACTCGTGGTCGACGTTCCACTTGCGGCCGCCGTCGCTGACCACCACGTACTCGCGCTCCAGGCTGGTGGTGCAGCCCACCGCGCTGCCTAGCGAGGTGCCGATCCGGGACGGGTCCAGGGCGGAGACGTCCAGACCACTGTCGGCCAGTGCCTCGCGGGTGGAGACGACGGCGAACTGGGCGGCCCGGTCGAGCCGGCGGATCTCCTGCGGGCTCAGGCCCGCGGCCGCGGGGTCGAAGTCGCACTCGGCGGCGACCCGCGAGCGGAAGGGGGAGGCGTCGTAGAAGGAGATCGCACGGGTCGCGGTGCGTCCCGCGGTGAGCAGCTCCCAGTACTCCTTGACGCCTACCCCGCCGGGGGCGACGACGCCCAGACCTGTGATCACGACTCTGCGTACCACCGCTTACCTCCCCTTCGACGGGACCGGTTGCCGCTGTCGGCATCCGGCGGTTGGAACTGTGCGGGCCACTGCCGTTCCCTTCGTCCGTGACGCTCTCGTGGCGCTTGCTGGGGTTTTCGGCGGCCGGGGCGGTTCGGGGGTCGGTCCCTTCCCGCCCCGGTGCCGGACCGGGCGGCCGCCCGCTCGTGACGCGCCGCCGCTTCCGGTGAACTCATGGTTGAAGCCGTCCCTAGACGGGGACTCGCGCCTGCCTGGACGGGCCGGCGGCCACCGCCTCCGAGGGCCTTTGGGCACTACAGCGGGACGTTGCCGTGCTTGCGTTCGGGCAGGTCGGCCTGCTTGCGACGGAGCATGGCCAGGGATCGGGCCAGGATCCGCCGGGTGTCGGCGGGGTCGATGACGTCGTCGACCAGGCCGCGCTCGGCCGCGTAGTAGGGGTGCATCAGCTCGGACCGGTACTCCTTGACCAGCTCCGCCCGGGTGGCCTCGGGGTCGGCGGCCTCGGCGATCCGCCGCCGGAAGACGACGTTCGCCGCCCCTTCGGCGCCCATCACCGCGATCTCGTTGGTCGGCCAGGCGTAGGTCAGGTCCGCGCCGATGGACTGGGAGTCCATGACGATGTACGCACCACCGTAGGCCTTGCGCAGCACGACCGAGACACGTGGCACGGTGGCGTTGCAGTACGCGTACAGCAGCTTCGCGCCGTGCCGGATGATTCCGCCGTGCTCCTGGTCCACCCCCGGCAGGAAGCCGGGCACGTCGATCAGGGTCACCAGGGGGATGTTGAAGGCGTCGCAGGTGGAGACGAAGCGGGCGGCCTTCTCGGAGGCGTGGATGTCCAGCACGCCGGCCAGCTGCTGGGGCTGGTTGGCGACGACGCCCACCACCTGGCCGTCGATGCGCGCCAGCGCGCACACCACGTTGCGCGCCCATGCCTCGTGCACCTCGAAGCACTCGCCGTCGTCGACGATCTCCTCGATCACCGCGCGCACGTCGTAGGCGCGGTTGCCGTCGGCCGGGACGAGGTCGGCCAGCGCCTCGCAGCGCCGGTCGGCCGGATCGGCGCACTCGGTGCGCGGCGGGTTCTCCCGGTTGTTGGACGGCAGCAGCGACAGCAGGTAGCGGACCTCCTCCAGACAGGTGGTCTCGTCGTCGTGGGCGAAGCCGGCCACGCCGGAGCCGGCGGCGTGCGCGTCGGCGCCGCCCAGCCCATTGTGGGTGATCTCCTCGCCGGTGACCGCCTGGACCACGTCCGGGCCGGTGATGAACATCTGCGAGGTGTCGCGGACCATGAAGACGAAGTCGGTCAGCGCCGGGGAGTAGGCCGCCCCGCCCGCGCACGGGCCCAGCATCACCGAGATCTGCGGGATGACCCCGGAGGCGGCGGTGTTGCGGCGGAAGATGCCGCCGTAGCCGGCCAGTGCCGTCACACCCTCCTGGATGCGCGCGCCGGCCCCGTCGTTGAGGGAGACCAGCGGCGCGCCCGCGGCCCGCGCCAGGTCCATCACCTTGTGGACCTTGGCGGCGTGGGCCTCGCCCAGGGCGCCGGCGAAGACGCGGAAGTCGTGGGCGTAGGCGAAGACGGTACGGCCGTGGACGGTGCCCCAGCCGGTGACCACGCCGTCGCCGTGCGGTTTGCGGTCCTCCAGGCCGAAGCCGGTGGCGCGGTGGCGGCGCAGCGGCTCGATCTCGGTGAAGGTGCCCTCGTCGAAGAGGAGCTCCAGCCGCTCGCGGACGGTGAGCTTGCCCTTGGCATGCTGCCGGCGGGTGGCGTCCGGGTCGGGGCCCCGGCCCACCTCCTCCTTGAGCCGGAGCAGTTCCGCGGTGGCCCGGCGCAGGTCGGGACCGGGTTCCACCGGCCGGTCCGGTGCCCGGTCCGGGGCGGTCCGCGATGCCGGCGCACTCGTCGTGATGTCGTCGAGGATCGTCATCGGCCGAACGTAGGAACGCCGCCTAGAGGTCGGCTGGAGCAGCCACCGGGCCGTTCCCGCGTCCGTTCCGCGTCGGCCGGCCGGCGCGGCGTCGCGCCCCCTGCCGTCCGGGACGCCGGTCAGCGCGCCGCGTGCGCCGTGGCGTCCAGCTGCGGATCGCCGGAGAGTACCGCGTGGTGCAGCCGCTGGAGCTTCGGCGAGGGCTCCATTCCCAGCTCCTCGATGAGGGTGTTGCGCAGCCGCTGGTACGCCTCCAGGGCCCGCCAGGAGTTGCCGGAGCGGTGCAGGGCCACCATCAGCTGGGCGCAGAAGTTCTCGTGCATGGGGTGACGGGCCGCCAGTACCCTTAGTTCGGGAACGAGTTCGGTGTGCCGGCCCAGCCGCAGGTCGGCGTCGACGCGGCGCTCCAGGGCCGCCATCCGGTCCTCGTCCATGCGCAGGACCTCCAGTTCCAGGACACTGCCGACCCTCACGTCCACCAGTGCGGGGCCGTGCCACATCTTCAGCGCGCGGCCCAGCATCTCGGAGGCCGTGCGGTCGTCGCCGGCGTCGTAGGCGGCCCGGCCGGACGCGGCGAGCTGCTCGAACTCCTGGACATCCACCTGGCCGGGCTGGACCTGGAGCAGATAGCCGCCGTGCTGGGTGACCAGCACGTCCTTGGCCTCCCGCGCCGGGTCGCCCTCCAGTGCCACCGCGATCCTGCGCCGCAACTGGAGGATGTAGGTCTGCAGGGTGGTGGCGGCGCTGCGCGGAACGTTCTCGCCCCAGATCTCCTCCATCAGGGTCGGCACGGTCACCACGTGATCGGCCTGAAGTGCGAGCAGTGCGAGGATCTGCCTCGGCTTGGCGGCGCTCGGGACCACAGACACTCCCCGCTCCACCGCCGCGAGCGGACCCAGAACCTTGATCTCCATGGTGTGCTCTCCCCTTGTCGAGCTCAATCCGCCGGCAGTCCGCCTGACGGTTCCTCTCGGAGCATTGAGTGAGGCTCGCACGGTGCGGGAGCGGCGCACAGTGAGGCGCTCATGAGCGCGGTCGTGAAAATCTCATGGGCCGGTGGTGAACGCCGCACTGGGCTCCCGGGCGGCATCGATCACACAATCGTCACGATTGATTCGAACGCTCAGCCGTCCGACTCACAGGGGGTCTTCACATGAGAAGCAACACGTCCGCCACCGCCTCGACGGAGAACACCGGCGCGGAGGACCGGCGCTTCGCCGAGCTGGCCCTCCGCACCGGGCTGGAGCCCGGTCTGGAGGCACGCTACACCGCCGACCCGGTCGCGGTGCTGTCCGGTTTCGGCCTGCCCGCCGCCGAGGCTCCCTACGGTGGCGTGCCGGACTCCGTGGCGATCCTCGCGGAACTCGGTCTGTGCGCCTCCGAGCCGGTCTACGCCGGCGACCCGCTGCTCATCGAGGACCTGGAGCGGCTGGACATCCGCGACGCCGAGCAGTTGGCCTGCTTCGGCTGCACCCGCGCGGACGACTTCCGTCTGGAGGTTCCGGGGACGGTGGGGGCGTGAGACGACACGGAGAGGCTGCCGACGGCGGCCCCTTCGTGGGCTTCCGTCGCCATCTGCGGGCCGAGGTGGTGTCGGGCGAGGCGGTCTACCTGCTCTCGCCGCGCGGGGTCAGGGCGCTGTACGGCCGGTCCGCCGAGGTGCTCGCCCCGCTGCTGGACGGCACCCGCACCGTGGCCGGGGTGCTGCGCGAGGCCGGCGCCCTGGTCCCTCCGGACGAGGCGGGCCGGTTCATCGGAGAACTGGCGCGGGCCAATCTCGTCGGCTACCGGTCCGCTCCCGGCGAGGAGGCCGACGCCTCGGCGTCGGCCTACTGGGAGCTGGCCGGCCTGGACGGCGGCGCCGCGAGCGCGGCGCTGGCCCGTACCGCCGTACGGCTGGTCACCGTAGGCGGTGTGGACGGCGGCCAGGCCCGCGCGGCCTGCGAGGAGTCCGGCCTGACGGTGCTGGGCCCGCTTCCCGCCCCGGAGGGGGAGCGGGCCGGGCGGGACGGCACCGGCGACGGCGGGGCGGGCGGGACCGGCGGGGCGGGCAGTAACGTTTTCTCGCTGGTGCTCTGCGACGACTACCTGGCTCCCGGGCTGCGCTCCGTGGACGCCTGGCATCGCGAGCAGGGGCTGCCCTGGCTGCTGGCCGGACCGTACGGCCCCGAGCCCTGGGTGGGGCCGGTGTTCCGGCCGGGCTCGGGGCCCTGCTGGTCCTGCCTGGCGCACCGCGTCCGCATCCACCGCCGTTCGGAGGCACCGCTCCAGCGGGCCATCGGCAGCGACGCGCCCCTGCCGCGCCCGTCGGCCTCCCTGGCGGCCGGCCGGGGGATGGGGCTGCGGATGGCGGTGCTGGAGGCGGCGAAGTGGCTGGCGGGGGTGCGCGACGAGGGCCAGGGAGCCATCCGCGTTCTGGACACCCTCAGCCTGCGCACCGGCCACCACGCGGTGCACCGGCGCCCCCAGTGCCCGGAGTGCGGTGACCCGTCGCTGGTCTCCGCTCTGGTACGGCGGCCGGTCGCGCTGGGGCCCCGGCCGAAGGCGGCGCGGGGCGGGAGCAACGACCGCGCCCTCACCCCCGAACAGGTCCTGGAACGGTACGGGCACCTGGTCGACCCGGTCACCGGGGTCGTGCGTGAGGTGCGACGGGACACCCGGCTGCCCGAGGGCCTCAACTCCTTCGTCTCGGGCCACAACCTGGCGCTGGACGCCCACACACTCGCCGACCTCCGCGGCGGGCTGCGCAGCCTCAGCGGCGGCAAGGGCGTCACCCCGCTGGAGGCCGAGGTCGGCGCCCTGTGCGAGGCGGTGGAGCGCTACTGCGCCACCCGCCAGGGCGACGAGCCCGTGGTGTACGACAGTCTGCGGGGCCTGGGGGAGCAGGCGATCCACCCCAACGCGTGCCAGCTCTTCGACGAGCGTCAGTTCCGGGACCGCGAGCGCTGGAACGCCACCGCCTCCCCCTTCCACCAGGTGTGCGCGCCCTTCGACGCCGACCGTCCGGTGGAGTGGACGCCCGTGTGGTCGCTGACGGCCCGGACCCACCGGCTGCTGCCGACCTCCATGCTGTATTTCGGCCATCGTTCTTCCCCCGGCTCGGGCGAGCCCCGCGCCGACTCCAACGGGAACGCGGCGGGCGGCAGCCTGGAGGACGCCGTCGTCCAGGGCTTCCTGGAACTGGTCGAGCGCGACGCGGTGGCCCTGTGGTGGTACAACCGCACCCGCCAGCCCGCCGTGGATCTGGACGCCTTCGACGAGCCCTGGCTCGCCGGCCTGAGGGAGGTGTACGGGCGGATGGGACGGAAGGTGTGGGTCCTGGATCTCACCGCCGACCTGGGCATTCCCGTGATGGCGGCGCTGTCGCGGCGCACCGACAAGCCCGCGCAGGACATCGTTCTGGGGTTCGGCGCCCACTTCGATCCCCGGCTGGCGCTGCGCCGCGCGCTGACGGAGATGGGGCAGCTGGCCGCCTCGGTGGCCCGCGTCGGCGGCAACGGGACCGGGTACGGTGCCGCGCCTCCCGAGCTGCTGGAGTGGTGGACTCGGGCGACCGTAAGGAACCAGCCGTATTTGGCTCCGGACCAGTCAACAACACCTCTGACCCCCCACGACTACGAGCACACCCCGCGTCACGATCTGTACGACGACGTGGAGACGGCCCGCTCCCTTCTGGATGCCTGCGGAACGGAACTGCTGGTGCTCGATCAGACACGTCCTGACGTGGGCGTTCCGGTGGTCAGGGTGATCGCTCCGGGGCTGCGCCACTTCTGGGCGCGTTTCGCGCCGGGCCGCCTGTTCGACATACCGGTGACACTCGGCCGACTCACGCGGCCGACGGCCTACGAGAACCTGAACCCGATCCCGCTGTTCGTCTGATTTCAGACGCTGTTCCTCGTCAGTGGCCAGAGTCAGCCGTTGGCCAATATGATGCGGTCAACTCACAGTTCAACGTGATGACTTCTGACCGAGGAGCAGCCAGGTGCATGACACCCCGGACAGTGCCTCCTCCTTCCGGGCTCCCGCTCAAGCGGGGGCCCGGAGCGCGTCTCCCCCGCGGTCTCACACGCGCCACCGCGAACTGCCCGCGCCGAAACTGGCCAGGACGATCACGGTCGCCACCCTGCTCTACTACTCGGGGATCTCCCTGCTCAACGTCCTGCGCAGCGGCGCCGAGCGGAGCCAGGTACTGCTGTGTCTGGGGTGCGTGACCGCGGTCTTCCTCTTCCAGTTCCTGCACGTCTCCCCCCGTGCGCAGCGCTGGTCCCCGCGTCGCCGCTACGCCACCCTGCTCGCGCAGGCCGTGCTGACCTATCTGCCGTTCCTCCTCTTCGGCCTCAACTGGGGGAGCATGGCCGGCCCGCTGGCCGGCTCGCTGCTGCTCCTGCTGCCCGGCAGGGTGGCCTGGCCCCTCTCCGGCGTGATCACGAGCACCATGCTGGCCATGACCGTCTCGTCCGGCCTGGACTGGGCGACGGTCACCTATCTGACGACCTCGACCATGATGGCGGGGCTGATCCTCTACGGAACGGCGAGGCTGAGCGACCTGGTGGCCGAGGTCCAGGACTCGCGGGCTGAGATGGCCCGGATGGCGGTCACCGAGGAGCGCCTGCGGTTCGCCCGCGACCTGCACGACCTGCTGGGGTACAGCCTGTCGGCCATCACGCTCAAGAGCGAGCTGACGTACCGCCTGGTGCACTCCCGGCCCGACCGGGCGCGCGAGGAGATCGCCTCCGTGCTGGAGGTGTCCCGGCAGGCGCTGTCGGACGTACGGCTGGTGGCCAGCGGCTACCGCGACATGTCACTGGCGGCGGAGGCCGAGTCGGCGGCCTCCATCCTCTCGACGGCCGAGATCCGGGCGCAGACGGATGTCTCCTGCGGCCGGCTGCACCCGGTCACCGACACCGTGCTCGCGACCGCGCTGCGGGAGGGCGTCACCAACGTCCTCCGCCACAGCAAAGCTCAGACCTGCGTGATATCGGTCGAGTCGATGGGGGAGTCCGTCATGCTCCGCCTGGTGAACGACGGGGTGGCCGGGCAGCGCCCGGACCACTCCGCGCACAGCGGCAGCGGCCTGGGCAACCTCCGCACCCGGCTCGCGGCGATCGGCGGCCGGGTCGAGGCGGGTGTCCGCGAGGACGGCCGGTTCCACCTCGTCGCGCAGGCCCCCGCCCACCCCGTGGCGACGGCGCATCCGCCGGAGGCCGGGAGGCTGGGCGCGGCGAACGCCGCGAGACCCGCGGCCTGACACGAACGCCCGGTCCGGGGGCCGGGGCATCATCATGGTCTGGGGGACCAATGCTGTCGGTGAAGATCCTGCTCGCCGAGGACGTGCACATGATCAGGGGAGCGCTGGTCGCCCTGCTGGAGCTGGAGCCCGACTTCACCGTCGTGGCCGCCGTCGACCGCGGGGACCTCGTCCTGGAACAAGCCCTGAAGACCCGGCCGGACGTGGCCGTCCTGGATGTCGACCTGCCCGGTGTCGACGGCCTCACGGCGGCGGCCGAACTGCACGAGCGGCTTCCCTGCTGCCGGACCCTGATCCTCACCAGCCTGGGCCGTCCGGGCACCCTGCGCCGGGCCCTTGCCGCGCACGTCACCGGGTTCCTGCTGAAGGACGCGCCCTCCGACCGGCTCGCCCACGCCGTACGCTCCGTGGCCCGGGGCCAGCGCGTCATCGACCCCCAACTGGCCCTGTCCGCCTGGGACAGCCCCGACAACCCCCTCTCTCCCAGAGAGCTGGAGGTGCTGCGACTGGCCGCGCAGGGCGCCGACGCCGCCGAGATCGCCGGCACCCTGTACCTGTCCAAGGGGACCGTCCGCAACTACCTGACGACCATCGTCGCCAAGCTCAACGCCCGCAACCGCATCGACGCCGTGCGGATCGCCGAGGAGGCCGGCTGGATCCCCTGAGCCGCGCGCCGGGCGGAACCGTTCACCAGTCCGTCCCGGAGACCGCCGACGGTGCCGCCGCTCCGAGCAGCGCGTCGAGGAGGCCCGCGTCCAGGGCGGTGCGCACCGACAGGTCGGATGCCTCGCCGAACCCGGAGTCGTGCACGGCGGTGCCGACGACGTATCCCCCGCCCGGCCCGTCGTCCGGGCAGCCGTCCAGCACGCCGGTGGCGAACGTCCACCCGCCGCCGCCCGCCGGGGTGCCGTCGGGCCGCACCAGCCGGATGCCCTCCGCGTCCAGGTCGAAGCCGAACTCGGTGAACCGGAAGCGCAGTCCCTGTCCGAGTGCCTTGCTGTACGCCTCCTTGAGGGTCCACAGCCGCACCAGCGTGGCGTTGCGGTCGTCCGCCTCCCCCTCGTCCAGCCGTGCCAGCTCGTACGGGGTGCAGCCCTGGGACTCCGAGCCGGTGCCGGCCATCCGGCGGTCCGCCGACTCCACGTCCACCCCGATCCGGCCCCTGCGGGTGATCCCGGCGACCAGCGTCTGGCGGGTGTGGCTCAGGCTGATGTCGATCTGGTCGCAGCCGCGCACATACGGCCGCCCGCCGGGCTGGTAGGCCAGGTCCACCTGCTCCGGAGCCGTGTCGATCGCCGCGGCGACCACGTGCCGCAGCAGCAGCCGGGAAGCGGAGAAACGTTCCTTCATGAGGGGTTGCGACATGGCCTCGTAACGGTGCCAGTCCCGGCCCAGCATCCGGCGCAGCACCGCGTCCCCGACCGGCGGGCGCCAGTCGGGCAGCCGCCCGGCGACCACCGCGGTCCCCCCGTGCGCCAGTTCCCCCCGGACCCCGTCCCAGGGCCCGAGGGGGCCCGCGACCTCCAGCAGACCCGGCGTCCCTCCTCCACGCCCCCCGCTTCCCGCGGACCGTGTGGAACGCGCCATCTCAGCCCTCCGCCAGTGACGCGGAGAGCGGACCGGCGTCCAGCTCGGACAGCACTCCGGCGAGGTCCACCGCGTTGCTCTCCGGCCCGCGGCACGCGGCCAGGCAGGACGGCCCCCGACTGCCGCCCATGCGGCGCACGAAGGGGGTGAGGACCGCCTTGGGGCCGATCTCGACGACATGGGTCGGAGTCTGCTGGGCGAGTAACTGCCGTGCGGCGTCGGCGAACCGGACCGTGGAGGTGATCTGGAGGGACCAGTAGGGGGAGTAGAGCGGCTCGCCCGTGTAGCCGCCCCGCACCGTGGAGTAGAACGGCACCCGCGGCGCACCGCCGGGCAGCCTCCGGGCCACCGGCTCGAACCGCGGCAGAACCGGCGCCATCAGCGGGGAGTGGAAGGCGTGCGTGACGTTCAGCGGGGTGGCGGCGATGCCGCGCGCGGCCAGCTTCTCCTGGATCCGCTCCA
Organism: Streptomyces sp. CNQ085; assembly: GCF_022614595.1. GTDB lineage: Bacteria > Actinomycetota > Actinomycetes > Streptomycetales > Streptomycetaceae > Streptomyces. Next base: position 23,632 of record NZ_JAJFAU010000008.1, read on the forward strand.
GGCCCGCCAGTTCGCCGGAGAGCACCGTGGCCTTCGCCGCGTTGACCGCCCCGATGCTCACCCCGGGCTCGTCGAACAGCAGCTCAGCGACCTCGTAGGCGGGGGCGCAGGTAGCCGTCATCCCGCCGCCGGAGGGCAGGTACTGCATGAACGCGCCTCTCAGCGAGACCAGTTGGGCGGCCGACTCCAGCGTCAGCGCCCCGGCGACGGTCGCGGCGGCGAACTCGCCGATGCCGTGGCCCAGCACCCCCACCGGGCACACCCCCGACTCCTCCAGTGTGCGGGCCAGGGCGTACTCGACGGCGAACAGGGCGGGCTGGGTGAACGCTGTCTGGTGAATCCGCGCGTCCCCGCTGAGGATCAGGTCGACGACCGACAGGCCCGTGTAGGGCAGCAGCGCGTCGGCCGCCTCGTCCAGATGGGTGCGGTAGCCCGTGGAGTGCAGATACAGGCCGGCTGTCATGCCGGGGTGCTGGGAGCCCTGCCCGGTGAAGACGAACGCCGCGCGCACCCGGCCGTCCCCGCCGGGCCGGGGGTCCCGCAGCGCCAGGTACCGCGCCAGGGCGCGCACGGTCGGGTACGCCCAGATGTCGGTGGGTTCGATCAGCGGGCCGTACTTCTCCTCGATGTCGCCGTAGAGGCTGAGCGCGGCCACGGAGTCCAGGCCGTGCCTGGTGAACGACACGGTCTCCTCCACCGGCCGGCCGAGGTAGTGGGCCAGTCGTTCCGTCAGCCAGTCGGCGTACGCCTGTTCGCGCACCCGGTGGGGGTGGACGGACATCTCGCGCTCCTTTTCAGCGGCTCGAAGGGGGTCGTGGCTCGGGACTGGTCAGGCCAGGTCCGTGCCGTAGAGGTCGTAACTGCGCCGTCCGTGCAGCCGCGCCAGGACCTCGGCGAGCACCCGGCTCTCGCACGCGGCGGGCCGCTCCGGGAGCGGCAGCCCCAGCCGCCGGCACAGGCGGTAGAGGGCCGCGGTGGGCCAGGCGGGATCGGCGAGGAAGGCTCCGGCGGCCCCGCCGGAGCGCTGCTCCCGCCACACGCCGAGGCAGGCGGCGGCGGCCAGTACCAGGGCGTACCGGTCTGCCAGCGCGAAGCTGCGCGGGTCGACCAGGGCCGCCCGGTCGTCCGCCCCGATACCGGCGAACGCCGTTCGCAGCTCGTCCAGTTCGGCGACGAGGGTCCGGGTGAGCGCGCCCAGCGCTCCCCCGTCCCCGGGGGCGTCGGCGGGCGGACCGGAGGAGCCCAGCAGGCCGTCGGTGGCCACCAGGGTCGCGGCGAGCGGGTCGCTGTCGCCCAGCAGGGCGGCCCGGGACGGGTCCAGCGGCGGCAGGTCGCCGTGGAGCCGGAACAGGGCGGCGGGCGCCTCGTCACCGTTGAACCACACGTGCCGCGCGAAGAAGGGGAGCTGCGGGAGGATGCTGACCTGGCGGCCCGCGCTGCCGGCATGCCCCAGCGAGGTGACGGGCAGGTCGCGCAGCTGCTTGGCGAACATCGCGTACGCGCCGTCCTGGGCGAGGCTCTCCTTGCCCAGGACGGCGGACATCTCGTCCATCGACTCCGCGACGATCTTCGGTGCCAGGTAGGCGGCCGCGGCGGCGTACGCGCTGGTCTGCCGGGGTATCAGATGCAGTCCGCGGGTGGCCACCAGGGCGAGGCAGTCGCTCAGCAGCAGATCGAGGAAGGCGCCGGTGAGGACGTCGCGCACATGCTGGACGTCCAGCGGGGAGTGCCCGCCGGCCCGGCGGCGGACCGCGAACCGGGCCACCGTGCGCAGCGCGGTGTCCGCCCCGGCCAGCACGATGGACGGGATCAGACCCCGGATGAGCAGCGAGGAGCGCAGGGACAGCTCGTAGCCGCCACCGAGCCCGCCCACCAGCGCCTCTCTCGGCACCGGACAGTCGATGGCCCGCAGGCCGCCGAACTCGGCGCTGCGCATCCCGCTGGTGGAACGCCGGGACAGATCGGTCAGTCGTCCCTCGGGCGTCTCTGCCCGGTCCAGCAGCAGCACCGAGTGGCTGCGCCCGCCGCCCGCCCCGGAGGTGCGGGCGAAGACGACGAGCCCGGTGGCCCGCGAGGCGTTGGCGATCACCGACTTGCTGCCGTTCAGCAGGAATCCGCCGTCGACGGGCCGGGCGGTGAACTCCTCGCGGACGAAGTCGTTGCCGTGCGCCACCTCGTGCCGCACCACGGCGACACGGCGTCCCCGGAGCAGATGCCCGGCCACCTCGGCCCGCTGCCCGGCGTCGCCCCCGATCCAGACGGGTGCGGCGGCGAAGAAGCAGTTGAGCCCGTATCCGAAGCCGAGCGAGGCGTCCCGGCGGAAGACCGGCCGCAGCACCCGGCCCAGACCGTCCATCCGAGACAGTCCGCCGCCCAGTTCCACGGGCACGAACTCGGCGTTGAAGCGGTGGGCGTCGAGGACCTCCTCCGCTCCGGCGGGCACCCGGCCCGCCGCGTCGGCGGCCAGGATCGCGTCCTGGCCCAGCGGATTGGCCGGGTCGTCCAGCGGGCCGAAGGCGCGCTCCAGCGCGGCGGCGCGATCGTCGTACGCGCCCATCACCGCGCCCCGGCCGTCATCAGTTCCCTGACCTCCGGGAGGATGTCCTGGTGCAGCGGCCGCAGTTCACCGCGGAGGAACAGGCCGCGCATCGCGGCGCGCTCCACCTTGCCGCTGGTGGTGCGGCGCACCGTGCCGGGGCGCACCAGCAGCACCCCGCCGGGCCGCACCTCGAACTCCTCGGTCAGGCGGTTGCCCACCGCCGCGGTCAGCGCGGCCAGGTCGATGTCGTACCGGCCGCGGGCGCGCAGCTCCTGGACGACGACGATCCGGTCCCGCTCGCCGGGCACCGCGAACGCGGTGGCGGCCCCGAACAGCGAACTGACCCGCTGCACCGTGCGCTCCAGGTCCTGCGGGTAGAGGTTGCGTCCGGCCACCACGATCATGTCCTTGAGACGGCCGGTGACGTACAGCTCACCGCCCACGAGGGTGCCCAGGTCACCGGTGCGCAGATGGCCGCCGTCCCCGTCGGCGGTGTGCCCGTCGAAGGCCGGGGCGGTCTCCGCCGGGCGGCCCCAGTAACCGCGGGCGACGCCGGGCCCTCGCAGCCAGATCTCCCCGATGCGCCCCTCCGGCAGCACCTCGCCACTGCCGGGGTCCACGATGCGCAGTTCGCCGTCGGCGACGGGGCCGCAGGAGACCAGGGTGCGCCGCGCGGTACCGCCCGGGGCCGCCCGTCCCGGGCCAGGCTCCGGGTCGCGCAGCTCGTGGCGCTCCAGCGCGGCGGCGTCCGCGGTCAGCCGTGCGGGCTCCTCGTCGGGGCCGCGCACGGCACCGGTGACCAGCAGGGTCGCCTCGGCCAGCCCGTAGCAGGGAGTGAGCGCACCGGGCCGCAGACCGGCCGGGGCGAACCGCTCGGCGAAGGCGCGCAGGGTCTGGGCGCACACCGGCTCGCCGCCGCTGACCGCGACCTCCCAGCCGGACAGGTCCAGGTCCGCGATCTGCTCGTCGGTGATCCGGCGCAGGCACAGGTCGTACGCGAAGTCCGGGGCGCCGCTGACACGCACGCCGTACCGGGCGATCGCCTCCAGCCAGCGCACCGGCCGCTTGACGAAGGCGGTGGGGGACAGCAGTACGGCGGTGCCGCCCAGCCACAGCGGGTGCAGCAGCTGGCCCACGAGCCCCATGTCGTGGTGGAAGGGCAGCCAGCCACCCAGCCGGTCGCCGGGCCGGGTGCGCAGGGCGCGGCCGATCGCCGCCTGGTTGGCCATGAGGTTGCCGTGGGTGACCGCCACGCCCCGGGGGTCGCGGGTGGACCCGGAGGTGTACTGGAGGAAGGCCACGGAGTCGGGGCCGGGTTCCGGTCTGCGCCACGGCGCCGCCCCGGGGACGGCGTCCGCCGGCAGGCAGGCGACGTCCCCGTAGCCGGTGCGGGCCAGCAGCCGTGAGACCTCCGGGGCGTCGGCCGTGTCGGTCAGGGCGATCCGGACCGCGGCGTCCTTGACGATGCCGGCCACCCGCTCCTCGTGGTGGCGGCGGCCGCCGGCGGGCGGCACGGGGACGGCGACAGCCCCGGCGTACAGGCAGGCCACCAGGCTGACGGCGAACAGCCGCCGGCAGGACTGCAGGACCAGCACCCGCTCGCCCGGCGCGCCGTGCTCCTGGAGCCAGGCGGCCAGCGCCCTGGCCTCGCGGTCCAGCTCCCCGTAGGAGACGGTCCCGGCCGCCTGCTCCCCGCCGGGTCCACCGGCCTCACCCAGCAGGACGAGCGCCGCCCGCCCGGGCGTCTCCCGGGCCCTGGACAGAATGAGATCGGTGAAGCTCCGGTAACCGTTCATCGCCTCCCCCTCGTGTGCCTTCGTGGCCGCCGCCTCTCCGGCGCCGGCCCGTGCGACTCTTCCGGGAAGGTACGAGCACCCCCTCGAACCCCACTCGACGTCCCCCGGACCGGCGGGCTTCTCCCGGGGCGCGGTCCCGCGCCCCGTCATGCCCGCGACCATGCCGCGGGCGGGCGGTAGCCGGCCCTCCCGGCGGACCAGGCGGCGCGGTCCGCGGACGCCTCCGGTGCGCCGGTCTCCGCCACGGCCTCCGGCCCCCGCGGGTCGCCGGGATCCGCCGGGGCCCGCCGGGCCGACAGCGCCAGCAGTACGGCGGTGACGGCGGCCAGCTCCCCCTCGTCGGGGTTTCCCCGTACGACGGTCAGCAGGGCCTGTCGTGTGTCGTTGGCCATGGGGTCAGGGTGCGCTCCGCGCCTTGAGGGAGGCTCGCGGCCCGTCCGCGCCGGTGTGCCGTGCCCGGCCGCGCTCAGCCGGTGAGTCCCCGCTCGTAGGCGATGTGCCGGGTGCGCTCGACGCGGAAGCGCGCCACCCGGCCCAGCCTCCCGTACGCCCCGCCACGCTCGGCCTCGGCCAGGGCCCGGTCGCAGGCGCCGGTGTCGGCCCACCACGCCATGCCCAGGTACCGCTGCGGCCGGAAGGTCGAGCGCAGCAGGTCGAAGCCTCCGAAGCCGTCGGTGCCGGCCAGGAACCGGGACAGTTCACGGGCCTCCCTCTCGAACTCCCGGGACCCGCCCAGCACCGTGCACGGCAGCAGCACCACGCTGTCGTGCCCGGGCAGCGCGTCGCGCACCAGCAGGCGGTCGACGCTGGCCGCCTGGTCGGCCTCGGTGTCCACCATGGGCTCCAGACACCGCACGTGTTCGAGGAACGTCTCGGTGTGCACGGTCTCGATGAAGCCCTCCAGACTCCGCCAGTGCCCCACGTGGACGTAGGAGGCCGGGGAGTCCAGCAGCCGCACGGTCACCAGATAGGAGAAGTCCCGCCGGCTGCGCAGGTACTGGGAGTGCTCCCGGAACTCCTGCTCGAACCGGCGCGGGTCCCCCTTGACGGCGAACCGGTGGACTGTGGTCAGCGGACTGCTGAGGTCACGATCGGTCATGAAGGTTCTCCGCGAACCGTTTGGCGTGCCGGAGGGTGGTGGTGCTGTTGGCGCCCAGGGCCTGCCGGACCTTGGCGCGCGCCTCGGCGAGCGTGGCCTCGGGGCCCAGCAGCTGCCGCACGCCCTCGGGGTCGAGGGTGACGGTGTGCCAGGAGGTGGCGCGCACGCCCTTTCCGTGGGGCTCGATCTCCCAGCGGCCGGTGTGCCCGCTCATCGCCACCGGCACCCTCAGCTGCTTGTAGACGATGACGGACCGGTCGGGGAAGCACACCCGCACGGACATGGTGTTGTGCAGGGAGCCGTCCGGGCTGCGGGTGTCCATGTCCATGCGCTGGACGGTGGAGCCGCCTCCGTCGGAGGGGGCCTCCTCCAGACCGATGCGGGCGACGTGGGGCAGGCGCTCGGGCCACAGGTCGGCGCGGTCGAGGAAGGCGAAGACGTCCTCGGCCGAGCCGCCGATGTCCACCGAGTCGCTGAAGGTGAAGCGCAGCCCGCCGTCCTCCTCGGCGTCGCCGCTCTGCTCGGCGGCGTTCCTCAGGGCCGCCAGCTCGGCGCGGCTGTTGCGGTCCACGGCCCGCTCGATCAGCTCGACCGCCGCCGGGTCGTCGTCCACGGCGGTGTAGTCGTGCAGCAGGACGACGCGGCTGCCGCCGTCGTCGTTGGACTCCACGAGCCACTTCCCGCCCATCGACGCCACCGGGTGCGCGGAGGCCACCTGGCGGAAGGAGACGGTACGGGCGCGGCTGTCGAGTATCCGGTGCGAGGTCCACGAGCGGACCTGGTCGTTGGCCGTGGCCCAGATCCGCAGGAGCTGCTCGTCGGCGTGTTCCTCCAGCACCTCGACGTGGATCGTGGGGCCGAAGACCTGCGGCCACGCCGAGACGTCGGCCACCAGGCCGTAGACGGTGGCCGCGGGTGCGTCGACGACGACGGTGTGCTCCGTGACATGGGTTCGGGCCGCGCCGGCGGCTTCGGTTCCGGCGGCTTCGGCGACGGCGGTAGCGGGGTTCGGCACCACGGCGGATCTTCCCTTCGGGTCGCGCCGCTCGCACGGCGCCTGTGTCAGATTGGCAGGGCGCGCTCGAGCAGGGCTGGAGCGCCGGAAGAGGGGGGTTCGAGCCCGCCGGCGGATCGCCGGGCGGGGGTCGCGGGCCGGGCGGTGCCCGGCCGTCGTGTCCGGGGGTTCACGCCGCCGTGCTCGGGCGGCGTGCTCAGGCGGCGTGCGCCCACTCGGGCCGGTCCAGGATCTCCACCACCGCCGAGCCCCAGCTGTAGCCGGCTCCGACGCCGACGAGCAGGCAGCGGTCGCCGGGCCTCGCGCGGCCGGAGACGACCAGGTGGTCCAGGCTCGCGAACTGGTCGCCCGCGCCCAGGTGCCCGACCGTGCGGCTCCACTCCCAGGCCGTGCGGGCCGGGTCGATGCCGAACGGCTGGTAGTAGATCGACTGGAGCCGGCGCCGCCCGAAGTGCGGCAGCACCACCCAGTCCACCTCGCCCAGTTCCAGATCGGCGTCGGCCAGAGCCTGCTTGAGGACGGTCTGCTGTCCGGTGTGGGCTCGGGTGACGGCGTACGACATGCCCACCCGGGCCACGAAGGAGCGCTTGGCCTCCTCGAAGTCCACCGGGATCCGGTGCGAGAAGGGTGCCCGTCCGAACGGCCCGTCGCCCCGGTGCAGGGGTTCCAGCTCGGGGTCGGCGAGCATCGCCAGGGAGCGCAGCCGGGCGTACCCGCCGCGCCGGGAGAGCACCAGCGCGGTGGCGCCGTCGGCGTACGGGGTGCCCGGGTCGGTGTGCCAGCGGTCGATGCCGGGCTCGCAGAACCGGTCGGCGGTGGTCAGCAGCGCGTCGCGGCGTCCGGGGACGGCCGTGAGGTAGGAGTGGGCGAGGTCCAGGGCGGCCATGCCGCCGTTGGACATCTGCCGGATCTCGATGGCCGGGCAGTTGTTGCCGAGCGTCTCGCGCTGTACGTAGGAGGCGACGGGCCACAGGTCCTGGCCCTGGTGGTAGGTGTCGGCGTGCAGGATCAGGTCGGTGTCGCCGCCGCTGCCGCCCGCCCGCTCCAGGGCGGTACGGGCGGCGTGCACGGCCATCTCGGCGGCGGACTCGTCCGGCGAGTGCGCCACCGAGACCATGCCCGTGGCCGCCGCGACCCGTTCCGGGCAGGCGCCCGACGCCACCGCGTCGGCCACCGGCAGGGAGGAGGGAAGCCGCACTCCGGTCCCCCGTATGTAGATGTCTTCCACTCGCACGGTCCACTCCCTGTCTCGTCCGGGTGTCATCGGTGCCGTCCGGGACGGCGCGTCAGCCCGCGACCGCCACCGCGGGGACGGTCGCGGCGGAGGCCGCTTCCGTACGGCGTCCGGCGCGGTGGTCGGCCCCGCGCTCGGTCAGCAGGACGTAGCGGACCGCGTCCAGCAGGGCCCGCCAGGAGGCGGCGACGGTGTTCCCGTCCACGCCGACGGTGCCCCAGCGGCGGCGCCCGTCGGTGAAGGTGATCAGGACGCGCGCGGCGGCGGCGCTGCCCGAGCCGTTCCCCAGCACCCGGACCTGGTAGTCGGCCAGTTCCAGCCGGGCCAGTTCGGGGAAGAACGGGTCGAGCGCCTGGTGCAGCGCCCGGTCCAGGGCGTTGACGGGCCCGTTGCCCGTGCCGGTCGCGGCCAGCGGCGTGCCGTCGATCCGCAGCCGCACCGACCCCTCGGTGCGCACCTCGCCACCGGCCGGCTCCTCGACGCCGACCTTCCAGGCGTCCACCTCGAAGGGGTACTCCAGCACGCCGCCTGTCAGTTCCTCCAGCAGCAGCAGTTCGAAGGAGGCGTCGGCGGACTCGAAGCTGTAGCCGCGGTTCTCCAGTTCCTTGACGCGGGCGGCGGCCCGCGCCACCGGCTCGGACCCGGCCGAGAGCTCGTAGCCCAGCTCACGGGCCTTCAGCTCGATGGAGGAGCGCCCGCCCATGTCGGAGACCAGGGTGCGCATGGCGTTGCCCACCCGGGCCGGGTCGATGTGCTGGTACAGGTCGGGGTCCACACGCAGGGCGGAGGCGTGCAGTCCGGCCTTGTGCGCGAAGGCGGAGGCGCCGACGTAGGGGGCGGCCGGGTGGGCGTGGACCCCAGTCAGCTCGCCGATGGCACGGCCGGTGTCGGCCATCTCCCGCAGCCGCTCGGCGGGGACGACGTCCGTGCGGCCCCGCTTGAGGACCAGGTTGGCGGCGACGGTGAACAGGTTGGCGTTGCCGCACCGCTCCCCGTAGCCGTGGGCGGTGCCCTGTACGTGGTCGGCGCCGGCGTCCACGGCGGCCAGGGTGTTGGCCACCGCGCAGCCGGAGTCGTCGTGGCAGTGGATGCCGAGCCGGGCCCCGGTGGCCGCGAGGGTGTCCGACACGACGGCGCCGATCCGGTCCGGCAGCGAGCCGCCGTTGGTGTCGCACAGCACGACCGCCTCGGCGCCGGCCTCGGCCGCGGTGCGGACGACCTCCAGGGCGTACTCGTGGTTGGCCAGGTGGCCGTCGAAGTAGTGCTCGGCGTCGACGAAGACGCGGCGGCCGGCCCGCACCAGGTGCCGCACGGTGCTGCTGATCATGGCGAGGTTCTCGGCGAGCGTGGTGCGCAGGGCGAGTTCCACGTGCCGGGTGTGGCTCTTGGCCACCAGGGTCACCACCGGGGCCTCGGCCTCCAGCAGCGCCCGCACCTGCGGGTCGGTGGTGACCAGGGTGCCGGGCCTGCGGGTGGCTCCGAAGGCCGCCAGCTCGGCGTTCCGCAGGGCCAGTTCGGTGCGCGCCCGGCGGAAGAACCCGGTGTCCCTGGGGATGGCGCCGGGCCAGCCGCCCTCGATGAAGCCCACCCCGAAGGCGTCCAGGTGGCGTGCGACGGCGAGCTTGTCCTCGACCGTCGGCGCCAGGCCCTCCTGCTGTGTTCCGTCGCGCAGGGTCGTGTCGTAGAGCTGGAAGCGCCGCTCGGCCATCGTCCCTCCTCATTTGTGCCGCCGGCGGCCGACTACCGCGGCGGGTACGGCCCACCGTCCGGGGATCGCCTCGAAACGGCCTTGAGAGGCGGTCGGCAGCCCCGGCGGGGCTCGCCGGGAGCGGGGGGCCGGAGGCAGGCCGAAGCGGGGGGATGTCCTGGTCGGGGTCAGACGGCCGCGCCGGCCGTCCGCTCCTGCGCGGAGGCTTCCTCGGGGGCGTCCTGACGCAGCTTCCGCGGGATGGCGAACAGCAGGAAGAACACCACGACGGTGATGCCGATGAAGGTCCACAGCAGCGTCTGGAAACTCGTCGCGAAGGAGACGCCCGTGGTGTCCTTCGTGTACGGCTCCACGACCTCGGCGACGGCCGGCTCGCTCAGAACCGTCGCCGAGGAGCAGCTCTCCGGCACGATCGCCATGTCCTTCTCGCCCGCGCGGTCCACCGCGCACGTCCGGTAGGCCGCGACGGCCTCGTCGGCCCGCTCGGGGGAGAGCCCGGCCACGGCGACCAGGTCCTTGCGCAGCTGCGGCACCTGGCCGTCCACGGCGGCCCCGGTGTTGCCGACGAGACCGCCGAAGAAGACCACGCTCACCAGCGCGCCGCCGATGGCGAAGCCGAGCTGGGTGTTGGTGTTGACCAGGCCGGACGCGGAGCCGGCGTCCCGGTGGGGCACCTCGGATGTCACGATCAGCGGCAGCGGGGTGGCCACCGTGCCGAAGCCCAGGCCGATCAGGAACAGCGGGATGGCCAGGTTCCAGGAGGTGACCTGGCTGCCGTACTCGCCGGCGACCCAGATGTACGCGCCCAGGCCCGCGACCAGGACGACCGCGCCGACCTGGAGGGCCTTGCGGCCGAACTTCGGCACCAGGATCATCACCGAGGTCGTCGCGGTCATGAAGGCGCCGAGGCAGAACGGCAGGCTGGTGAGGCCCGCGCGCATCGGGGACCAGCCCATGCCGATCTGCATGTACAGCGTCCAGCCGATGGTGAACATCCCCATGCCGATGTAGAAGATGAGGTTCACGGCCAGGCCGGAGGAGAAGCTGCGGGTGCGGAACAGCCCCAGCTCGACGAGTGGCGAGCCGTCCTTGCGGATCTTGTGCTTCTGCCACAGGACGAACCCGGTCAGCACCAGCAGCGATCCCACCATGGAGACGAAGCCCAGCGCCGGCCAGCCCATCTCCCGCCCCTGCAGCAGCGGGAAGATCAGCATCAGCATGCCGACGGTGGCCAGCAGCACGCCCGTGACGTCCAGCCGCAGCGCCTGTGGGGCCTTGGACTCGGTGATCACCTTCGAGCCGTAGAACAGGCCGAAGAGGCCGACGGGGATGTTGACCAGGAAGATCAGCCGCCAGTCGAGGCCGAACAGGTTCCACTGCACCATCAGCCCGCCCAGCGCGAGGCCGAGGGTGGCGGCCAGGCCGCCCACCAGGCCGTGCAGCGCGAAGGCGGTGCCCCGTTCCTTGTTGGAGAAGGTGACGTGGATGATGGAGAGCACCTGCGGGACCATGATGCCGGAGAAGGCGCCCTGGAGGACGCGGGAGACCACCAGCTGCCACGGCTCCTGGGCGATGCCCGCCGTCAGGGAGGTCAGGGTGAAGCCGGCGACGCCGATCAGGAAGACCTTCTTGCGTCCGAAGATGTCGCCGAGGCGGCCGCCGAGGATCAGCAGCAGGGCGAAGGCCAGCTGGTAACCGACCAGGATCCACTGGATCGCCGAGTAGCCGGCGCCCAGTTCGCGCTGCATGGAGGGGGCCGCGACGTTGGCGATGGTGCCGTCCAGCAGGTCCATGAAGGCCGAGACCAGCAGCACCAGCAGGGCCGCCCAGCGCATGGGGTCGAGCTTCACCTCATCGGTGAGGGCGCCGACCGAGGTGTCCGCCGACTCTCCGGCCGGCGTGCCGGCCCCCGTCTGCTCCCTCGCCCTGTCCACCTCCGTCTCCACTGACGGAATGTGCTCCGACGAAATCGTCATGGCCTACCTCTCTGGGTTTCTCGGGGGGTCGTACGGCGAATGAGGCCGCTGACGGCCGGCTCCAGCCTGACTCGGCCCGCTGGGGTCCCGGTGGAGTCCGGCTGAAGCGCGGCGCGGGCGCGGCCGGGCCGCTGCCGCGGGCACGGTGGTGCGGGTGGGAGGCCGCCTCGTCCACGGTGAGCACCGGGGTGGCGCACGCCTCGGTGCCGGCCAGGCGTGCCGCCCAGGTGTCGCGGTCGTACCGGGCGAATCGCTCCTCGAACACCCGGTGCAGGAACGGCCAGTTGGCGGTGTCGTCCCGGTCCGGGAGCGCGGCGGCGTCGAGGCCGAGCCCGTCCAGCAGGGCGGCGTAGAAGCGCTCCTCCAGCGCGCCGACGGCCATGTGCCGGCCGTCGGCGCACTCGTAGCAGCGGTAGAAGGGGGCGCCGCCGTCGAGCAGGTTCGTCCCGCGCTCATGGCGCCACTGGCCGCTGCCGGCCATGCCCACCAGCATGCCGAGCATCGCGCCGACACCGTCCACGATCGAGGCGTCGACGGTCTGCCCGAGACCGGAGGCCTCGCGTTCGCGCAGCGCCGCCAGCACTCCGACGACCAGCAGCATCCCGCCGCCGCCGAAGTCCCCCAGCAGGTTCACCGGGGGCACGGGCGGCCCGCCGGCCCGCCCGATCGCGTGCAGGGCCCCGGTCAGGGCCAGGTAGTTGATGTCGTGGCCGGGCTCCCGCGCGAGCGGCCCCTCCTGGCCCCAGCCGGTCATCCGCGCGTACACCAGGGCGGGGTTGCGCGCACGGCAGTGCGCGGGACCGATCCCCAGCCGTTCGGCGACCCCGGGCCGGAAGCCCTCGACGAGCACGTCGGCCGTCTCCACCAGTGACAGCAGCTCCGCCACGCCCCGCGGGTCCTTCAGGTCCAGCGCGAGCGACCGCCGCCCGCGGTCCAGCACCGCGTGCCAGTCCGGGAACGAGCGGCGGCCGTCGGCCCGGTCGACGCGTACGACGTCCGCGCCGAGGTCGGCGAGCATCATGCAGGCGAAGGGCGCGGGCCCGATCGCGGCGAGCTCGACGACCCTCAGCCCCTCCAGAGGCCCCATCGCCGGCTCACTGGTCCCAGGCGACCGGGAGTCCCCACAGACCGTAGATGATCGCGCGCTCCTTGGAGCGGATCTCCTGGAAGGGCTTGGCCAGCCGCAGGGTCGGGATGCGTTCGAAGAGCCTGCCCCACACCAGCTGGAGCTCCAGCCGGGCCAGGTCGGCGCCGATGCAGTGGTGCAGACCGTGGCCGAAGCCGAAGTGGCGGCGGTTGCCGCGGGCGAGGTTCAGCTCGTCGGGGTTCTCGAACACCTCGGCGTCGCGGTTGGCCGTCAGGCCGAGGCAGAGGATGCCGTCGCCCTTGCGGATGGTGGCGCCGGCCAGCTCGATGTCGTCGGTGGCCACGCGCGGCACGGCCGCGTCGCCGATGGTCAGGTAGCGGACCAGTTCCTCGACCGCGGGGACGATCAGCTCGGGGTCGGCCTTCAGATGCTCCAGCTGCTCGGGGTGCTCCAGCAGGCAGGCGGTGCCGAGCGAGATCATGCTGGCGGTGGTCTCGTGTCCGCCGTTCATCAGCAGCCGGCACAGGTTGACCAGGTCGCGTGCCTCGTACTCCTCGCCCGACTCGCGGTACTCGGCGATCGCCCGGCTGAGCAGGTCGTCGCCGGGCTCCTTCTCCTTCTTGGCCACCAGGTCGAACAGGTAGTTGTTGACGTCCACCAGGGCGGCCTGGCGCTCGGCCATGGTAGCGGTGCCGCCCAGCAGAGTGGTGCCGTTGACCTGGAAGAACTCGTGGTCCTCGTAGGGGATGCCGAGCAGCAGGCAGATCACCGTCATCGGCACCGGCAGGGAGAGGGCGTGGTGCATGTCCACGCCGGGCCCCTGCTCGATCATCGAGTCGATCGCCTCTTCGACGATCTTCTCGATCTGCGGGCGCAGCATCTGCACACGCCGGTTGGTGAAGGTGACGGCGGCCTTGCGGCGGACCTTGGTGTGCTCGGGCGGGTCGTAACCGATGAAGGAGGTCTCGGTGCGGAACTCCGGCGGGGCGTCGAAGTAGAAGGGGAAGTTCGCCTCCTTGCGCGAGGCGCTGGTACGCGGGTCGGTCAGCAGCCGGCGCATGTTCTCGTGCCCGGTGACCGCCCAGACCTTCAGTCCGGTCGGGAGCGGGACCTGCTTCACGGGCTCGTCGGCGAACCGCGCGTACTGCTCGGGCTGGGAGAACGGACACTTCCGCTCGTAGGGGAAGGTCTCCTCCACTGCTGCGCCGGTCTGTTCGGCTTGTGTGCTCATCGCTGGTCCCTCCTCGTCAGGACGGCTGCGACGCTGACACCCGCCTCTGGAGACCGGCATGAACAGGGCTCGAACCGTCGTTCCTCCACCCCGGGCACTGTTCGACCCGGTCTCTAGGCCGCGTCCGTAGCGTGCGGCCCGTCCGGTGGAGCAGCACGTCCCAGCCCAGCCAGTCCTGGAGGAACGCCGATGAGCACGGCAGTGACGCCCTTCCGCGTAGCGGTCCCCGAGGCGGATCTCACCGATCTGAGGGAGCGGCTGGCCAGGACCCGCTGGCCCGAGGCCGAGACCGTCGGCGACTGGTCCCAGGGAGTCCCCCGGGAGTACCTGGAGGAACTGGCCGGCCACTGGCGTGACGGCTACGACTGGCGCGCGACCGAGGCACGGCTGAACGCGCTGCCGCAGTTCCGCACGGAGATCGACGGCCTGGGCGTCCACTTCCTCCACGTCCGCTCCCCGCACCCGGACGCCATGCCGCTGCTGCTCAGCCACGGCTGGCCCGGCTCGGTCGTGGAGTTCCTGGACGTCGTCGGCGCGCTGACCGATCCCGTGGACCCGGCCGACGCGTTCCACGTGGTCTGCCCCTCCCTGCCGGGCTTCGCCTTCAGCGACAAGCCGGCCGAGGCCGGGTGGACCATCGAGCGCACCGCGGCCGCCTGGGACGAGCTGATGTCCCGGCTGGGCTACGGCCGCTACGCCGCGCACGGCACCGACTGGGGCTCGTTCCTCACCGCGATCCTCGGGGAGACGCGCCCGGAGCGTCTGGCGGGCATCCACGTCGCCATGCCCTTCGCGCGTCCGCCGCGGGAGCAGGCGGAGCTGGACGAGCGGGACCTGGCCGGGCTGGCCGCGCTGAAGGAGTTCCAGCAGAGCGAGGGCGCGTACTCGGCGCTCCAGGCCACCCGGCCCCAGACGCTGGGCTACGGCCTGACCGACTCCCCGGCCGGGCAGCTGGCGTGGATGGTGGAGAAGTACTGGGCCTGGAGCGACCACGACGGAGACCTGGAGAAGGTGATCCCCCGGGACCGGCTCCTGGACTCGGTGTCGGTCGCCTGGTTCACCGCCACCGCCGCCTCCTCGGCCCGCGTCTACTGGGAAAGTCACAACAAGATGGCGCTGGGGCCGGTGAGTGTGCCGACCGCCTGCTCGCTGTTCCCCAGGGACGGCCGGATGCCACGTGCCTGGTGCGAGGGGCGCTTCACCGACCTGCGCCGCTGGACCGACCACGACCGCGGCGGTCACTTCCCCGCCCTGGAGCAGCCGGAGCTGCTCGTCGACGAACTGCGCTCCTTCTTCCGCCCGCTGCGCTGACCCCGCAGCCCCAGACCGCACCCCGCGCACCCCGCGCACCGCGCCGCGAGCCGAGACCGCGAAAGGCGACGCCGTGACCGTCCACCAGGCCCCTCCCGGCACCTCCTCCGAGGCCGCACACGCCCCGGAGCCCCTGCCCCCCTTCCCTTTCCCGGGGTCGAGCTACCGGGGCCCGGCCCCCGCGTACGCGCGGCTGCGCGCCGAGCGGCCCGTCGTACGGGTGGAGACGGCCGGCGGCGGCCACGCGTGGCTGGTGACCCGGCACGCGGACGTACGGGCCGTGCTGGAGGACCCCCGGTTCAGCCGGGCCGCGATGTACGCGCCCGGCGCCCCGCGCTTCAGCGGTCTGTTCCAGGCCCCGCCGGGCATGATCGTCTCCCTCGACCCGCCCGACCACACCCGGCTGCGCGCCCTGGCCTCCCAGGCGTTCTCGCCCGAGCGGATCGAGGGCATGCGGCCGCGGGTGCGCGAGCTGGCCGGCGGACTGCTGCGGGACCTGGAACCGGAGGCGGAACGGGGCGGGGCGGTGGACCTGGTGGCGCGGTTCGCCGCCCCGCTGGCGATGGCCGTCATCTGCGAGCTGCTGGGTGTGCCCGGGGAGGACCGCGGGCGGTTCCACACCTGGGTTCGGCGGTTCGCCGACCTCTCCGCCCCCGAGGAGCAGGCGGTGGAGGCCCGCGAGAGCCTGGGCGCCTACATCGCCTCCCTGGTGGCCGCCAAGCGCGCCGCCCCCGCCGACGACGTCCTGTCGGCCCTCGCCACCGCCCGGCTCGGGGAGGACCGGCTGAGCCAGGAGGAACTGATCGGCCTCGGGTACACCCTGCTGGGCGCCGGATTCGACTCCTCGGCCGGGCAGATCGCCAACTTCACGCTCACCCTGCTGGCCCACCACCCGGAGCTGTGGCGCCGGCTGGGCGGACACCCCGCGGAGGTGCCGGCGGCCGTCGAGGAGCTGCTGCGCACCGTCAACCTCAACGCGGACGACACCTCCGGCCTGCCCAGGCTCGCCACCGGGGACGTGGCCGTCGGCGGGACGCTCATCCCCGCGGGCGACGCGGTGTTCGTCTCCTTCGCCTCCGCCAACCGCGACGAGGCGGTCTTCGCCGACCCCGGACACCTGACCCCCTCCCGTACGGACAACCCGCACCTGGCGTTCGGGCACGGCATCCACCGCTGCCTGGGCGCTCCCCTGGCCCGCCTCGAACTCTCCGTGGCGCTGGAGGAGCTGACCCGCCGCTTCCCCGGGGCGCGGCTCGCCGTGCCCGCCGCCGAGGTCCCCTGGCGGACCGGCGATGTCAACCACAACCCGCTCACCCTCCCTGTGGAACTGCGAAGGAGCACCTCATGAGCAACGCCGTCCTGCCCGATGTCCTGCCCGCAACCAGCCTCGAGGTACGGCTGGCCGCCTACCCGGATCCCGAGGGCGAGGTCACCCTCGATCACTTCGCCCTGGGCGAGAGCCAACTGTCCGAGCCCGGCGAGGGCCAGGTCGTCGTCCGCAACGACTGGATGACCCTGGGCTCGGTCGCCCGCGACCAGATGAACCCGGCCACGAAGCTGCCGATCCCGGTCTTCCAGCCGGGTGTGGCGATGTGGGGCCGGACCGTCGGCACGGTCGTGCGGTCGGCCAGCCCCGACCTGGCCGTCGGCGACCTCGTCGAGCACTTCTCCGGCTGGCGGCAGTACGCGACCGGCTCCGCGCGGGAGTTCTTCCGCCGCGACCGCGGTCTGCTGCCCGGTCCGGAGTACTTCCTCTCCCAGGGCCCCACCGCCTGGCACGGGATGGTCGACACCGTCGGCGTCGGCGAGGGCGAGACGGTCTTCGTCTCCGGCGCCACCAACGGCGTCGGCGCGCTGGCCGGGCAGATCGCGAAGCTGCGTGGCGCGAAACGCGTCATCGGCAGCACCGGCTCCCGGGAGAAGATCGACTTCCTGGTGAAGGAGATCGGCTTCGACGCCGCCTTCGACTACCACGACGGCCCGGTGGCCGAGCAGCTCGCCGAACTGGCGCCCGACGGGCTGGACGTGGTCTTCGACAACGTGGGCGGCGAGCAGTTCGAGGCGGCCGTCCGGCTCGCCAACCGCGGTGCCCGGTTCGCCCTGTGCGGCGCGCTCGGCGGCCAGCACGGCGGGGACGGCGGCAGCCCGCGCCTGCCGCTGATGACCGCGATCAGCCGGGACCTGTCGTTCCGCGGCTTCGCCACCCTCCACACCCCCGACCAGATCGACGGCTGGAACGAGCGGTTCGGCACGTGGCTGAGGGAGGGCCGCATCATCTTCCCGCACACGGTCGTCGACGGCGGGGTGGAGGCGCTGCCGCAGGCGTTCGTGGACCTGCTCGGGCGCCGGTACAGCGGTACGGTTCTGGTCAAGCTGTCCTGAACCCTCCGCCCGCCGTCCCCGGGCCCCCACCGCCGCGCGTTCGCCGTACCGCCGCGCGTTCGCCGTACCGCCGCGGCCGCAACACCGAAGCCGTAACACCGGAGAGGACCTCCTATGACGACCGGAACGCCGACCGTACTGGACCGGCGGACGCTCAACCGGGCGCTGCTGGCACGGCAGTCGCTGCTGGAGCGCACCACCGCGTCCGTGTCCGACGTCCTGGAACACCTGGTCGGCATGCAGGCCCAGGCCCCCAACCCTCCCTACCTGGGCCTGTGGACCCGCATCGCCGGCTTCCGCCTCGACGACCTGGCCGAGCTGGTGAGACAGCGTCAGGCGGTACGCCTGGTACTGATGCGCGGCACCATCCACCTGGTCACCGCACGCGATTGTCTGGCCCTGCGCCCGGTGCTGCACACCGCCCTGGCACGCGGCCTGATAAGCGCCTTCGGCCGCCGGCTGAACGGGCTGGACCTCGCCGAGGTCGCCGCCGAGGGCCGCCGCCTGGTCGAGGCCGAGCCCCTGACCCTGGGCGAGCTGGGCAAGCGGCTCGCCGAGCGGTGGCCGGACCGGGACGCCTTCGCCCTGGCCAACACCGTACGCGCCCTGGAGCCGCTGGTGCAGGTGCCGCCGCGCGGCCTGTGGGGCGAGAGCGGGCAGGCCGCGCACACCACCGCCGAGACGTGGCTGGGCGGGCCGCTGTCCGCCGACGACTGCGCGCGGGAGGTGGTGCGGCGGTACCTGGCGGCGTTCGGCCCGGCCACGGTCGCGGACATGCAGACCTGGTCCGGCATGACCCGGCTCGCCGCCGTCTTCAAGGACCTCCGTCCCGAACTGGCCGTCCTCCACGACGAGGAGGGCCGGGAGCTCTTCGACCTCCCGGACGCCCCGCGCCCCGGCCCCGGCGCCCCGGCGCCTGTGCGCCTGCTGCCGGAGTTCGACAACATCCTGCTCTCCCACGCCGACCGCACCCGGATCCTCACCGACGAGCAGCGCAGGCTGATCATCACCCGCAACGGCCTGGTGAAGTCCACCTTCCTGGTCGACGGCTTCGTGGCCGGGACCTGGCGGATCGACCGGAAGAAGAAGACGGCCACGCTGGTCCTCGAACCCTTCGCCCCCGTGAAGGCCGCGGACCGGAAGGCGCTCGCCGAGGAGGCCGAGAGCCTGCTCGCCACAGCCGCCGCCGACGCCGACACCCGCGACATCCGCTTCGAGACCCCCTGACCGGTCACCGGCCGTCCGCTCCCGCGCCCTCCGGCCGGGCTCGACCGGCGGTGCAGCGGCCCGGGCTGTACTGGCCGCCGACCGCGCCCGGCCCACCCGGCCGGCCGTCCCATCCGGCCCAGACAGGGGAGCACGCATGTCGGACAAGCCCTTCGCCGATCAGACCGTCGTCGTCACCGGAGGCGGGACCGGCATCGGCCGTTCCGCCGCCCTCGCCTTCGCCGACCTCGGCGCGAGACACGTGGTGGTCACCGGCCGCCGTGCCGAGCGCCTGGCGGAGGTCTCGGCGCTGCACCCCGCCGTCGTCGCGGTGACCGCCGACGTCGGCGAGGAGGAGGGGGCCGAGGCCGTCGCCGCCGCCGTCGCCGGACTCGGCGGCACGGTGGACGTCCTGGTGCACAACGCGGGCGTCTTCCGCTTCAGCCCGCTGGAGGCCCTGGACCCGGCCACCGTCCGCGAGGTCATGGAGATCAACCTGGTCGGCCCGCTGCTGCTCACCGGGAAGCTGCTGCCGATGCTGCGCTCCCCCGGCGGCGGCATCGTGCTGGTCTCCAGCCGCGCGGGCCACAACGCCTCCCCGGGCTCCTCGGTCTACGCCGCGAGCAAGGCCGGCGTCCACAGCCTCACCCGAAGCTGGGCGGCCGAACTGGCGCCGAAGGGCATCCGCGTCAACGCGGTCGCCCCGGGCTTCGTCCGCACCGAGGCGTACGCGGCCAACGGGCTGGCCCCGGAGGAGGTGGAGGGGCTGTTCGAGGGAGTGAGGCACCAGGTGCCACTGGGCCGCGTCGGCGAGACCGACGACGTCACGCCCTGGATCACCCGCCTCGCCGAGCCCTCCAGTTCCCTGGTGACGGGCCAGATCCTCACCCTCGACGGCGGCATGGACGTCGCCTGAGCCACGGTTCGGCGGTGGGGCCGGGAACCGATCGGGCCCCACCGCCCCCGCGCGTCCGCCGGGACCTCCGGGCGGGATGCCGTACCCCGGCAGGTGGTTCCCGGGGGCGGGAGGAGACCGTCGACGAGGTAGCGGTGGACGTGGGCGTCGACCTCCGTGTTGCCGGCCAGGGCGTAGATCTCGTGATCGCCGGAGTCCTCCACCGTGAGCAGCCCGTGGCCGAGCAGTCCCGCCATGGCGACGCCGCCGTCGTAGTGGTCCATCGGGTCGCCGTCGGCCTGGACGACCAGGCCCGCCGGGTAGCCGTCGCGGGCGACGCGGGTGGGCTCCTCGGGGGCGGTGAAGGTGCGGAAGGCGCCGACCCAGGGCTGGGCGCGCAGCACGCCGTAGCCGTACGGGAAGCGCTTGCGGAAGTCGAGCATGTCCTGGCGGTAGGTCTCCAGGTCGGCGGGCCAGGCGTGCTCCAGGGTGATGGCCTCCAGGACTCCGACGCGCAGATCGCCCTCGCTGTCCTCGGGCCGCCAGGTGCCCTGTTCGGCCAGGAGTTCGCGGCACCGTTCCGGGTCGCCGGCGGCGGTCGCCTCCCGCAGTCCCGCGACCAGCAGGCCCAGCTCCTCCCAGCGGCTCCGGTCAGTGGCCCGGTTGCCCACCGCGCCGTCGAGGAGGGTGCGCAGGTGGGGGGTGTCGCACTGCTCGTCGAGGCGGGAGACGACCTCCTCCACGGCGTCGAGCACCTGCTCCGGGCCGGTGCCGAGGCCGAAATGGCCGTGGCGCGCGGCGGTCCACCGCGCCCAGCGGTCGACGTTGCGCCGGACAGCGTCGCCCTGCCACAGGAACTGCTCGCGCCAGGTCCACCCCGGGTGGACGCAGGAGTCGAGCACACTGCGGTCCAGGCGGCCGGGGAACATGCTGCCGAAGACCGCTCCGACGTAGGCGCCGTAGGCGTACCCCACGAAGCTGATCCGCTCCTCGCCGAGGACGGCGCGGATGACGTCCATGTCGCGGGCGGTGTTGCGGGTGCTGATGTGCCGGCGCAGTTCGCCGCCGGCCCGCTCGCAGGCCAGCTCGCGCAGCCGCATGTCCTCGGCCAGGGTCTCGAACGCGGAGTCCGGGGGCCGGGAGTCGAAGGGTGCGGAGGGCACGGTGACCTCGGCGTACAGGCGGGTGGAGTCCCCGGTGCCGCGCGGGTCGAAGCCGATGAGGTCGTAGACCTCGTGGACGGGGCCTCCCTCGTACTTGCCCGGCAGTTCGCGGCCCAGGCCCCAGTCCCCGCCGGGCCCGCCGTTGACGGCCAGCAGAACGCCGCGGCGGCGGGCGGGGTCGGTGGCCCGGCGGCGGCTGAGGGCGATGGTGAGGCGCTCGCCCTCCGGGTCGGCGTAGTCGCGGGGGACCTCGATGGTCGCGTACTCCACCCCGGTCCCGCTCCTCCCGGTCCCCTCGCCGGTGTCTTCGGGGCCGGCGGTGCCGCCGGGCGTGCGGGCCGTCCACTGCGGCCGCTGGGAACCGAACGCGCGCAGCGCGTCGGCGCCCGCCGTTACGGGCGGATTGATCGCCATCGGAAACCTCCGTTCTCGTCAGGGCGCCAGCGTCCCGTCAGCGTCTCGAAGACGGCTGGAGCGCCCTTGGACCGGAAGTCCCCCGGCCCGGTACGGCGAGGGCCGCCAGCAGTCCCGCGGCGGTGAACAGCGCGGCGCCGGCCAGGGCCAGCCCGTAGCCGGAGGCGAGCGCGTCCTCCAGGGCCGCTCCCCGGGCGATCTCATGGTCCGCGCGGGCGGTGGAGAGGGCGGCCAGGGTCACCAGGCCGACGGCACTGCCGAGCTGGCGGGTGGTGTTCAGCAGGCCCGAGGCCAGTCCCGCGTCGCGGGCGGGTACGCCGGCGGTCGCGGCGTTCGTCGTCGCGTTGAGGACCGCGCCCATACCGAAGCCCAGCAGCAGTGCGGGCCCGAGGACGTCGGCGGCGTAGGCGGAGCCGGCGTCCACCCGGGAGAGCCACAGCAGCCCGGCGCACGACAGCGACAGCCCGCCCAGCAGCACCGGCCGGGGGCCGGTGCGGGGCACCGTCCGCGCGATGCCCCAGCCTCCGAGGGCGATGCCCAGGGACATCGGCAGATAGCTCAGCCCGGTGCGCAGCGGACTGTAGCCGAGCACCTGCTGAAGGACCAGGGTGAAGAAGTAGAAGGTGCTGAAGAGGGCCGCGATGCCGAAGAAGGCGACGAGGTTGGCGGCGGTCAGCGACCGGTTGCGGAACACGCCGAGCGGCACCAGGGGCTGCCGGGCGAACCGGGCCTGGTGGAGCACGAAGAGGCACAGCAGCGCCACTCCGGCCGCCACCGTGCCCCAGGCCCGTGGTGATTCCCAGCCGTGGGCGCTGGAGGCGGCGACGCCGTGGACGGTGGCCATCAGGCCGCAGGTGACGGCCAGCGCCCCCGGCAGGTCCAGGCCCCTCCTCCCGCGCGGCCCGTCCCGCCGCGTCCCGGTCTCGGGGACCGCCCAGCACACCGCGGCGAACAGCAGCAGGCCCAGGGGTACGTTGATCAGCAGCACCCAGCGCCAGGAGAACCACTGGGTGACCACGCCTCCGACCAGCACTCCGGCTGCCCCGGCGGCTCCGGAGACCGCGCTCCACATCCCGAACGCCCTGGCGCGGGCGGCGGGTTCGGTGAACGTCGTGCCGAGCACGGTGAGGGTGGCCGGTGCCATGACGGCCGCGCCCAGCCCCTGGAAGGCGCGGGCGAGCACGAGTGTCACCGGGTCGTCCGCCGCCCCGCCGACGCTGCTGGCCAGTGTGAACAGGGCGACGCCGGAGAGGAAGACGCGGCGCTGCCCGAACAGGTCCGCGAGCCGTCCGCCGAGCAGCAGGAAGCCGCAGACGGCGACGGTGTAGGCGTTGTTGACCCACTGCAGGGTGTGCCGTTCGAAGCCCAGCTCCTCGGCGATGACGGGCAGTGCCACGTTCACCACCGAGGCGTCGAGCACGTTCATGAACTGCCCCAGGCAACAGGCGAACAGCACGAGGCCGAGGCGTCCGCTCCTCCCGCCGTCCGCCCCGTTCCTCCTGCCGGCTGTGGTGTCCGATGCGCGCGGTGTCGAGGTGGTCATGCGGTTGACGCTGCGGCGGCCGGGTGGACGGCCGGTAGCGGTGCGGTCGAGCCCCGTCCGCGCGCCTCGCTCCCACCACCGCGCCGCACCGTGCTCCAGAAACACTCCAGCACGCTCCCAGTGCGCCCCCAGACGCCGCTGCCACCGTTCGGTGCCTACCGATGTGCGGCCGGCCGACTTGCCGAGGAGAGCGCCATGGCCAAGATCACTTACAAGCACCCCAACGGCACCGAGACCATCGTCGACGTGGCGGCGCCCAACACGGTCATGCGCGGTGCCAAGATCAACAACATCGACGGCATCGAGGCCCAGTGCGGCGGCTCCGCCCAGTGCGGGACCTGCCACGTCTACGTCGACGAGGCCAACACGCTGCCTCTTCCCGAGATGCACGAGTCCGAGGACGAGGTGCTGTACGGCACCGCCTGCCCGCGCCGCGACAACAGCCGGCTGAGCTGCCAGCTCCCGGTCTCCGAGGAGATCGACGGCCTGGTGGTGCACCTGCCGGAGGCGCAGAGCTGATGGCCGGGGCCACGGAGGAGACATCGGAGGAGGCGGCGGAAGGGGCCGCCCGGGAGCCCGACGCGCCGGGCGTCGTCGTCGTCGGCGCGGGGCAGGGCGGCGTGGAGACCGTCGCGGCGCTGCGCGCCCGCGGCTTCTCCGGCCGCATCACCCTGGTCGCGGAGGAGACCGCGCTGCCCTATCAGCGCCCGCCGCTGTCGAAGGGCTACCTGCTGGGCACGGTGGACCGGGCCGGCCTGGAACTGCGGCCGGACGACTTCTTCTCCGCCCTCGACATCGACCTGGTCCGCGGCGACCGGGCGGCGGGGATCGACCGGGAACGCAAGGCCGTGGAGCTGGACTCCGGCCGGGAGCTTCCCTACGGACGTCTGGTCCTGGCGACCGGTTCGCGGCCCCGCCGCCTGCCCGTGCCCGGAGCGGACCTGGAGGGCGTGCGGACCCTGCGCTCCCTGGCCGACGCCGACGCGCTGCGGCGGCGGCTCACCGGCGGCCGGGAGCTGGACGTGGTGGTGGTCGGCGCGGGCTTCCTCGGTCTGGAGCTGGCCGCCACCGCCCGTACGCTCGGCCACCGGGTCACGGTCGTCGAGGCGTCCGCGCGGGTGATGTCCCGGGCGGTCACCGAGGCCGTCTCGGAACACGTCGCGGCCGAGCACCGCGGGCAGGGCGTCCGTCTCCTGCCCCGCCGGGAGGTGGTGGCGCTGCGCGGCGGCACCGGGCCCGAGGGCTCCGGCCGCGTACGGGTGGTGGAGCTGGACGGCGGCGAGCGCCTGGCGGCCGACCTGGTCGTGGTCGGCATCGGCGTACTGCCCAACGTCGAACTCGCCACCGCCGCCGGGCTGCTGGTGGGCGACGGCGTCATCGTCGACCCGCGGCTGCGCACCAGCGATCCGGACGTGTACGCCGTCGGTGACTGCGCCCGCTTCCCCAGCCCCTGGACACCGCGGCACATCCGCCTGGAGTCGGTGCAGAACGCCTCCGACCAGGCCCGCCGCGTGGCCGCCGACGTCCTGGGCGAGACCGGGCCGTACACCGCGGTCCCGTGGTTCTGGTCGGAACAGTACGGACTGCGACTGCAGATGGCCGGGCTCACCGCGGGCCACGACGAGGCGGTGGTCGCCGGCGATCCGGACACCGGGCGCTTCTCGGTGTTCTGCTTCCGCTCCGGCCGCCTGGTCGGCGTGGAGTCCGTCAACCGGCCCGCCGACCACGGCATCTCGCGCCGCCTCCTCGCCTCGGGCACGGATCTGACGCCCGAGGACGTCGCCCGCCCCGGCTTCGACCTCAGAACCCGCGCACAGCAGCGGCCCGCACAGCACGCACAGCACGCAGAGAGGCCAGTCCATGCCTGACACAGTGACCGTCCCGCCCGCCATCTCCACCCCGCACGCCCCCGGCGCGCGGCGGCGCGTTCCGCCGCGCGTACTCGCCGTCTGGTTCGCGGTCCTGACGATGCTCGCCGGCCTGTTCGTCACGGCCGCCGACCCCGGGGAGGCCCGGGCGCACGGCCGGGGCCCGGCGATCACCGGCGCCTGGGAGGTGGCCGTCACCGTCGGCACCGGCCCGGACGCCACCACCGCCGTCTCGCGCTTCGTCTTCCACGAGAACCGCACCGTGACGACCGACGGCACCCCCGACGAGAACGGCGTGCCCCAGTACCCGGGCACCGGCTACTGGGTGGCCCGTGAGGGGAACGCCTTCTCCTTCTACGTGACCCACCCCGGTCCCTCGGAGCCCGCCGAGGGTGTCTTCCCCGGCACCGTGCACGCCGTCCACCTGGGCAGGGTGTCGGGCCGCGGCTTCACCACGACCGCCACCGCCTTCACCGTGCTGGAGCAGGACGGCACCGTCTTCGGCCCCGTCACGGTCTCGGCCCGGGGCACCCGGCTCGGCTGAGCCCGCCGCCCCGCGTCCGTCCGCGCCCGTACGACCGCCCGTGCCCGGCTCCCCGCGAGCCGGGCACTGGTGCTTCTCGTCCGCGGCTCGAGCGCCCCCGGATAGCGTCCGGACGACCGCAGGACACGCCGCGCACGGCGGAGACACGAAGTGATGGAGAGGAGCGGGATGTGACCGCTTTCGACGCAGGGGTCCCCTGCTGGGTGGACGCGACGGTGCCCGACCTGGAGGCGGCCAAGCGCTTCTACGGTGAGCTGTTCGGCTGGGCCTACCACGACACCGGCCACGGGGCCTCCGTGGTGGCGCTGCGCGACGGGAAGACCGTGGGGGCGCTGGCCGCGGACCCGGAGGGCACCTCGGGCGTGTGGAACCTGTACTTCGCCTCGACGGACGCGGCCGGCGCCGCGGACCGGATCGGGGAGGCCGGCGGACGGGTGGTCGCCGGACCGTCGGTGGTACCCGGCATGGGCACCAGCCTGCTGGCCACCGACCCGGGCGGCACCGTCCTCGGTCTGTGGCAGGCGGACGGCCACGCGGGCTTCGACCTCCACGGCGCACCCGGCTCGTTCTTCTGGCCCGAGGTCTACACGCGCGACAAGGAGCGCGTCGACCCCTTCTACGAGGCCGTCCTCGGCTACCGGGGACAGCAGGTCTCGGAGGGCACGGAGTTCGACTTCAAGCTCTTCTCACTGCCCGGCAGCCCGCAGCCGGTCGCGGCCCGCCTCCAGATGGGGCCGTACCAGCCCGCCGACCTGCCGCCTCACATGCTGGTGTACTTCTCCGTCGAGGACTGCGACAAGGCCGCGGAGACGGTCCGCTCCCTGGGCGGGGAGGTCCGGCGCGAGCCCATGGACAGTCCGTTCGGCCGTTCCGCCCTGCTCTCGGACGACCAGGGCGCGCGCTTCGCCGTCATGGGTCCGGTGGCGGACGCCGGCTGACGCGGCTCCCGTACGGCCGCCCGCGGGCAGCGACGACGAGCCGGGCCCGGACGCTGGGATCAGCGTCCGGACCCGGCTCGTCGTCGCTGCCGCCGTACGGGGCTCACTCCCCCCAGGCGACCGGCAGGGAGGTGAGGGTGTGGTTGATCTCGCCGGTGTGCCAGGGCAGTTCCTCCTCGGGCACGGCGAGCCGCAGACCGGGGAAGCGGCGCACCAGGCCCTCGATCGCGATCTCCATCTCCATCCGGCCCAGGTGCTTGCCCAGGCAGTGGTGGACACCGTGGCCGAAGGAGATGTGAGGGTTGTGGGAGCGGGCCAGGTCGAGGCGGTCGGGGTCCTCGAAGACGGCCTCGTCGCGGTTGGCCGACGCCAGCGCCAGCAGCACCGCGTCGCCCTTGGCGATCGTCACCCCGCCGACCTCGACATCGGCGGCGGCGACGCGCGGGAAGCCGGTGGTGTCGGTGGCGAACAGGTTCACGTGACGCAGCAGTTCGTCGACCGCCACGGGGATGCGGCCGGGGTCCTCCGCCAGCCACAGCCACTGCTCCCGGTGGTGCGCCAGCAGGGCCAGCACGGAGTTGGCGAGCTGGTTGGCGGTGGTGTCGAAGCCGGCGCCGATCAGGGTGAAGCCGAAGGTGACCAGCTCCTCCTCGCTGAGCCGGTCGCCGTCGTCGCGGGCGGCGATCAGTTCGGAGAGCATGTCGTCGGCCGGGTTCGCCCGCTTGTCGGCGATCAGCCCGACGATGTACTCGCTGAGCCTGGCCAGACCGTTGAGCGACTCCTCGCCGCCGGCGCGGTCGTCGACGGTGGCGAACGCACGGGCCCACTTCTCGAAGTCGCGCAGGTCCTTCGACGGCACGCCCAGCAGCTCGCCGATGACCGTCAGCGGCAGCGGCAGTGCCAGCTGCTGGACCAGGTCGACCGTGCCGCCCTTGGCCAGCATGTCGTCGAGCAGTTCGTCGGCGACGCGCTGGACGCCGTCCCGCATCCGCTGGACGCGGCGCAGGGTGAACGCGCCGGCCACCAGCTTGCGGAGCCGGGAGTGCTCGGGCGAGTCCAGCGAGATGATCATCTCGGGGGTGGTGTGCATCGTCCCGCCGATGCGCGGCGCGCCCGGCCCGCAGGCCAGGGCGCGGCTGAGCCGGGGGTCGGCCGACAGCTCGCGCACGTCCTCGTAGCGGGTGACCAGCCAGGCGTCCACGCCTCCGGCGGTGTGGACCCTCACCACCGGCTGTTCGGTGCGCAGCTTCGCGTAGCGCGGGTCGGGGCCCCGGTACGACGATCCGGGGAAGGGGTAGGTCTCCATCCCCCCGTGGGCGACCGGGCAGCCGGCCGCGTCCTCGGCGGAGGACTCCACAAGGGGTTCCGCGAGGGACGCGGTGAGGGGTTCGACGGGTGAGACGGACAAGGTGGCACCTCCGTTGGAGCGGACGGGAGACCGCGCCGGCGGGCGCGGGCGGATGTGGCGGAGCGCACGACGGCGGGGCCCGGAGGCTCCGCCCCCGCGTGGCCCCGCCCCCGTCTCACTCCTCCTCGGGGCCGAGCAGGACGGCCGAGTAGTTCTTGCGGGCGGCGGTGTCGTACTGGAGCGCGACATGGCTGGTCGCCGAGGTGATGTCCCGCCAGAACCGCTGCAGCGGGCGCCCCTCCCCCAGCCCACCGGTACCGGCGGCGCGGATCAGCAGGGTGACGGCCTCGTTGACGATCTCCGCCGCGAACGTGGCGTTCCGCTCATTGCGGGCCATCAGCGCGGGGGTGAACGCCCGCTCGTCGATGACCTCGGCGTTCTGCTCCACCAGATGCCGGGCGGCGTCGATGCGGCCGGAGGCACGCACCACCTTGATCTCGGTGGACGGGTTGCGCCGGCGCCCGGTGACGGTCGCCGCGCACGCCTCCAGCGCCCCGGCCGCCGCCCCGACCACGGGGGCGATGAACGTCAGGCCGCCCACGGCCTGGAAGGGCACGTTGTGGGATGGCACGGACGAGCCTGCGTTGCGGCCGGTGAGCATGTCAGTGCGGTCGAAGGACAGGTACGCGGGCACGAACACGTCCTCGACCACCACCGTGTGGCTGCCGGTGGCCCGCATCCCGACGCTGTCCCAGCTCTCGACGACCGTGTAGTCGCCCGCGGGCAGCGCGAAGAAGCGCATTCTCGGCGGGCCCTCGGCGCCGGCCACCGCGGCGCACACCAGCGCCCAGTCTGCGAAGTCGACGCCGCTGACGTAGCTCCACCGGCCGCCCAGCCGCCAGCCGCCCTCGGTGGGGACGGCCCGGCCGGCGGGCATCAGGGCGGTGGCGATGACGGTGTCGGGGTCGGTGCCCCACAGGGCGCGGTGGCCCTCCTCGGGCAGGTGCGAGGCGAAGCGGGCCGAGTAGGCGCTCAGCGAGGCACACCAGGCGGTGGCCGCGCACCCCTCACCGACCGTCATCACGGCACGGGTCAGCTCGGCGAACGACCCCTCGGCGCCGCCCCACCGGGAGGACACGAAGTGGCGGGCGAAGCCGGACTCCCGCAGCGCCGCGACGACCTCGGGCTTCAGCGCGCGGGATGTGTCGGCCTCGGTCGCGTGCCGGGCCGCGAGGACCCGCAGCTTCTCCGCGGCCATCGCCGGCCCGGCGTCCGACAGTGTGTCCGGCGGTGTGTCCGTCCGTACGTCCGGCAGTGTGTCCGGCAGCGTGTCGGCAGGCATCCTGGTGACCTCCTGTGGTGAAGGGCCTTCGTTGGCCGGGCCAGCTTGCGCACCCCGCCTCGAAGGCCGCTGCACCGTCACTGGACCCCGGCCCGGACCCGGCGCGGCCGGACGCGGCACGCCCGGAACTCCGGTCAGAAGAGCTTCCCGAAGCGCTCCAGGGTCTCGCCCGGGCTCGGGCCGTCCAGCGCCTGGAAGATGCGCCGCGCGCCCTCGCCGTGCTTGTGCAGCTTCACGTGGGCCAGCTCCACCTTCGTGGTGCCGGCGTCGACCTGCGTGAAGTCGACCTCGATCTCGCTGGCACGCTCGTCGTCGGTGATGGACTGCCAGTTGCCGTCGATCCGCCAGGTCATCACCAGCCGGCGCGGCGGGTCCCACTCCAGGACGCGGCCCCAGGCGATCTCGTTGCCCTCCACGTCCCACTCGTAGTAGCGGCCGCCGACGCGCGGCTCGAAGGCGAGGCCGGCGCGCTCCTTCTTCAACAGGACGTGGGACGGGGGCCACCAGTCCGCGGGACGCTCGGTGAAGACCTTGAAGCTCTCCTCGGCCGTGGCCGCCACGGTCACCGACTTCCGCACGTCCGGGATCGTCACGTCCGAAATCCTCACGTCCGGAATCGTCTGCTCGGGCATGGGCCCCTCCTCATTCCTGGGTTGGCTCCTGGATTGCGCACAACGGACGGCCACACCCTCACGGCCGGTACTCGACCGGGTGTCGAGCGCGGCTGGAACCCGCGTACGGCGGGACGCTTCGAGGAGGAGTCGAGAGACCCGCAAGGTGTGCCGGTCACGGTCGTCGTCACCCAGGACCCCTACGGATACGGGAGAGCACGATGACAGACGCGGAGCGACGGGTCGCCTTCGTCACCGGTGCCACCAGCGGCATCGGACTCGCCGTGACCGAACTGCTGGCCCGCCAGGGCGTCGCGGTGTTCGGCGTGGCGCGTGCCGAGGAGAGCGTCAAGGCACTGGTGAAGCGGCTGCGCGCGGAGGATCTGGAGGTGTCCGGCACGGTCTGCGACGTCTCCTCCGGCGAGCAGGTGCGCGCGGCGGTGACGGCGGCGGTGGCCGAGTACGGCCGCATCGACATCCTGGTCAACAACGCCGGCCGGGGCGGCGGCGGTGTCACCGCCGAGATGTCCGACGATCTCTGGCTGGACGTGATCGACACCAACCTCAACGGCACCTTCCGCGTCACCCGCGAGGTGCTGAGCACCGGCCGCATGCACGAGGGGAGCTGGGGCCGCATCATCAACATCGCCTCCACCGGCGGCAAGCAGGGCGTGGAGCTCGCCGCGCCGTACTCCGCCTCCAAGCACGGCGTCATCGGCTTCACCAAGGCCGTCGGCAAGGAGCTGGCGAAGACCGGGATCACCGTGAACGCCGTCTGTCCCGGCTACGTCGAGACCCCCATGGCCCAGCGCGTGCGCCAGGGCTACGCGGGCCACTGGGGTGTGACGGAGGAGGAGGTCCTGGAGAAGTTCCAGGCGAAGATCCCGCTGGGCCGCTACTCCACCCCGGAGGAGGTCGCCGGCCTGGTCGGCTACCTGGCCTCCGACACCGCCGCCTCCATCACCGCGCAGGCGCTCAATGTCTGCGGCGGCCTCGGCAACTACTGACCCGCCCACCCACCGCGGCCGGCCGACGACCGGCAGACGGCCGACCAGCCAACGACAGCGCGGACCGGGGACGGGCGCGCAGAGACGGAGCCGGGACATGACCGACACGGGCACCACACTGCTTGCCGGGCCCGAGCCCGACATCAGCTCCTTCCGCACGGCGATGGGGTGCTTCCCCACCGGCGTCACGCTGCTGACGCAGGGCAGCGGGGACACCCTCTCCGTGATGACCCTCAACAGCCTGACCTCCGTGTCCCTCGACCCGATGCTGCTGCTGGTCTCGGTGAAGCGGGACGGCAGGATGCGGCCGCGGGTGGCGGCCGGCGGCGGCTTCGCCGTGAACGTACTGGCCGAGAAACACCGCCTGCTCTCGGGCGAGTTCGCCCGGCCGGACCGGCCCGCGGGCGCGGAGGCCATGCGGCGCGTCGGCGCGGTCGAGGGGATCACGGGCAACGCGGTCGTCCCCTCGGCGTCGGCCTCCTTCGAGTGCCTGCTGCACGCCGAGCACGAGGCGGGCGACCATGTGCTGCTCGTCGGGCGGGTGGTGGCGCTGCGCTCCGAGCCCGGTGCCCGTCCCCTGCTGTTCCACCGGGGCCGGTACGCCTCGCTCGTCTGAGCGCCCGCCCCCGGACCCCGGACCCCGGCGCGCGGCCGCCGGCCACGCCCCACGACACATGGACGGAGAACCATGGTCACGCCCACGACAGCGGTCAGGAGCACCGTCTCCCCGGCCGCCCGCGCCTCGGCCGCCGCGGCCCCCTTCCTGGAGGAGGTGGCCGACGGCGTCCACGCCTTCGTCCAGCCGCCGGGCGGCTGGTGCCTGAACAACGCGGGCCTGGTGACGGGCCGGCCCGGCGGCGAGGGCCCGCCGGTCCTGATCGACACCGCGGCCACCGAGGCCCGCGCCCGGCTGCTGCGCCGGGAGGTGGAGCGGATCGCCCCGGACGGCCCGGGCGTCGTCGTCAACACCCACTTCCACGGCGACCACACCTTCGGCAACAGCCTGTTCACACCGCGGGCGGTGGTCGTCGCGCACGAGGGCACCCGCGCCGACAGCGCCGAGGCGGGGCTGGGGCTGTGCGGGCTGTGGCCGGGGGTGGAGTGGGGCGAGATCCCGCTGACCCTGCCGACGCTGACCTTCCGCGACGGCCTCACCCTCCACGCCGGGGGGCTGCGCGTGGAGCTGCTGCACCTGGGCCCCGCGCACACCGCCGACGACACGGTGGCGTGGGTGCCCGAGCGCGGTGTGCTGTTCACCGGCGACCTGGTCTGGTCGGGGGTGACGCCGTTCGTGCTGATGGGTTCGGTGAGCGGTTCGCTGCGGGCGCTGGAGCGGATGCGGGCCCTCGCCCCGCGCGTCGTGGTCCCCGGCCACGGGCCGGTGGGCGGAACGGAGTTGCTGGACGCCACCGAGGCGTATCTGCGGTGGCTGCTGCGGGTCGCGCAGGAGGCCGTGCGTGACGGGCTCTCCCCGCTGGAGGCGGCGCGCCGCGCGGATCTGGGCCGTTTCGCCTCACTGCTCGACCCCGAGCGCCTGGTCGGGAACCTGCACCGCGCCCGCGCGGAGCTGGAGGGGCTGCCGCCGGGGGCGCGGATGGACGTGGCCGGCCCCTTCGGGGAGATGGTCGCCCACCACGGAGGACTGCCGGACTGCCACGCCTGAGGCGGCGTGCCGGATCCGGTGGGGAGGAGATGACGATGATCACCGATGCGCCGGAGCGTGAGCCCCTGAACCACGGCTTCTGGGACTTCCCCGCCCCCCTGCTGGCCGGAGAGGAGGACGACGCGTCCGAGCCGCACATCTGGCGGGGGATCGACTGACGGCCCGTCCCGGACCTCGAAACGGAGCGGTGCGCGAGCGGCACGGGTACCGCCCCGCACCACGGCGGTGGCCCCCGAACTCCATCGGGAGGCCACCGCCGTGGTGCGGGGCACGGCCCGGCGCCTCAGGAGGCGGGGAGTTCCACGGGGGTGTCGCGGTGGATGACCCGCGACCGCGTGAGCAGCTCGCCGTCACGCCGCACCAGCACGTCGTCGACGGTGAAGGTCGGCTGGAACGAGACCTTCCCCTCCCGGTCGGTCTGGGTGACGAGCGTGTAGTACGACACCCGCAGGGTGTCCTCGTCCGCGGGGTCGGTCTCGATCAGCAGGTGGTCGAACCAGTGCCGGACGGCGATGTCCCGGTAGCGCGGCAGGTTCGCCCGCATGCCCGCGATCATCCGCTCGCGGCCCTGCGCCCGCTCCCCGCCTGCGTGCACCACCACACCGTCGTCGGTGAAGGTGTCCGCGAAACCCTCGATGTCCAGGGCGTCCACGCGGCGCATCTGCCGCGCGTAGAACGTCTGCACCTCCGCGTAGAGGTCCCCGGTGACCTTGCTCCTGACTGCCTGGACCGCCTGA
This sequence comes from Streptomyces sp. CNQ085, assembly GCF_022614595.1. Classification (GTDB taxonomy): domain Bacteria; phylum Actinomycetota; class Actinomycetes; order Streptomycetales; family Streptomycetaceae; genus Streptomyces. The sequence continues at coordinate 56,289 of NZ_JAJFAU010000008.1, forward strand.
GACACGGCGACTCCCTTCGACGACTGCCTGCGCCGCCGAGGGCCGGCGGCGCGATCGCCACCAGGCTGCCGCGCCCGGCTTCAGCACCGCTGGAGACCGGCTCGTACAGGACCGGGCGGGACAGTTCGCTCGTCGCACACCACCACGGCGAGCTGCGCCCGGACGCCGGCGCCGGTTCGCGCCGCACCGGTCGGCGGACTGTCCAACTACTCCGTGCAGGTGAATACCCGACCGCTCTTCCGAACCCGCGTCCGCGGCGCGCTTCCCGGCCGTCTTCCATGGTCAGCCGCCTCTTGGCGCCCATGCACGGGACACCGGGAAGCGCAAAAAGAACTAAAAGTGCATATGCACATCAAGATGAGTGTTCGTAACGTCTCCCGTGAAGCCGCTCATATCGTGCGGCGGCACCCACCTGGCATCCCACCGAGGAGGACCCAGAAATGCTCACCCACACCACGGGAACCACCCTTGCCCCCGCCACCCCGGCCGAGCGCGACCTGGTCGCCGATCTGATGGCCACGCGCGAGGCCCCGGTCAGCGACGCGCCCGTGTGGGCGCCGGAGGCGATCGGGATTCTGCTGCTCGCGCTCCTGCTCTCCCCCAGGGAGCCGCGGGAGAAGTGACGCGACCGCCCTACAGCGGGATGCGACAGGGAACAGCATGATGCGACAGAAACAAACGGAATCGGCATAACATGACATACCGAGTCAGAGAGGTAGGTCACTGATGCCGAATCCGGACGCCCCATCGCGCACGGACTACGCCGCGGCGGTGGAGAGTCTGGCCGACCGTGTCCTCGGTGCCCTGCGGGGCGCCGGGGATCCGGCGGCGGTGGCCTCACAGGTGGACGAAGCCCCCGACCCCAAGGTCGCGCTGGCCGCCCTACGGGTACTGGGGCCCGACGTGTTCGCCCCCGCCCTGCTGGCCGGATCGCCCCTCGGGCCCGGCGACGCCCGGGCGGTGGCCGAGTCCCTGCGAATCTTTCCGCCCACTCCCGACGCCGCGCCCGAGGCCGCGTGGCGCGACTGGACGACCGTGCGGCTCCTCGCGCGGTACGGCGGTGGCTCCCCCGACGACGCCCTCACCGGCGTCACAGGCATCACCGGCACACCCGAGGACACCCTGGGCGTACGCGAACCGGCGCCCCCCGGCGACATCGGCTCCTCCTGGCGCGAGCTGTCCTCAAGCATGGCGCGGCTCTCCCCGCTCGCCCTGCCGAACGCCGACGGCCCCGTCCACGAGGCCGCCCTGGCCCGGCTGCGCGACCTGAGCCGGGGCACCGCCCGCGCGATACTGCGCCGCGACTACCCCACCGCGGCCCGGCTGGCGCGCTGGCTCGCCTGCGCACTGCACCGCGGGGCGCGCCCCGACCTCGACACGGCCGCCGTGGTGCGGCACCTCGAACTGCACTGCGGGGACGGCGGGCGCACCGCGCTGGACACCGCCGTCGCCCGCGGCCTGCTGGACCGTTCGCAGCCGCAGAGGCCGGGAGGACCGACCGCATGAGCACGCCCCGCACCACCGCCGCGGCCCCCGCATCCGTGGGGCGTTCGGCGCACCTGGTGGCCACCCGCGCCCTCGGCTGGCTGCGCCGCCACTGCGAGCTGGGCACCCTGCCGCCCGGCACCACCTCCGACATGGCCGACCCGGACAGCATCTACAAGCCGCTGGGCGAGACGGCCCTGGCGGCCTCCCTGGTGCTGCGCGAGGGGCTGGCCTCCGCGAGCGAGGAGCGCACCGCCCGCGAACTGCTCGACTTCGCCTGGTGGGAGCTGCGCGGCGGCGACATGCTCTACGAGCGGCAGCTGCGCTACATGATGATGGTCGACCCGCTGGAGCTGTACGCGCACTTCGTCCGCGCCGGCTACCGCCACCGGCGCCTGGAGGCCCTGCTGGACCACCTCGGCGGCCTGGTCACGATGGACGCCGTCGAGCAGGTGCCCAACCGCCGCCTCGCCGTCGCCAACGCCGCCCGCCTGGCGGGCCTGGCGCGCGAGGCCGACTGGAAGCGGCTGACCGACGCCACCTGGCTCGGCAACACCCCCGAGCCGTGGGTGATCGACTGGATGACGGCCTACTGCGTGACGCACACCGTCTTCCACATCACCGACTGGGGCGCCCGCCCCGGCGATCTGCCACCGCATCTGGAGGAGTACCTCCAGCTCTGGCTGCCGGTGTGGCTGGACATCTGGCGGGAGGTCCAGGAGTGGGACCTCGTCACCGAGCTGCTGATCGTCGGAAGCTGCCTGCGCGAGCCCTACGCCGATCCCGTGCTGTGGGAGGAACTGGCCTCGGTGCAGCACGAGGACGGGCTGCTGCCCCGGGACGGCAAGGAGGTCGAGGGGGACGCCGCCCAGCGCTTCCGGGACCACCACCACCCCACCGTCGTCGCGGCCGTCGCCGGCACCCTGGCGCTCTCCCGCGCCGCACGGCGGTGAGCCCGGTGTCCTCCGACACGGCCTCCCGACCGGGACCCGAACGGGATCCGGACACCGAATCCGAAACCGACACCGACGCGGAAACCGGTGCCGAAACCGGCATCACCACCGACGCCGGACCGGAGACCGAACCCGGCGCCGACACCAAAGCCACCGCCGACACCTCCGGCGCACAGCCCGAGTCCGCGCTCTCCCTCCCCCTGGAGACGGTCGCCGCCGCCGCGCCCGGCCCCGCGGTGGCGGTCGTGGCGGTACGGGCGGGCGAGTCCCGGCTGCTGTGCCGGGGCGCGTCCGCCACCACCCGCTTCGAGCTCGGCTCCGTGACCAAGACGTTCACCGCCCTGTTGCTGGCCGAGGCCGTGGCGCGGGGCGAGCTGGGTCACGACGACCCGATCGCCGGACGCCTTCCCGCGGCCGCCGTCCCCGAGGGGTACGGCGACCGGATCACCCTCGCCCATCTGGCCTCGCACACCGCCGGGCTGCCCATCCTGCCGCCGGGACTGCTGCTGAATGCCTTGCCCCGCTTCTACACCAACCCCTACGAGGGCTTCACCCCCGACCACCTGCTGCACGCCCTCTCCCGGACCCGGGTGCGCCGCCCTCCCGGGCAGCGGGTGCGCTACTCCAACTTCGGCGTCGGGCTGCTGGGCCGGCTGCTGTCGGACGCGGCCGGCGCCCCGTACGGCGAGGCGCTCGCCACCCGGCTCCTCACGCCGATGGGTCTGGCCGACAGCACCTGCGATCCCGAACTGCCCCAGGCCACCGGTCACTGGCACGGCCGCCCCCGCCCGCCCTGGCGCATCCCGGGCCTGCCGGGCGCGGGCGCACTGCGCTCCAGCGCCCGCGATCTGCGGCGCTATCTGGAGCTCCTGCTCTCCCCGCCGCCGGAGACGGGCGAGATCCTGCGTACCGCCCTCCACGACGTCACCCGCCCACGGGCGACCGCGCCCGGCGGCGACCGGATGTGCCTGGCCTGGAAGGTGCGCACCCTCACCGCCCGCGACGGCGGCGAGTTCGACCTGCTGTTCCACTCCGGCGGCACCCGCGGCTTCACCTCCTTCGCCGGCTTCTGCCCGGCCGCCCGCATCGGTCTGGCGGCGGTGACCAACAGCTCCCCCACCCCGCGCGGCACCTTCATCCGCACCGCCTACCGCACACTGCGCGACCTCGCCTCCGAGATCCCCGCCCGCTGACCCGCGCCGGGGCCGGCCCCGGCGGTCGGTGAAGGCGGCGTCGTCGAAGCCCTGCTCGGCGGCCCGCCGCAGCAGGTACGTCTTGGCCGCCTCGCCGACGAGCTTGACCGCCGGCAGAGAGCGCTCGTGCTCGAACGCCGCCAGTACCAGCGGTCCCTCGGGTCCGGAGGCGGGCGGTCCGGTGCGTACCAGCATCCCCGGTTCGGCGTCCGCCGCCGTGAACTCGCCCGCCGGGGAGTACACCACGGCCGTCAGCGACACGTCCTGCGGCCCGCCCTCCAGCGCCGCCCGCAGACGGGACCGCACCCGGTCGTCGGACAGCGCCCGGCCGTACAGCTCCAGCGATGCCGAACGCAGCCGCGCCAGGTGCAGGTCGAGCCCCCGGACCCGGCCGCCGCGCACCCGCATGGCGGTGAAGTGGGCGTGGTCCGCGAAGGCGAGCGGCGCCGGCTCTCCGGCGGTGGCGGTACGGCCGTCGCGGTGGACGACGCAAGAGGTCGATGAGGTCATGTGCCGCTCCGAGGCTCGGGGCCCGCAGGTTCGGGGGATTCAGGGGTTTCAGGAAAAGGGCCGGCGGACGCGGAATGCCCGCTCGCGGGACGACGTCAGGGCCTCACACCGGTGTGAAGGTCAACTCCCGGGAGGGGCAAGGCACATGCTGATCGGGGAGCTGTCCCGGCGCACGGGGGTCGGCACGAGGCTGCTGCGGTACTACGGGGAGCAGGGGCTGCTCACTCCCGGGCGCGGCCCGAACGGCTACCGCGCGTACGACGAGGACGCGGTGCTCACCGTGCGGCAGATCCGCGCCCTGCTGGACGCGGGCCTGACCACCGAGGTGATCCGCTCGGTGCTGCCGTGCGCCCGGGGCCCGGAGCCGGGCTTCGAGTGGTGCGCGGATCTGCGGGGCTCGCTGGGAAGGGAGTTGGCGGCGATGGAGGAGCGCATCGGCGAACTGACGTGCAGCCGCGACGCCCTCGCCGCCTACCTCGCCCGCACCCGAGCCCCGGGGCCGCCCGGACGCGGGGCACCGCCTGCCTGTGCCGGACGCGGAAAATTCCACGAACCCACGGCCGTGACCCCGGATATGCTGCCTCGTCCTACGGAGGAGCCAGGGGGTACACCGTGAGCACCAGCAATCCGCCGTTTCCCGACCGGATCGAGCTCACCGGGGAAGGACTCATCCTGCGCGACTGGACGGAGGCGGACGTGGCCGCGATGCCGGATCTGTTCGACCACCCCGACATCGCCTACTGGACGCCGATCGTCTCGCCCTTCGACGAGGCGGCCGCCCGCGCGCGGCTCGGCCGGGCCCGGCAGCTGCGGGCGGACGGCGTGGCCGTACTGCTCGCGATCACGACCGACGGCCGCGCGCCGCTCGGCGAGGTGATGCTGCGCCGCGCCCACGAGGGTACGGAGCTCGGCTACGCGGTCGGCCCGGCGCACCGCGGCCGGGGGCTGGCCGTGCGGGCGGTGCGGGTGATGGCCGCGTACGCCTTCGAGCGGCTGGGCGCGGAGCGGGTGATTCTGGAGCTGGAGGCGGAGAACGCCGCCAGCGTCGCCGTGGCCGTCAGGGCGGGCTTCAGCCGGCTCGACGTGCCGCTGATCGAGGGGCAGGAGAAGGGGCGGCCCTACGTCCTCCAGACATGGGGTCTGCGGCCGGCGCCGTGAGGCCGCCCGGGCGGGAGGAGCGCCTCGGCGGGCCACCCCTCGGCCGCGCGGTCCGCCGGGCGGTGTGCCGACCGCTCCGGAGGGCCGGAAACCCGGCCCGGAGCTCGGGTGCCGGGGGTCGGGATCCGGGATTCGGCCGAAGCGGCCGACCTGCCGCTCAGCCGCTCAGCCGCTCAGCCGCTCAGCCGCCCAGGCTGAGCGGGATCTCCTCGGCGCGCAGCTCCGCGACGACCGGGCCGTACATCCGGGACTTGATGGTGCCCAGGGTGGGGCTCGCCTTGGCCGTCAGGGAGGAGGCGATCTCGATCGCGGTGGACCGGACGGCGTCCTCCTCCACCGCGCGGTCGACGATCCCGGCGGCCAGCGCGTCCCGCCCGCCGTAGCGGCGTGCGGTGGTCATGCACTCGTGGGCCGTCCGCGGGGTCAGCCGGGCCTGGATGAGGGCGGACATCCCGGGGGTGAAGGGGATGTGGATGTCGGCCTCGGGCAGGCACCAGAAGCCCCGGTCGGCGCGCATCACACGGAAGTCGTGGGCCAGGGAGAGCATCGCGCCGGCGGCGAAGGTGTGGCCCTGGAGTGCGGCCACGGTGATCAGCGGCAGGGTCAGCACCCGGGCGAAGAGGTCCTGGACGCTCGCGGCGTACTCGGCGGCCTTGCCGGTGTTGGCCAGTAGCCATTCGAGGTCCAGGCCGTTGGAGAAGAACTTGCCGGTCGCCGCGGTGACCAGGGCGCGCGGCCCCTCGGTCTTCTCCACCTCGTCCAGCAGGGCGTCGACGGAGGCAAGCCAGTCGGGGTGGAAGCGGTTCTCGCCGTCCCCGAGGTCGAGGACGAAGACGTCACCTTGGCGGTCGAGCGCGGGCATGGCTGCTCCTTCGGGCGGGAGTGGGACCGGCCGTGCCCGCTCGCGGCCTTCCCGAGCGGAAACCTACTGACCGGTAACGACGATGTCCGCATGCTACCCAGCCACCTCCCGGAAGGCACCCCCGGCACCGGGTCGTCGAATCCCACTCATCGGACGAAAGGGTCCTGGCACATGCCTTGCGGGGGTGCCACCGGAGAGGAAACCCGCGCTCTCCCCGGGCGAAGGCCCAGGCCGGTAGCGTGCCCGGGCCACGGCGACGAGGAGACCTGATGGAACAGGGGCAGGGGCACAGCGGCACGGGCGGCGGTCCACAGACCGTCCCGGAGGTCGGCGCCGTCCCGGTTGTCGCGGTACAGGCCGTTCCAGTTCCACATGGCGTTGGTGTCGGCCTGCCACGCCTGCCGGCACATCGGGGCCTACTGCATGGCCGGGTTATGGCCGGGTTCTGGAAGTCGCTGCCCCGGCGCAGCTGGCAGCCGTAGTCGCGGGAAGCGGGATCGATGACCGAGCCGTGGGCGGAGGCGGTCCCGGCCGACCGGGCCTGGAGCCTGGCCGCCGTCTCCGTCGACGCGGCCGCCGGGGCGTCCGGCGGCTCAGGCGCCCGCTCCACCGGCCTACGAGCCGCCGGAGGCATCCCCCCGCCTTCCCCCGTACAGCCGGTCGAGGCCGACGAGCAGCACCTCGCCGTCCGCCTCCGCCGCGCGCAGGGCGGGGGTGAAGCCGGCGCCGGAGTAGCAGGCGGGACGGGTGCGCGCGGTGTCCTCGCCGTGGGCGGCGAGGTGGGCGATCAGCCGGCGCAGCCGCTCCAGGTGGGTCACGTCCAGCACTTCCTCCCAGCGAGCCAGCCCGACCGACAGCAGTGCGCCGGGGTGCTCCCCGGCCGGTCCCCGCACCACCACCTCGGCGGCGGGTACGGCGTCCGGCGGAGGGTGGGCCGGGGAGCCGTGGAGCGCCGTGACGGGCGTGTCCCCGAAGACGCCGGGGCCGGCGTACTCCACCGCCCAGTCCCGGCACACCTGGGCGAAATGCGGTGCCGCCACCCCCGCCTCGAAGGCGGGGCGCGCCCGCCGCCACAGCGTGGCGGCGTCCTCCCGCTCGGCCGACGGGCACCGCGGCCGGACGACCCCGTACTCGAAGGCCAGCAGCGGCTCGGCGATCCGCAGCCGGGTGACGTTCGGGCGCAGGGCGTCGGGGGAGGCGTCGAGCAGGCCGCTCCCGTGCAGCAGTTCCAGGCCGCGGGAGACGTCGGGCAGCGGGACCTCCACGCGCTCGGCGATCCCGCCGGGCGTGGAGTGCCCCGAGGCGACGGCCGCGAGCACGGAGTGGCACAGGGCGCGGTCGAGGTGACCGGTCTCCTCCAGCACCAGCAGCCGCGCCTCGCGGTACAGGGGCACGGCCGGGTCGAGGACCGTACGGCGCACCCAGGCGTCGAAGTCGTCCGGCCCGCGGGGGGTGTCACCGCGGGCGTGGTCGTACCGGTAGGCGGGTGTGCCGCCCACCACGGCGTGCACCAGGAACGCCGTGCGGGGGTCGTCCAGGCCCCACATGCGCGCGGCCTGCCGGAAGTCCGGCGGGCGTACCTCCATTTCCAGATCCGCCAGCCCGTGCAGTGGCGAGGGACCGCTGAACAGCCGACGCATCACCGGCAGGTCGCTGCCGCACAGCAGCAGCCGGGGCCGGGGCCGGGCCCCGCCGCCCTCCCCGCCCTGCACCGCCGCAGCGCTGCGG
>NZ_JAJFAU010000008.1:64187-66063 GCF_022614595.1 Streptomyces sp. CNQ085
GATCCACCGCTTCAGCAAGGCGCAGCAGGACTCGCTGCTGCCGGCCGTGGAGAACCGCTGGGTCACTCTCATCGCCGCGACAGCGCTGCGGCGGTGCAGGGCGGCGCAGATCACGGACGGCAGCGACGGGCTCTGCCGCACCAGACGGGGGAACTCGTCGACCACGACCGGCAGCGGCCCGCCCTCCCCCAGCCCCAGCAGGGCCTCCACCGCCGTCTCCCAGTCGCGCGGGCGGCCCCGCGCGGGCGCGCCAGCGTACTCGGCGATCCGCTCGCCCAGCATGCGCAGGGACTCCGAGCGCACCGCCTCCTGCGCGCCGAACCAGAAACCACCGGCGGCCTCGGTGAGCGCCCGCAGCAGATGCGTCTTGCCCTGCCGCAGCCGTCCCGAGACCACGCCGAGACCGGGCCCGGGCCGGAGGTCGGAGGCGAAGGCGGCGAGCGCCTCCCACTCGGCGTCACGACCGAGGACCGTATCCGGCTTGGCGTACCGGAGGGCGTCGGTGCGGGACACGGGTCGCTCCCATCGTTCGGTAACGCTCCTCCTCCCATTACACCTCCGGCCGCGGCCCGCCGCGAGGCGCGTACACCCACCCACCCGCCGGACGACGCTGGGAACGGACGGAAGACCGGACGGGAGCCGAGGAGGCGGGGCCATGGCGCGTACGGAGGGCGCCGCCGCCCGGCGGCGCTGAACGACGAAGGACCAGCTAGGAACTTTCCCAGCTGGTCCTTCGGAGTGAGCCGCCTAATACTCCAGTCGCAGTTCGCTATCGCTGCTGGTCAGAGCGTTGTTTCTGAGTGTGCTCGGCTGATGGGCCATCAAGTGTGGGGAGTTAGTGACCTCGGGTGCGGCGGTGGTAGTGGCAGCGGCGGGCTGTGGCCTGGTGGCGGCGTCGCCAGCGGGACCAGTTCAGTGAGCCGTTTTCAACCTGGAGCTGAAGGTGGGGCGGACCCTGGCGGTAGCAACAGACGAAGCTCCTGGTAGATGGGTTGTCGACCAAGATCAACCTGTCAGGCCAGGAGCTTCGTGTGCTTGTCTACCCATCGGCGATCGATCTGTCCAGTTCGGCCCTGCGGTTCCTCAGCCGTCACCTGGCCGAGCGGCGCAGAGCCATCGGCTGCCGCTGGCGCCGCCTCTCCAGCAACCGCCAGGCGCTGCTGGTCCTGGCACATCTGCGCTGCGGCGACACCTACGCCCGGCTCGCCGCGGCCTTCCGGATCGGGGTTGCCACCGTCTACCGCTACATCCGTGAGGCCGTGGAAGTCCTGGCGGCCCTCGCGCCGCACCTGGCCGACGCCATGAAGACGGCCGCCGCCAAGGCGTATCTGATCCTGGACGGCACCCTGCTGCCGATCGACCGGATCGCCGCCGACCGACCGTACTACTCGGGAAAGCACAAGCGGCACGGCATGAACATCCAGATCCTGGCCGACCCGTCCGGGAAGCTGCTCTGGGCTTCCCCGGCCCTACCAGGAGCGGTCCACGACCTCCGCGCGGCCCGCACCCACGGCATCATCGACGCCCTGACCGAGGCCGATGCGGCCTGCTGGGCGGACAAGGCCTACCGCGGCGCCGGCCCCGCCGTCCGGGTGCCCTACTGGGGCCGCTGGGAGACGCTCTCGGCCGGACAGCGGGCCCACAACCGCTCCCACGCCCGCATCCGCGCCCTGGGCGAGCAGGCGGTCGCCGCCCTCAAATCCTGGCGGCTGCTGCGTAAGCTCCGCTGCTCCACCACCCGCATCACCGGCCTAGGTTCTGTCTGACAAATGATCTTGTCTGGGTTCGCGGAGCCAGAGGACGAGTGCGGCGAGGTGGAGTCCGGCCCGGTAGCGGCTGGCGAGTTTGTCGAAGCGGGTCGCGATGGCCCGGAACT
>NZ_JAJFAU010000071.1 GCF_022614595.1 Streptomyces sp. CNQ085
GGCGTGGTCCCCGGCATCGGGGACCACGCCGGAGGAGGGCCGGGCGACCGGTGCTGCGGCGGCTGCCCGCTCGGCGGCCCGGGCGGGGCGGCCGGTCCCCACGGCTGTCCCCAGGGCAGGCCCGGCGGCGGGCCCGCCTGCGAGTCGCCGTGACCGGGAGTCCACCGGTCCTCGTTCGACGGCAGGACAACACCCTCACGCGCCTCGTCGCCCTGTCGGCTGTGCGTCGTCACCGGGACCCCTCGTTCGCCTGACTACCAAAACACGACCGCGAATTCGTCGGCTCACGCTACCCGGTCATCAGAACGGTCGACCATGCCCACGGAAGGGCCGCACGCTCTCCCCACCATCGGCCGGGACGAAACCTCACCATCCCCTCTTCCGCCCCCTCACCCACTCCCTCCCGTCAAGCCGCCGGCTCCAGCCGCTGCGCGAACTCCCTGACCACGGCCTCCTCCCGGTGGGGCTCCAGCCGCGCCCGGAAGTCCTCCAGGTACTCCGAACCCCGCTGTGAGCGGAGCCCGTTCAGCAACTCCACCGCCTGCGCGCCGGTATGGCAGGCGTGTTCCAGCTCACGCTGCTGGAGCCGCGCGGCGGCGAGCAGCAGCAGGTCTATCGCCCGCCGCCGCGCACGCCGCTCCGGATGGCCCGACAGTGCCTCCTCGGCACGGCGCTGGGCGGGGGTGGGCTGGTTCAGGTCCCGGTGGCAGTGGGCGAGTTCGTCGGCCAGGTAGGCGGCGTCGAAGTGGCCGATCCACTCCGGGTCGTCGCCCGCGTCCGTCGCCGACTCCGCCCGGTCGAAGGCCGCCAGAGCCCGCCCCGCGGCGAGCTGGCAGGTGCGGGCGTCGCCCATCAGCGCGTGGCCGCGTGCCTCCGCGGCGTGGAACATCGCCTGCGTCCGCGGGGTCACCCGGCCTCTCGTGCCCTCCTGGGCAGCTCTGGCGAGCTGGGCTATCTCCCGGGGGGTGCCCAGCGAGGCCGCCAGGTGGCTCATGCCCGCGGCCAGCACATAGCCGCCGTACGCGCGGTCGTCCGCGGCCTGGGCCAGCCGCAGCGCCTGGATGTAGTACCGCTGGGCCAGGCCGGGCCGGCCGGTGTCCACGGCCATGTAACCCGCCAGTTCGGTCAGCCGGGCGACCGCGGCGAACAGCTCGCGCCCCACCGCCTCCGTGTAGGAGCCCGCCAACAGCCCGGAGACCACGCTGTCGAGGTAGTGGACGACCACCAGCCGCACATGGCCGCTGCCGTAGCGGTGGTCCAGTTCCGACAGGGCCGCGGTGGCCTCCCGTACGGCCGCGACGTCCGATGCGCCCACCCTCGGACCGGTGCGCCGCTCCACCTCGGCGTCCGGGGCGGAGATGAGCCAGTCGCGGCTGGGCTCGACCAGCGCGGAGAACGCCCCCGACCGCACGGCGAGCAGATCGCGGCGCCCCACGTCGCTGCGCCACAGCTCGCTCGCCTGCTCGACGGCACCGGAGACGGTGGGCGCGAACCGGAGGCCGACCCCGGCGGCCATGTTCCGGCCGCCCGCCATTCCGATCTCCTCGACCGTCACCGTCCGGCCGAGCTTGCGCCCCAGCGCCTCGGCGATGACCACCGGCGCCCGGCCGCGCGGCTGCTGGCCGCGCAGCCAGCGGGCGACGGATGTCTTGTCGTAGCGCAGGTCGAGCCCCTGTTCCACGCCGCACATGTTGACGCGGCGGGCCAGTCCGGCGTTGGAACAGCCTGCCTCCTGGATAAGTGCCTGCAGCCGTTCGTTCGGCTGCCGTGCGACCAGCGGCCTCGCGGCCATTCGGTCCCCTCCCTCTGCGTGTCCCTCTGTTGTGCTGCCTGTCCTGACCGCGCCGTCCGTCCCGACCGCGCCGTCCGTTGTGACCGCTCTCACGAGTACTCCGCCTGCTCCGGGTGCGCCGGACGCCTCGAGCGCTCCGACCGCACCACCGGGCGCATATGCCAAGATTTCCGGCGTCGCGCCGCACAGGGAACTACCCATCCGGGACCGTCCACCCATGCACGCGCCCCCGCCCGTGCACCCGTGCGCCCTCGCGTGCCGGAACGGCACCCCGAACGAATCGCTCCCCAGGCCGTAACCCTTCGTCACGAAACAAGTTGTGATCATCGTGAAGGAGCCCATGAACATCACAACGGCGACAACCGCGGCCACGCCCGTACCCGCGGGTCCGATGGTCGAGTACGCGGTGCGCTGCACGAGGGAACGGCTGTGGGACGTGTTCCCCGGCGCATGGCTCGAGGTCGAGAGGGGCATACCGCGCTGCTCGTGCGGCGCGGCGGACTGCGGGGCGCCCGGCGCGCACCCCACGCGCCCCGACTGGGCGGCACAGGCCACGTCCGGCGCCACGGCCGTGCGCCGGATGTGGGCCGACCGGCCCCGGGCGTCGGTGCTGCTGCCGACCGGGCGGGCCTTCGACGCGATCGAGGTGCCCGAGACGACGGGCTGCCTGGCACTGGCCCGCATGGAGCGCATGGGTGTGGCGGTCGGTCCGGTCACCGGCACCCCGAAGGGACGGATGCTCTTCTTCGTCCAGCCCGGCGGCGCGTCCAGGATGCCCGATCTGGTACGGAGGCTGGGCTGGTCCCCGGGCGCCCTCGACCTGACCGTGCGGGGCGACGGCGACTGGGTGGCGGCTCCGCCGACCCGGGTGGGCGCCCGCGGCGCGGTGCTGTGGGTGCGGCAGCCGGCGGACACCGGCCACCGGCTGCCCGAGGCCGAGGAGATCGTCCGGCCACTGGCGTACGCCTGTGGCCGCGACGCCGCCGCGACACGCGTGCGCTGACCGCCCCGGGCACGGCCGGGAACGGCGGGGGCAGCGGAGCGGGAACGGCAGGCGGAACACGTCCGGCGGCCGGACCGTCCGGCCGCCGCTCAGGCCGGGAGCGCGCCCTGGAGGAAGGGCTCGACGGCCTGCCGCCACTGCTCCGGCTGGTCGCAGTGGACGAGGTGGCCCGCGTCGGCGATCTCCGCGTAGGCGCCCTGGGGCAGCACCCGGACCATCTCCTGGGCCTCGGCGCGCCCGAGCTCGCCGTCGACACCGCGGACCACCAGGGCCGGGCAGCGCACCAGGGCCAGCTCCTCCCAGTACGCCTCACAAGCCCACGCCTGGCGGATCATCAGCACCTGGCGGCGCGAGAACACCGGTCGCCAGCCGTCCATCCGCTCGGCCATCACCTCGGCGAAGAACTCGCCGCGCGAGGGGTACGGGCGCTCCAGGAGAGGGTCCTCCTCGCCGAACCATCCGCGGACGTCCGCGAGCGTGGCGAAGGGCACCGGCCAGGTCGCGAGCCACTGCTCCCAGTCGCGCTGGGAGCGCTTGCCCAGTGCCGAGGCCCGCATGTCGCAGATCACCACGGCGCGGACCAGGTCGGGTCGCTTGGCGGCGAGCTGCCAGGCCGTCAGCGCGCCCATCCCGTGTCCGACGAGCGCCACGGGCGCCAGGCCGAGCTGCTCGATGACGGCCTCGGCGTCGGCGACGTACGCGTCGCGGCCGAACGGGCCGTCGGTCGGCTTGTCGCTGCGGCCGTGTCCGCGCTGGTCCAGGCAGACGGCGCGGTAACGCCCGGAGAGCCGACGAGCGGTGGGGGCCCAGTGCGAGCCGCGGCCCATCAGGCCGTGCAGCAGCAGCACGCCCGGAGCCTGCCCGTCGCCCTCCGGCAGCGCGCCCTCGGGCGGGTCGGCGAACTCCCAGGCCGCGAGCCGCAGACCGCCCGCTCCCCTGACGTTGATGCGTCGAACCATGCGTCCTGGCACCCCCATCCCTCCTGTCCGCGTCGTCCGATTGCCTCGTCGTCTACCGGCCTCACGCTATCGAACTTTCATTCGAACAAGCCCATCTGAACTGCAAAACCCTTCTTTTGAGTGACCCTCAGCGAGTGTCTTCCGGCCGGGCCGAGGGGAGACAGCTATAGGGAGGCGGGCCACTCGGGGTCAGGGGCCCGCGGGGGGAGGCGGGGTCCCGGCGGCTGGCGACGGCGCCAGGACCCCGCTGGTGCGACACTCCCATGGACGGCTCCCCTTCCGTCTTCCCACCCCTGCACGTCACCGAAAGCGTGCCACGACACCGCCCCCGCCGCTCGCGTTCCGCGCAACCCCGGCCGTCCGGAAGACCGCGCGGGCCTCCCGGACGGCCGTCCGGACCGCCCTCAGCGCCTGGCGACGAAGACGTGCGTGGCGACCGCGGCGGTCAGCTCCGCGGCCTCGCCTCCGCTGCCGACCTGCACCCCGCCGCCCGCTCCCGGCGTCACGCTGACCACGGCGCCCGGCTGCACACCGGCCCGTCGCAGCGTGTACATCAGCTGGGCGTCCGTCTGGATCGGCTCGCCGATCCGGCGCACCACGACCGTCTTGCCGTCCGAGCCGGCGTCCAGGTCCGACAGACTCACCATGTCGTCGCTCAGGAACGGCCCGGCCTCCGAGGGCTCGCCCAGCTCCTCCAGGCCCGGGATCGGGTTTCCGTAGGGGGACTCGGTGGGATGCCGCAGCAGCTCCAGCACACGGCGCTCGACGGCCTCGCTCATCACGTGCTCCCAGCGGCACGCCTCCGCGTGCACCTGCTCCCACTCCAGGCCGATCACGTCGACCAGGAGACACTCGGCCAGCCGGTGCTTGCGCATCACGCGCGTGGCCAGCCGCCGCCCCTCCTCGGTCAGCTCCAGGTGCCGGTCGCCGGCCACCCGGACCAGTCCGTCGCGCTCCATGCGGGCCACCGTCTGGCTCACCGTCGGGCCGCTCTGGTCGAGCCGCTCGGCGATGCGGGCACGCATGGGGACCACGCCCTCCTCCTCCAGCTCCAAGATGGTGCGGAGATACATCTCCGTGGTGTCGATGAGTCCGGACATCGTGCCCCTCGTCAGCTCGTGCGGTGGCCCTGGAGACCAATTCTGACGCATGGGGCCGACAATCGTTCCCGGTCCGCCGGGCCCGGCCGTACGCCGCCCGGAAGCACCGCGTGTTGACAGCACACCGATCCAGACCTCACCGTGATCACGGCGTCACGGGGCGTTCCGCGGCGCGGGGCGGAGCGTTCACCGGGGCCTGCGGCCGGGTGTGCGCCGGGACCGTACGACGGCGGCACACGACGGGAGGCCGGGACGATGGGCGGGGCGGCGGACGAGACGACGGGCGGTGCGCCGGACGGGAGCGGGCCCGCCGAGCGGTTCATCGACGCGGCCGTCGGCCTGCTGGAACGGGTCCGGGAGGAGGAGGCCGGCAGCATCTCGGCGGCCGGAGCGCTGATCGCCGACGCCTTCGCCGACGGCGGCCGCGTCTTCGCCTTCGGCGCGGGCCACTCCTCCCTGCCGGCCCAGGACGTGGTCTACCGGGCGGGCGGCCTCGCCGTGCTGAACCTCCTGCCCGTGCCCGGCGCGGTCGGCGTCGACGTCGTGCCCGCGACACTGGGCAGCTCGCTGGAGCGGGTGGAGGGACTGGCCTCGGCCGTGCTGGAGACCTCCCCCGCGCGGGCCGGCGACGTACTGGTGGTGATCTCCCTGTCGGGGCGCAACGCGCTACCGGTGGAGATGGCCACCCGCGCCCGGGAGCTCGGCCTGAGGGTGATCGGCGTGACCTCGGTGGCGTACGCACGGAACACCGCGCCGCGCAACCCCTCGGGCACCTTCCTGGGGGACCACTGCGACATCGTCGTCGACAGCAAGATCGCGGTGGGCGACGCCGAGCTGACGGCGGAGGGCGTCGGCGCCCCCTTCGCCCCCGCCTCGACGGTGGTGACCTGCGCGATCATGCAGGCCGTCGTCGCCTCGGCCGCGGGTGCGCTGGCCGCCCGCGGCATCACCCCTCCCCTACTGCGCTCGGGGAACGTGGACGGCGGCCACGAGTGGAACGCCGGGGTGATGGCCGAGCACGCCGACCGGATCTTCTACCTGCGCTGACGGACCCGGCGGGTACCCGGCCGAGGGGTCAGTCCCGCGACAGGGCTCGGGCGAGGTCGACCGCGGCGGCGACGCGGTCCGCGACGCCCTCCGCGTGGACCGCGTCCGAGCGGTCGAAGGCGCGCCGGCTCGCCCCCCGCAGGAAGGTGAGTACGCCCAGGGTCCGGCCGCGGCTGCGCAGGACCACGCACAGCGCGTGCACCGTGCCCTCCGGCCACCTGCGGGCGCGCGCCCACCCCTGCGCCCCCGCGCCGCCCACGCTGGTGCGCACCGGGCCGCAGCGCTCGTACGCCTGGAGCGCCGGGTGGTCGCGCGCGTAGGGGACCGGGACGCCCGTCGTCGTGGTGCAGGGGGCCGGGGCCTCGGCCGCGCGCACCAGGCGGACCGGCGAGCAGTCCGCCGCCAGGTCCAGCAGCGCGTGCTCGGCGAAACCCGCCAGCGCGAAGTCCAGGTGGACGGTCGCCGCCTCCATCGG
Organism: Streptomyces sp. CNQ085; assembly: GCF_022614595.1. Taxonomy (GTDB): domain Bacteria; phylum Actinomycetota; class Actinomycetes; order Streptomycetales; family Streptomycetaceae; genus Streptomyces. The sequence goes on from NZ_JAJFAU010000071.1 coordinate 6,377, forward strand.
GTCCTCGCACTCGGCCGCGGCCCGCGCCGCCCGGTGGGCCTGGTTGCCCCGGAAACGGAACCGCGCCGCCTCCTGCTCGGCCCGCCTGGCATCCGTGACATCCATGAAGAACCACGCCACGCCCAGCGGCACCGGCGTCTCCTCCGCCATCGGCGAGACCAGCCGCAGGAAGCCGCTGCGCCAGCAGCGCCGCGTGTCCGAGGCGGGCCCGCCCTCCTGCTCGGGCCCCCGCCCCCCGGCCTGGGCGCGCAGCGTCACCCACAGCTCCGCCGGCGCCGGTGGCGGGCCCTCCGCCAGTACGTGCTGCAGGGCGCTCTCCAGCTCCTCCACGCCCTCGCCCACCAGCTCGCCCAGCGGCCGCCCCAGCATGGCCGTGCGGCCGACGCGCAGCGCGCGGGCGGCATGGAGGTTGGCGACGGCCGGGCGCAGGTCGGCGTCCACCAGGACCACCCCCCACGAGGCCCCCTCGAACAGGGCCTCGCTCAGGGCGATCGACCGCTCCAGGTCGATCTGCGTGCGCACCTCGCCGAACGCGCAGTACACGCCGGCCGGCCGGCCGTCCGCGCCGCGCACCCCGGAGCACTGCACCCGCACCAGCACCCGTCCGCCGTCCTTGCGCACCAGCGCGAACTCGCGGACCCGACGTCCCGGCGCGGCCATCGCGGCCATCAGCCACTCCTGGACGTCCTCGGCGTCGGCGGTGCGGACCGCCCATCCCGCCAGCCCCCGCCGGCCGACGGCCTCCTGCCCGGTCCAGCCCAGGACGCGTTCGGCCTCGCGGTTCCAGTGGGTGACGACGCCGTCGGCGTCGAAGGCGCACAGGGCGGCGTCCATGCCGTCCAGGAGGGCCGTGAGCAGCAGCTCGCCTCCGGAGCCGGCGGACCGCGGCGGGGCGGCTCCTCCCGCGGGGCCGCCGCGGGCGTCGCCGCCGTCACCGGCACCGTATTCGAAGTGGGTCTCGGACCGAGCCGTCACCTGGCACCCCCAGCTGGACGCTGCGCGCAACTGCACTCCCGATCATTGAACTCGAACGTGACGCAGCGCACATGTGATTCACGCAAATCGTTGTCCCCTCGAAATTCGCTTGTCCGTGCCCATGCCGCCGCTTACCGTTTGGAGTACACGAGAAGGGAGGTGGTTCGGCAGATGAGTTGCGACCGGACGCGTGAGGTGGCTGCGGCCTAGGAGGCCGACGTCACAGCGTGATGCCGGCACCGCCGGCCAATCCCGAGCAGTCACCCGACCCGCGGGCTGTCGGTACGTCCGACCGACCCCCTCACGCCGCACGGCGCGACCGGGGCCAGGCCCGCGGGTCGTCCGCGTCCTCGGAATCTCCGGGGCCTCGCGCTCCCGGAGCCCCCCGGGCCGGGGCCGTCAGGGGCTGAGACGCTCGACCGTCCAGACCGCCTCCGCACCCGGCTCCCCGGAGTCCCGGCGGACGTAGCGCAGACGGTCGTGGAGGCGGTTCTCGCGGCCCTGCCAGAACTCCACCGTCCGCGCCACCACCCGGTAGCCGCCCCAGTGCGGCGGGACCGGGACCCGCTCCGTCTCCGGGTAGCGGTCCGCGAGCTGCGCGTACGCGCGGTCCAGCTCCTCCCGGGAGGCTGCCTTCGAGGACTGGTCGCTGGCCCACGCCCCGAGCTGCGAGCCGTGCGGGCGGGTGCGGAAGTAGGCGGCCGTCTCGTCGCGGCCGGTGCGCTCCGCCCGGCCGGAGACGATCACCTGGCGGGCGACGGCGTGCCATGGGAAGAGCAGCGACACGTACGGGTTGGCGTCGATCTCGCGGCCCTTGCGCGAGTCGTAGTTGGTGTAGAAGACGAAGCCGCGCTCGTCGAACTGCTTGAGCAGCACCGTGCGCGAGCTGGGCCGCCCCCGCTCATCGGCCGTCGAGACGACCATCGCGTTCGGCTCGTGGAGCCCGCCGGCCGCCGCCTCCTCGAACCAGCGCAGGAACTGCCCGTACGGGTCGGCGGCGAGGTCCTCCTCCCCGATTCCTTCCGCCCGGTAGTGGGCCCGCATCGCGGCGGGGTCCAGGTGCGGGTGGTGGGCTAGGGCTTCGCGGGCTGCTTCGTCGGCTTGGGGCACGTGTTCATCTTGCAACACGTGCGGCGCACGGCATCGGGCGGTGGCGGGCGAGTTTGCCCACCCTTCGGGGCGTGTACACCTGGGGACGGGGAAGCGGGGGGTGTGCCGCATCTCACCCTTCCCCGCACCTGCCGGACCGGACAGAATCGCTGGCTGGGCGACTGTGGCCTCCGCACAGCGCGGGTTACCGTGTCCGACCAGCCACTGCCCGGTCACCACCGGCAGTCCGACAGCAGCAGGGCAGGACCGGGTACCGGCCCGGACCGCCAGCCCCCTCGGCGGCGGAACCGCTCGGGTACGCCCGCGAAGAGCCGACCGGCCCCCCGGGGCGCCCGCCGTCCTCCCGCCGAACCACATACGAGGAGCCGCCAGATGTCCGACTTCGTGCCCGGACTCGAGGGAGTCGTCGCGTTCGAGACGGAGATCGCCGAACCCGACAAGGAGGGCGGCGCCCTCCGCTACCGGGGTGTGGACATCGAGGACCTGGTGGGCCACGTCTCCTTCGAGAACGTGTGGGGCCTGCTGGTGGACGGTGGTTTCACCCCCGGTCTGCCCCCGGCCGAGCCCTTCCCCATCCCGGTCCACTCGGGTGACATCCGGGTGGACGTGCAGTCCGCGCTGGCGATGCTCGCGCCCGTGTGGGGCCTGCGCCCGCTGCTGGACATCGACGAGCGGCAGGCCCGCGACGACCTGGCGCGGGCCGCGGTGATGGCGCTGTCCTACGTCGCCCAGTCGGCACGCGGCCAGGGTCTGCCGATGGTGCCGCAGCGGGAGATCGACAAGGCCGAGACCGTCGTGGAGCGCTTCATGCGGCGCTGGCGGGGCGAGCCCGACCCCAAGCACGTCGCGGCCGTGGACGCCTACTGGACGTCGGCCGCCGAGCACGGCATGAACGCCTCCACCTTCACCGCCCGCGTCATCGCCTCCACCGGCGCGGACGTGGCGGCGGCGCTGTCGGGAGCGGTCGGCGCGATGTCCGGCCCGCTGCACGGCGGCGCGCCCTCGCGCGTGCTGGGCATGATCGAGGAGATCGAGCGGACCGGGGACGCCCGGGCGTACGTGAAGGGTGCCCTGGACCGCGGCGAGCGCCTGATGGGCTTCGGCCACCGCGTCTACCGCGCCGAGGACCCGCGCGCCCGTGTGCTGCGCCGTACCGCCAGGGAGCTGGGCGCACCGCGCTTCGAGGTCGCCGAGGCGCTGGAGAAGGCGGCGCTGGAGGAACTGCACAACCGGCGTCCGGACCGGGTGCTGGCCACCAACGTGGAGTTCTGGGCGGCGATCGTGCTGGACTTCGCCGAGGTCCCGTCGCACATGTTCACCTCGATGTTCAGCTGCGCCCGCACCGCCGGCTGGTCGGCGCACGTCCTGGAGCAGAAGCGCACCGGCCGCCTGGTGCGCCCCTCCGCGCGCTACGTGGGCCCGGGCCCGCGCGGTGTGCGGGAGATCGAGGGCTACGACGAGATCACCGGCTGAGGCCCGGGCCGCACGCCCGTACCCGCGGAGGCGGACGGCCTCCCCCCGCCGGGAGGGGCGGGAGGAGGCCGTCGGGCACCGGACCGGCCCGGCTGGACGCCCGGTCGCGCACGGGGACCTCGACGTACGAGGGGCCGTCCGCGGGCGAGGAGAGGGCGAGCCCCGCGCCGAACGGCGCGTGGGTGACCAGCTTGCCCACCCCCGAGCGCGTTGACGTTCGTGGAGGTGGGCGACGAAGGTGCCGCTCGGACTTCCAGCCCGCGGAGTGCCGGCCGGGCACCACCACCGGGTGAACGGCGACCGGTTCCGTCCGCGGCACGGGCGCCGCCGTCTCACCGCTCCGGCCGCTCCTCCCGCCGTTCTTCCCCCTCCGGCCCGTCCAGCGCCTCGGCCAGCACCTCCGCCAGGTGGCGGGCGCGGTATCCGCCGAGCTGGGCGAGCTGGGTGCGGCAGGAGTAGCCGTCGGCCAGCAGCTCCGTGCCCGGCCCGGCGCCGCGCACCGCCGGCAGCAGCTTCTCCTCCGCACAGGCGGCGGAGACCTCGAAGTGCCCCTTCTCGAAGCCGAAGTTGCCCGCCAGCCCGCAGCAGCCGTCGCTGAGCCCGCCGGTCAGCCCGGCCTTCTCCCGCAGCCGTCGCTCCGCCGCGTCGCCCAGCACCGCGTGCTGGTGGCAGTGGGTCTGGCCGGCCACCGGGCGGTCGATCCGCGGTGGATTCCAGTCGGGGGCGCACTCCTCCAGGGCCTGGGCGAAGGTGCGCACCGAGGCGGCCAGCCGCTTGGCGCGCGGGTCGTCCGGCAGCAGCTCGGGAGCGTCGGTGCGCAGCGCCGCCGCGCACGGCGGTTCCAGGACGACCACCGGAACCCCCGCCTCCAGCACGGGCTCCAGCCGCTCCAGGGTGCGGCGCAGCACACGGCGCGCGCCGTCGAGCTGTCCGGTGGAGATCCAGGTCAGGCCGCAACATACCCGGTCCGCCCCCGGCGGCGGGACCACATCCAGCCCGGCCGCCTCCAGCACCCGTACGGCGGCGGTGCCCGCCTCGGGGGAGAGGTGGTTGGTGAAGGTGTCCGGCCACAGCACGACCCGCCGGCCGCCGCGCACAGGACGCGCGGGGCGCCTCTGACGGTACGCACGCCACCGGCGCGTGAAGGGGGCGCGCGGCAGCGGCGGGATCTCCCGCTCCGGGGCGATCCCGCCCAGCCGCTTGGCCAGGGCCGCCGCCGGGGTGCGGGCCAGGGCGTTGAGCAGCGGCGCGGTACGGGTGGCGGCCACCGCCCGCAGCCACAGCGGCAGCAGCCCCATCGAGTAGTGGGCCATGGGACGGCGGCGGCCCGCGTAGTGGTGGTGCAGGAACTCCGCCTTGTAGGTGGCCATGTCCACCCCCACCGGGCAGTCGCCGCGGCAGCCCTTGCACGACAGGCACAGGTCCAGCGCCTCGCGGACCTCCTCCGACCGCCAGCCGTCGGTGACCACCTCGCCCGCGAGCATCTCGTGCAGCAGCCGCGCCCGGCCGCGTGTGGAGTGCCTCTCCTCGCCCGTCGCCCGGTAGGAGGGGCACATCACACCCGGACTCCCGGCCGGATTGCGGCACTTGGCCACCCCCACACAGCGCCGCACCGCAGCCGAGAAGTCGCCGCCGTCCTCCGGGTAGCCGTAGACGACGGGCAGCGGTTCGCGCGGCAGCGACGCGAACCGCAGATTCTCGTCCAGGCGGTGGGGGCGCACCAGCATGCCGGGGTTGAGGCCGCCGTCGGGATCCCACAGGTCCTTGAAGCGACCGAACAGCTCCACCGTCTCCCGCCCGTACATCCGCGGCAGCAGTTCGGCGCGCGCCTGCCCGTCACCGTGCTCGCCCGACAGCGAGCCGCCGTGCGCGACCACCAGGTCGGCCAGGTCGCCGGAGAAGCGGCGGAAACGGGCGATGCCCTCCTCGCCGATCAGGTCGAAGTCGACGCGCACATGGATGCAGCCGTCGCCGAAGTGGCCGTACGGCAGCCCGCGCAGCCCGTGTTCGGCCAGCAGCGCGCGGAAGTCCCGCAGGTAAGCGCCCAGTCGGGCGGGCGGGACCGCGCAGTCCTCCCAGCCCGGCCACGCCTCGCTGCCGTCGGGCATGCGGGTGGCGGTGCCCGAGGCGTCCTCCCGTACCCGCCACAGGGCGCGTTGCCCGGCCGGGTCAGCGACCAGGGTGTGGTCGGCCGCCTCCCCGGCCACCGCCCGGCACAGCCGCCCGGCCGCCGCCCGTGCCCCGTCCGCGTCCGCGCCGCCGACCTCGACGAACAGCCACGCCCCGCCCCGGGGCAGCATCGCCCGCTCGGTCTCGGGCACCAGATCGCTCGCCATCCCCTCCACCGTCAGCGGGTGGTGCGGAAGCAGGGTGACGGCCGCCTCGGCCGCCGCGCTCTCGTCCGCGTAGCCCAGTACCGCCAGCACCCGCGCGCCGGGCCGCTCCACCAGCCTCACCGTGGCGGCCGTGAGCACCCCGAGGGTGCCCTCGCTGCCGGTGAACGCCCGCGCCCAGTCCTCGCCGCGCTCGGGCAGCAGCGCGTCCAGGGCGTAACCGGAGATACGGCGCGGCAGTTCGGGGAAGCCGGTGCGCAACCGGGCGAGTTCCCCGCCCACCAGCGCCCGCGCCCCGGCGCGCAGCCGCTCGGGCACGCCGTCCCCGCCAGGCGCGAGCCGGGCCCGCTCGCCGCCGTAGGTGAGCACCTCCAGCTCCCGGACGTTGTCGGCGGTCGTGCCCCAGGCCACCGAGTGGGAGCCGCAGGAGTTGTTGCCGATCATCCCGCCGAGCGTGCAGCGGCTGTGGGTGGAGGGGTCGGGACCGAAGGTCAGCCCGTGGGCGCCGGCCGCTCGGCACAGGTCGTCCAGGACCACGCCCGGCTGGACGACGGCGGTGCGCGCCCCGGGGTCGAGCGAGAGGACCGCGTCCATGTGGCGGGTGAAGTCAAGCACCACCCCCGTGCCCGTCGCCTGCCCGGCGATGGACGTGCCCCCGCCGCGCGGCACCACCGGCACCCCCGTCTCCCGGCACACCGCCAGCGCCGCCGCCACGTCGCCGGCGTCGCGCGGCGCGACCACGGCCAGCGGCACCCGCCGGTAGTTGGAGGCGTCCATCGTCACCAGCGCACGGGAGCCCGCGTCGTCGGCCACCTCCCCCCGTACGGCCGCCCGCAGCGCCCGCACCACCTCCCGCGCCCGCTCGCGCTCCTCCGCCTGCGCCGTGCGCTCCAGCGCCGTGCGCGCCTGCCGCCGTGCCGCCCTCGCCGCGTCGTCACCCATGGGCAACAGCGTGCATCCCGACCGGCCCCGTCCGCACCAGTCGCCCCCCGGTGTGTCCCGCCGCGTGTCCCACGGCGTGTCCACGGCGCGTCTCGCGGGGTGGACGCCTCACGGAACACAGGGCGGCCACGCACTACCCTTCGGTTCGTGGCCGATCTCCAGATTCCCGCAGACATCAAGCCCGCCGACGGACGATTCGGTTCGGGCCCGTCCAAGGTGCGGACGGAGGCGCTGAGCGCCCTGGCCGCCACCGGTACGTCCCTGCTGGGCACCTCACACCGCCAGGCTCCGGTCAAGGACCTGGTCGGCAGGGTGCGCGAGGGAGTGAAGGAACTCCTCGGCCTCCCGGAGGGCTACGAGGTCGTCCTGGGCAACGGCGGCTCCACCGCCTTCTGGGACATCGCGACCCACGGCCTGATCGAGTCGAAGTCCCAGCACCTGTCCTTCGGCGAGTTCTCCTCGAAGTTCGCCAAGGCCGCGAAGCTCGCCCCCTGGCTGGCCGAGCCGACCGTCATCTCCTCCGACCCCGGCTCCCACCCGCGGCCGGAGGCCGAGGCGGGCGTGGACGTGTACGCCCTCACCCACAACGAGACCTCCACCGGCGTCGCCATGCCGATCAGGCGGGTAGAGGGCGCGGACGAGGGCGCCCTGGTGCTGGTGGACGCCACCTCCGGCGCGGGCGGCCTGCCGGTGGACATCGCCGAGACGGATGTCTACTACTTCGCACCGCAGAAGTCGTTCGCCGCGGACGGCGGCCTGTGGCTGGCCGTGTTCTCCCCGGCCGCGCTGGAGCGGGCCGAGCGGATCGCCGCGACCGACCGGCACATCCCGGCGTTCTTCGACCTGCCCACCGCGATCGACAACTCGCGCAAGAACCAGACGTACAACACCCCGGCCGTCGCCACCCTCTTCCTGCTGGCCGACCAGCTGGAGTGGATCAACGGCCGGGGCGGTCTGGACTGGGCCACCTCCCGCACCGCCGACTCCTCCTCGCGGCTGTACGGCTGGGCGGAGAAGTCCGAGATCGCCACGCCCTTCGTGGCCGACCCGGCCCAGCGCTCCCAGGTCGTCGGCACCATCGACTTCGCCGAGGGCGTGGACGCCGCCGCGATCGCCAAGGTGCTGCGCGCGGGCGGCATCGTGGACACCGAGCCGTACCGCAAGCTGGGCCGCAACCAGCTGCGGGTGGCGATGTTCCCGGCCGTGGAGCCGGCGGACGTCGAGGCCCTGACGGCCTGCGTGGACTACGTCGCCGAGCGCCTCTGAGCCGTACGGCGGCCCGCACACCCGGCCGACGGCCGCCGCCCCCGTCCCCCGCGGGAAGCGGGCCTTCGGCTGTGCCGGCGGCCTGACCCCCGCGCACTGCCCCGAAGGACCTCACACGGTGCTCTTCGACGACATGCGCGAGCTCCCGGCGCTCCTCGCGGAATGAGGAGGGGCCGTCGCGGGCCGGCAAGCGGTCCCCTTCCGGGAGCCCGGGTCCCGATCCCGTTTCCGCCCGGTCCCGGTGAGGTACCCGGCGGCTCATGAGCACTCCGGGGACCGGGCTGAGTCTGTTCGCCGGCGAGCGGCGCGTCTGGCTGGCCACGTACGACCGCGAGGGCGTGCCGGTGGGCACGGCCACGGCGATCGCCGTGGAGGGCGACCGCGCCTACGTGCGCGCCCACGGCCGGTCGGGTACCGCCGGACGGCTGCGCCGCCGCCTTGAGGCGGAGATCTCCCCCGCCACCCTGGGCGGCACCCCGGCGGGCGCGCCGATGAAGGTGGACGTGCGGCGGCTGTCGGGCCGCGAGGCCCGGCACGCGGCCGGGCGCCTGGCCCGCGAGCATCCCGCGCGGGGCGTGCTGGTGCCGCTGGGCCACCGGCTGATGCTCGACCGGTCGCTGCTGTACGAGCTGCACCCGGTGGGCGAGCGGTGAGAGCTGCGGGGGCCGGCGGCGGGCACGGCCTCGCTCCCGGGCGGGGTGCCCGGCGAGAGGTCAGGACGCGCCGCCGCCGCGCCGCTTCGAGCGGCGCAGGGCGAGGAGGAGGACGGCGCCCGCGGCGAGGGCGAGGACGAGTCCGGTGGTGTTCCCCTCTCCCCCGTCGTCCCCGTCCTCCTCCGCCCCGCCGTCGCCGGCTCCGCTGCCGTCACCGGCCCCTTCGCCACCGGTCCGCTCCGGCTTCTCCTCCCCCGCGCTCTCGGGGAGCTGCTCCTCGGTCAGGGGCATCGGCCGTACGGGACCGCGCTCGCCCTCCGTGCCGTACAGCAGGGTCCGGCCGTCCGGTGTGAAGGTCACCGACTCGCCCTGGCGCTGCACCGGCACCGTCAGCCGTCCCAGCTCGCGCGGTGCGCCGTCCTCCCAGGCGTACATGGTCCCGCCGAAGTAGCCGCGCACCGCCAGCCGGGTGCCGTCCGGGGAGAAGGCGGCGTCGGTGGCCCACAGGCCGATGTCCGCGACGCGGGTGAAGACGGCGGCGCCGGAGGCCGGGAGTTTCTCCGGCCCGGCGTACAGGGCGCCGCCGTCCCTGTGCTTGCTGACGATGTACACCCGCCCGGTGACGGGGTGGACGGCCAGCGACTCGGCGTCACGCGGGCCGTCGGCGTAGCGCACGGTGTGGCGGGTGGCCTCGACGGCCCGGTCTGCCAGGCTCCCGGGCTCGGCGAAGCGGTAGATCCACACCTCGGGCCACCGGCCGCCGAAGTTGTCACCGATGTCGCCGACGTACACGTGGCCGTCCGGGCCGACGGAGACGGCCTCGACGTCGCGCGGGGCGATGCCGGTCAGGGTGACGGTGGCGACCGTCTCGCCGGTGCGGCCGTCGATCGCGTAGACGTACGGCCCGTCGTCGCTGTCGTTGTGCGTCCAGTACACGCCGGGGTGGGCGCGGCTGGCCGCCAGGCCGCTGGACTCGGTGATCCGCTCGTCCTCGATCGTGAAGCCGTCGTTGGCGGGGCCGGCCGCCGTCGCTCCGGCCGTCCCCGCCGCCGTCCCCGCCGCCGGCACCGCTGCCGCAACCACCGCCGCGCCCAGGGCGCGCACAAGCCTCCGCATGGCGACAAGCCTGCCACTGTCCCGGGCGGAAGCCGGACGGCGGGACCCACCGCCGCGGTCCGGCCGCCCCGGACGCGTGCGGTGCCCGGCGCTACGCTGGCGGGATGAGTGAGGACGTGCCGGCGTGGGACGCGCTGGCCGGGCAGGTCGCCGGGCTGACACAGCGGGTCTCCGAGCTTGAGGAGCGGCTGGGAAGCGGTGCGGAGGGACCGGAGGACGGGGAGGAGCCGGGCGACGCCTGCCTCGTGCTGCCGCAGCTCCGGGACCTCCTGCGGGACGCGGCGCACGGCGGGGTGCTGTTCGCCGGATCCGTGACCGGCCCGGGCGGGGAGCGCGTGGAGTGGGAGCGGTCGGCCGCCACGGACTCGCTGCTGGGCTCCGACTGGCCGGAGCTGGCGAACACGCTGGGCGCGCTGGGGCAGCCCGTCCGGCTGCGGCTGCTCCAGGCGCTGCTGGAGGGGCGGACGGCGGTGGCCGAACTCATGGAGCTGGACGGGCTCGGCACGACCGGCCAGGTCTACCACCACCTGCGACAGCTCGTCTCCGCCGGCTGGCTGGAGACGGCGGGCCGCGGGCGTTACCAGGTCCCGCCGACCCGGCTCGTGCCGCTGCTCATCGTGATCACCGCGGCCCGCCACTAGGTCGTGTTTGGGAAGTAGGTGCTGGTCAGGCACGATCTGGTCCTCGTGGCTCGTGGTGACCTGACCGACCAGCAGTGGGATGTCCTGCAGGAGCACCTGCCGGCTTCTTCCTCGGGCCGTCCGGCGGCCCACCGTCGCCGGCAGATCGACGCGATCCGGCACCGCGTCCGTACCGGGACCCCGTGGCGAGACCTGCCCGAACGCTATGGGCCCTGGCAGTCCGCCTACTGGCTGTTTCGGTCCTGGCAGCGCGAGGGGACCTGGGCCCGCCTGGTCGCCGCGCTGCAGACCCGAGCCGACGGGCTCGGGAGGATCGTGTGGGACTTGAACGTGGACTCCACCGCCACCCGGGCCCACCAGCACGCGGCTGGGGCCCACAGGAACGGGGCCGAGCAGAAGCAACCACCCGGTGTCCTAGCCCGGGATGGGGCTTTTGTTCCCGAGCCCGAGCACCACGGGCTGGGCAGGTCTCGGGGAGGGTTCACCACGAAGATTCATGCTGCTGCCGAGCAGGGTCAGAAGATCATGGCCCTGCTCGTCACCCCAGGGCAGTGGGCCGACCCCCCACAGTTGGAGCCCGTCCTGGAACGCGTCCAGGTGGCAGGGCCCGGCGGGACCGGTCGGCCGCGCACGAGGCCGGGCCGAGTACGCGCCGGCAGGGCCCACTCGGCCGGTTATCACCGCGACTACCTGCGCAGGCGGGGCATCCGGGCCACGATCCCGGAGAAGAAGGATCAGGCCGCCCACCGCATCGCCCGCGGTTCGAAGGGTGGGCGGCCGCTGAAGACCGACTGGGGCGACTACAAGCAGCGACACGCGATCGAGTGCGCGTTCAACCGGCTCAAGCAGAACCGGGCGGTGGCTACCCGGTATGACAAGCTCGCCTGCCGTTACGAGGCCACCGTCCTGGTCGCGGTCATGGGGCACTGGCTGCGCGAGGTTCTCGTTTGACGACTTCTGGTACTGCTCGGTGCATTTTGCGCATCGACGGCGACCAGGCGGTGCGATGAGCGCATGAGAAGCGGTTATGGGGCCGAGGCCTGGGACGGGCGGCACCTGGACGTCCCGGACGGGCAGGCCCTGACGGGCCCGCCCGAAGGGATGGGGCCGGGGCGTTCGTCGTGCCGGGCCCTGACGTTCTTGAGCAGGGGTGGCCCTCAATCACCCGCACTGCTGATGGCTTCCCGGCCGAGCACGGTGACGAGGTTGCCGGACAGGCAGGCAAGATCCTCTGCCCGGACGCTGCGGGCCTGGATCAGTGCCCGATAACCCTTGGCTTCCGCCGAACCGCCCCTCCTAGACTACAGCCCGTGATCGACCCAGGAATCAAAGGCAAAACGGTGCTGGTCACCGGCGGAGCGATGAACATCGGTGCTGCGATCTCGCGAGCGTTCGCAGCACAGGGTGCACGAGTGGCAGTGCACTATGTCGACGGGGCGGTCACCGGTTCCATGGAGCACGCGCATGCGACCCGTGAGGAGGTGGAGGCGTTCGCGGCCTCGCTGCCGGGCGCGGTCGCCGTCGAGGCGGACTTCCTGCTGCCTGGAGCAGCCGGGAGGCTGCTGGACCAAGTGGAGGAGAAGCTCGGGCCGGTGGACGTGCTGGTCAACAACGCCGCGCACGCCGAGGAGGCCGACGCTTTCGCCACTCTGGGCCAGGAGGGCGTGGAGCGCACTTTCCAGGTCAACGTCACCGCCCCGATCATGTTCTTGGCAGAATTCTCGCGTCGGATCCCGGCGGACGCGGCCAAGGGATCGCGGTGCGTGGTCAACATCTCGACCGACACGGCCCGAGGCTTTCCCGGCCAGGTCGCCTATGGTGCCTCGAAGGCCGCGCTGGAGTCCCTGACGCGCGGGGCGGCTCTGGACCTGGGACCGGTGATGCGGGTGAACGCGATCGCTCCGGGGCCGGTGCAGACGGGATGGATGGACGAGGACCTGATCGCAGCGGTGGAGCCCTCGATCCCACTGGGCCGGGTCGGAGACCCCACGGACATCGCTGACGCTGCGGTCTTCCTGGCCTCGCACCAGGCCCGGTGGATCACCGGGCAGATCATCCAGGTCGCTGGCGGGCACTGGCTCTGAGTACTAATAGATCGCAAGTCTTGATGAGTTAACTCGATGTCATGCGGTTTCCAAACACGACCTAGCCGGGCAGGTCCCGGCACTCCTCCCTCCACCGTTCGGCGGGCCGGTCGCGGTACTCCAGGCGGAAGAGGTCCCAGTAGCGGCCGTCGGTGCGCTGGACGAGGTCGAGCACCCGGATCGGCGCGGCGGGGTGCGGGCGTGTCAACAGCAGCGCCTGGCCGCCGTCGCCGTTGACGGTCACCGGATGCCGGTAGCGGGCCCCGCCCGCGGGTTTGCTGCCGTGTGCGATCAGCACGTGGTCGAGGGACGGATCGGCGGCCAGCAGGCCACGCGCGGCGAGCAGGGCCGGGGTGACGGACACGCAGCCGAGGCCGCCGACCGTGAAGGTCGTCGCCGCGTCGGCGCCCAGCGCGTGCTGGAGTCTCGTCGCGTCCGAGCTGATCAGAGTCTCCGGGGCGCGCGGCTCGATCACGATGAGCGCCCCGAGGGACGCGGCCGGCAGCCCCGCGCGGTCCGGTGCGGCGCGGGCGGCGCGCTCGGCGAGGTCGTAGGAGGTCAGGCTGTCGTCCGCCAGGACTGTGTCGATGCCGAGGTTGAGGCAGGTGAGGCGGTCCGCCTCGGCCAGACCGGTCAGCTCGGGGAGTTCGGCGACGGTTTGCGTGCGGTCCGGCAGGTGCCGCCCGACCGCTTCGACCGCGACGGGTGCCGCGGTGTGGAACGTGACTTCGGCGCTCATGTGCGCTCCAACCCGTTCAAGGCTCGGACAGCGGAACGCTATCGCCTTCTATGTGATTACGTAAGTACATAATTTCAGGTTCGGGGCGGGGCCCGGTCTGGAATGCTGGGTCCCGCCCACCAGCCCCCACATGGAAGGCACCCATGTTGCAGAAGCTCTGGAAGCGCCACGGCCCGGTGATGGCCGCGGGCGCCGTGTGCATCCTCGTCAACGGTCAGGGCATCGGACCGCTGTGGCTCACCGGGATCGCCCTGCTGGGAACCGGCATGCTGATGCGGTGGGCGATGACCCGCGCGCAGCGCCCGCCGCGCGACGAGGTGCCGCCGGTGGCCCTCAAAGTCCCCGTGGAGGGCCGCTGGACGGCGCGCAACGGGCCCGCCACCAAGGTCCCCAGCCACGCCCACAACCTCGCGCAGACCTACGCCATCGACATGGCGCGCAGGCCGGCGCCGGAGCCCGTGTGGTTCTGGCCGGCGGCGCGGCGCCCCGAGTCCTACCCGTCCTTCGGCGAACCGCTGTTCGCCCCGGCGGACGGCAGGGTGGTGGCCGCCGCCGACGGGCAGCGGGACCACCTGTCGCGCTCCTCACTGGCCGGACTGTTCTACGTGCTCGCGGAGGGCTTCGTCCGCTCCTTCGGCCTCCCCCGCCACCTGCTGGGCAACCATCTCGTCCTCGACCTCGGCGACGGGGTGTACGCGGTCCTCGCCCACCTGCGGCGCGGCTCGCTGAAGGTGGCCGTGGGCGACCGGGTGACGGCCGGCCGCCCGTTGGCCGAGTGCGGCAACTCGGGCAACTCCTCCGAGCCCCACCTGCACTTCCAGCTCATGGACGGCCCCGACATCACCTCGGCCCGCGGACTGCGCTTCACCTGGCACTACCGGGACGACGAAGGCCAAGAGCACCGGGGGGTGCCCGAGGACAACACCCACTTCACCCCGGTGCGGGCCGCAGCGGCCGGCCGGACGGACCCCTACGCCGCGCCGTAGCCGGGCTCGAGCACGAAGCAGACCCGCCGGACGCGGCCGTCGGGGGCGAACTCGCCGAAGGCGAAGACCTCCTGGCTCTTCTTCGGGTTACCCCCGCGGCTGGTGGTGTAGCGGACCGCGAAGCGGTCGCCCTCCCGCAGCGTCTCGTGCACCTCCACCGGGTAGCTGTGCTTCCGCTTCCGTCCGTCCTCCAGGGCCTTCAGCACACCGGAGCGCTGCATCACCTTCCCCCCGACCTGGTGCACCGCGTCCGGGGTGTGGAAACGGTCGTGGGCCTCGGCGGCCGGCACCGCCGGGTCGTACCCGGCGGCGTAGTAGGCCCGCAGGTAGTGGGCGGGGTCCTGGGCCGGCGTCGGTTCGGCCCCGTCGGCCGGCGGCGGCGCCGGGACGGTGCCCGGCGCGGGGCGGGCCGCGGCGTCGGACGGAGCGCTCCCGCCGTGCCCGGCCCAGCCCGGCCGGCTGGCGGAGAAGGCGTCGGAGCGGGCCACCCGCCCGTCCCCGGCCATCTCGGCGAACACGGCCGCGTCCGTGGCGCTCTGGAACTTCCACGCCATGGGCGTGCTGACGGTGTACCGGGCGGCGGCCCGGTCCCCCTCCACGACCAGCTCGTGGACGTACAGCTCGTACGGCGCGTCGAGGGAACGCCGGGAACGGAGGCTGCGCATGATCTTCTTCAGGTCCCAGGGCCGTCCGTTGACCCGGTGGGTGCCGTCGGGCAGGTGATAGCGCTCCCACACCTCCTCCACCGGATCGTTCCCGTCGATGGCGTCGGAGTGGTAGGCGCGGAGGTAGCCGACGAAGTCCTCCGCGGCGGTTGGGCGGTGCGTGGTGCTCATGACACTCTCCCGGTTCTCTCTGTGGGGATGGCACCGCCCCCGGGGCCCAGGGGCGGCACGGTGTTGACGCGGAACTCCCTGCGGAGGGCGGCCCGGGCCGCGTGGTGGCCGCACATGCCGTGCACGCTGGGACCGGGCGGTGTCGACGCGGAGCACAGGTACACCCCGGGCAGGGGAGTGCGGTACGGGTTCCAGGCGGGCACCGGCCGGAACACGGACTGCGCGAGCGTGATGGCACCCGCCCCGATGTCCCCGCCCGGATAGTTCGGGTTGTACGTCTCGTAGTCGGCCGCCGGCACCCCGCGCGCCGCGATGACCGTGTCGGAGAAGCCGGGCGCGTAGCGCTCGATGCGGCGGGTGATCAGCGGCACCGGGTCCCGGGTGTCGCCGTTGGGAACGTGCGCGTAGGCCCACACCGGGCGGCGGCCGCCCACGGCGCGGCCGGGGTCGGTCACGGCCGGGTCGACCAGCAGCACGAACGGCTCCTCGGTGGCCTCCCCCCGCGCGGCCGCGCGCTCCGCCGCGAGCATCTCGGCGCGGGTGCCGCCCAGGTGCACGGTTCCGGCCCGCCCCACCTCGGGATCGGCCCACGGGATGGGTTCACCGACCAGGAAGTCGGCCTTCGCGGCACCCGGGCCGTAGCCGAAGCGCTCCAGCGCCCGGCGGTAGCCCGGCGGCAGCCGGTCGCCGGCCAGCTCCAGCAGCCCGCGCGGTGTGGTGTCCAGCATGACCACCCGGGCGTCCGCCAGACGCGTCACGGCGCCCGGTCCGGTGAGGGCGTCCTTGATGAACGCGGTGGGGTTCACTTCTGCTCGTCCTCCTTCTCGGGCTTCCCCCGCCCGGCGGGGAGTCCCCCGGCCGGAGCCGCGGCGTCCGCCGGGGCCCGCGGCGTGCAGTGCTCCTCGACGAAGGCCGCCATCAGGTCCGCGGCGGTACGCGCGTGACGCGCGTCGGTCAGGATCGAGTCGTGCCCCGCGCGCTCCACGACGGTGACACCGCCGTACCGGCCGGCCGCCTGGTGGGAGCGGGCGATGTCGTGGTACATCAGCAGTTGTTCCGGATCGATGTCCACGGTCACCTGCGCGGCGATGACCAGGCCCGGGGCGGGCACCGGGTCCAGTTCCCCGTCGAAGGTCTCGAACTCCCGGCGAACCACCTCCCACTCCCGCCGCGCGGCCGTCCACAGCCGCGAGTCGGTGTAGAGGGAGAACACCTTCTCCCGGTAGGGGTAGGGCAGGTCGTCCACCCACCGGGGACGCGCCATCAGCGCACCGCAGCCCAGCCTCGTCCAGCGCGCCATCTCCTTCAGGGAGTCGGTGAACAGCTCGCTGCCCTTCTTCTGCTTGCCCGACCGCACGAGCTGCCCCGGGTGAGTGGGGTCGAGGTAGATCACACCGGCCAGCCGGTCGCCGAGCCGTTCCGCGGCCCGCCGGTTCAGGTCCGCGCCCAGCGAGTGCCCGACGAGCACCACCCTGCGGTCCTCCGGCAGGGCCTGGCGGATCAGGTCCTCCAGGTCGTCCACGGACTCCCGCAGGCTGTAGGCGGCCTCCTTCACCCGGCGGCTGGGACCGTAGCCGGCGCGGGAGTAGGTCACCACGGGCTGGCCGGAGTCGAACGCCAGCCGCTCGACCATCCACGCGAAGTGCTCGGAGGTCGAGGCAAGGCCGTGGTTGAAGACGAGGACCGGACGGTCGGCGATGTCACGGCCACCGGTGTCGTACTGCAGCACGTTGCCGCACCGGGTGGTGACGGTGCGGGACATCGGCCACCCGGAGACGGCCCGGGCGCGTCGCTGGGTGGCCAGCACGGCCGCTCCCGTGACGCCGCCGGCCAGCAGCACCAGCGCGGTCCTGACCATCCGGTCGTCCCGGCCGGCCACCGCCGGGAGAGTCCGCGGCGCGGTCGTGTAGGCGATCATGGGGTGCATCGCGGGGAAGGCGGTCATGAACCGGCCCAGTCCCATGACGAAGGCGTTGGCGACGTGGAAGCCGCCGGCCGCTCCGATCATCGGCCGGGTCAGCCGCCCGCCGGCCAGGTAGACGACCGGGAAGAGGCACTCCATCGCCAGGACCCCGTGCTGCAGGACCTTGCTGGAGCGGGGGTAGCGCCGGGTCAGCCGGTAGGCGCGCTCGAAGCCGTAGGTGCGGGTCCGCATCACGCCGGACAGGGCCGAGCCGTCCCGCCACTTGGTTCCCGCCAGCTTCGTCCAGCCGGACGCCGCGTAGTACTGCAACGACACTCCGTGACGTGATGTGCGTGCTCTCGTTGACGATGTCGTGCTGGAGGAAATAGCTGACGGCTGGTCAAATGTGTTCGGTGACTTCGTGGCTCGGTTCGCGGGCCGTTTCGGGCGAGTGGAGCCCCGACGGCGGATGGTGTCCTACCTGCGGGGACTGCTCAGTGA
>NZ_JAJFAU010000072.1 GCF_022614595.1 Streptomyces sp. CNQ085
GCTGGAGGCCGATCACGCCGCCGCCCGGCGGGCGGCGGCCGGCGCGCAGGACGCCCGCGCCGCCCTGGAGCGTGCCGTCCGCGAGCACGACGCCCGTCTCGCCGCCCGGCGGGAGGCCGAACGGCGCACGGCATCCCGCGTCTCCCGGCGCGAGGCGCTGCTGGGGGAGCGAACCGGGCTGGAGGAGCAGGTGGCCCGCGCCAGGGGCGACGCCCCCTCTGTCGCCCACCGGGCGGCCGAACTGGAGCGCCTGGCAGGGCTGCTGGCCGAAGCCGCCGGGACCGCGGCCGCCGCCGAGGCCGCCGCGACGCGGCTGAAGGAAGCCGACGCCCAGCTCGCGGACGCCGTCTGGCACGCCGGGTTCGACACCCCACGGGCCGCCGCGGCCGCCCGGCTCACCGGTGACGAGCAGCGTCTGCTGCAACGCCGCATCGACGACCGGCAGGCCGAGGAGGCGGCCGTCGCGGCGGAGCTGGCCGCCCCCGAACTGGCGGACCTCACACCGGCGGATCCCGAGGAGGCCGGTGCGGCCGGTACCGCCGAGGCCGCGGCGGCGTCGGCCGTGGCGCGGCTGAACGAGACCTCCGCCGCCCACGCCGGGGCCCGCACCCGCTGCGAGCAGCTCGACCGGCTCTCCGCCCGCGCCCTGGCCGACGCCCGGGAACTCGCCCCGCTGCGCGAGCGGTACGACCGCGTCGCCCGACTGGCGGCCCTCACCGCCGGCACGTCGGCGGAGAACGAGCACCGGATGCGGCTGGAGTCCTACGTGCTGGCAGCCCGGCTGGAACAGGTCGCCGCCGCGGCCGGCACCCGCCTGGCGCACATGTCCGCGGGCCGCTACACCCTCGTCCACTCCGACGCGCGCGCCTTCGGCCGCGGCCGGTCCGGGCTCGGCCTGCACGTGATCGACGCCTGGACGGGCAACGAGCGCGACACCGCCACGCTCTCCGGCGGCGAGTCCTTCTTCGCCTCCCTCGCCCTCGCCCTCGGCCTCGCCGACGTCGTCGCCGAGGAGGCGGGCGGACTGAGCCTGGACACCCTCTTCATCGACGAGGGGTTCGGCAGCCTGGACGACCAGACCCTCGACGAGGTGCTGGACGTCCTGGACTCCCTACGCGAACGCGACCGGAGCGTCGGCATTGTCAGCCACGTCGCCGATCTGCGCCGCCGCGTACCGGCGCAGCTGGAGGTGGTCAAGACCCGGTCCGGCTCCGCTGTCCGCCACCGGGTGCCGAAAACAGGGTGACAACCACCGTGGCGCGCCGGGAGGATCACGGGCCGTTGGTCGTCTGGCTCGTCACCGACGAGGCGGCCCGGATCACCGGCCAGGTCATCACCTCCGACGGTGGCTTCGGCCGCTGACGCCGGCGGGCCGCCGGGCACCGGGTCCACCGGTCCACCACGGCTTCCGCGAACCCGCCCCGTACGGCGGCGACGTGTCGGGAGGGTGGCAGCCGGGCGGCCGCTCCCGCGGGGCGCACGGTTGATGTCCGCGAGCCCCGCGGGGCTCCCTACGGAACTCCACGGCGCCATACGGAGCCGGCGGGTGCGGCTCAGAGCGCGGAGAGCTCCGCCACCAGGTCGTCCAGGCCCAGCGAGCCCAGTGACAGCGCGTCCATGTGCCACCTCCTGGCGTCGAAGGCGTCGCCGTGCGCCGTACGGGCGGCCTCCCGTCCCTTCAGCCAGGCGCGTTCGCCCAGCTTGTAGCCGATCGCCTGGCCCGGCATGCCCAGGTACCGCACCAGCTCGCTCTCGACGTGGTCGGCGGGCAGGCCGCTGTGCGCGCCGAAGAACTCCTGAGCCAGCCGCGGTGTCCATCGCTCGCCGGGGTGGAAGCGGGAGTGGGCCGGGATCTCCAGCCCCAGGTGCATGCCGATGTCCACGATGACCCGGATGGAGCGCATCATCTGCGCGTCCAGATAACCCAGCCGCAGTTCCGCGTCGTGCAGGAAGCCGAGTTCGTCCATCAGCCGCTCCGCGTACAGCGCCCAGCCCTCGGCGTTGGCGCTGACCATCCCCACCGACGTCTGGTAGCGCGAGAGCCGGTCGGCGACGTACGTCCACTGGGCGAGCTGGAGGTGGTGGCCGGGGACACCCTCGTGGTACCAGGTGGTGACCAGTTCGTACAGGGGGAAGCGGGTCCGCCCCATCGCCGGCAGCCAGGTGCGGCCCGGCCGGGAGAAGTCCAGCGACGGCTCGGTGTAGTACGGAGCGGCGGCGCTGCCCGGCGGGGCGATCATGGACTCCACCCGCCGGACCGGCCCGGCCAGGTCGAAATGCGTACCGTCCAGCTTCTCGATCGCCTCGTCCATCAGCTCCTGGAGCCACACCCGGGTCTCCTCCACGCCCTCGATCGCCCGGCCGTGCGTGTCGAGGCGACGCAGTGCCTTCCACGGTGTCGCGGCGCCGGGCAGGACCTTCTCGGCTTCCGAGCGCATCTCGGCGTGGATGCGGTGATACTCCTCCCAGCCGTAGGCGTACGCCTCCGCCAGGTCCAGGTCGGTGCCGTTCCAGTAGCGAGCCCACCGCCGGTACCGCTCGCGGCCCACGGTGTCCGGCGCGCCGTGGACGGCCGGGGCGTAGGTGTCGCGCAGCCAGTCGCGCAGGCCGGCCACCGCGCCGGCGGCAGCGGCGGCGCCCCTGTCCAGCTCGGCACGCAGGGAGTCGGGGCCACCGGCGGCGAAGGAGGCGAACCAGTCCGCGCCGCCGCCCTCGCCCAGCCACTGACCGAGCTGCCCGATCACGGTGTCCACCTGGCGCGGACCGGCCGGAAGCCCGCCGGCCAGGCCCTTGGCCAGGGAGGCCCGGTAGCCCTCCAGGGCAGTCGGCACGGCAGCCATCCGCCGGGCGACGGCCGCCCAGTCCTCTCCGGTCGCGGTCGGCATGAGCGTGAACACGCTGCGCACCGCGTGCACGGGGGAGTGGAGGTTGCTGACGGCGCGCAGTCCCTCGCCCGCCTCGTGTACGGCGAGTTCCGCGGTCAGGCGCTCACGCAGCAGGCGCGCACAGCGTCGCTCGGCGCCGCCGCCCCCGCCAGGCCGCCGCTCGGCCTCGGCGAGCCGCCCCAGGGCGGCGCGCCCCAGGGCGGCCTGGGCCTCCTGGCCGTCGGGAGAGAAGTCGGGCAGCTCCTCGGTGCCGCCGGGGAGACCGAGGTAGGTGCCGAGGACCGGGTCGAGTGCGACCAGGTCGTCGACATAGGCGTCGGCGATCCGGCGGGGCAGGAGCGCCATGCCTGGTGTGGTGCCGGACCGGAGCTCGGGCGAGGTGTTCTTGACATCGGACATGGGCCTCATCCTGGTACGGCGGCGCCCGCCGCGTCACGGGGGGACCCGCCGGGACCGGTCGCCGACGCCGCGGGACCGGGTCGGCCGCCGGGTCCGCCGCGGTCAGCCCGGCCGCTCGGGCGGTAGCACCGGGCCGCACGTCCACTGCTGGAAGATCAGCCGTGTCTCGACCCGGGCGACCTCCCGGCGCGAGGTGAACTCGTCCAGCACCAGCCGCTGCAGATCGGCGGTCCCGGCTACCGCGACATGGACGAGGTAGTCGTCGGGGCCGGTCAGGTGGAACAGCGCCCGCGATTCCGGCAGCGCTCGGACGCGTTCCACGAACGGTCCGATCAACTCTCTTCTGTGGGGCCGGACCTGGACCGAGAGAAAGGCTTCCAGAGGCCTTCCGAGCTTGGCCGGATCCAGTCGTAGCGCATGGCCGAGGATCACCCCGCCGCGGCGCAGTCGCGCCACTCGGTCCAGACAGGTCGAAGGGGCTACGCCGACGGCGGCGGCGAGATCACGGTAGGTGGTCCGGGCGTCGTTCTGCAGAAGGCGCAGAATCTCCAGATCGACCGGGTCTAGAACGACTGAGTCGGACATCCGCCGAACATAGCACGGCTGATCTCCACTGCGAGCCGGTAATTGTTCAGCATCGCAACATGACCCACCAGGACAGCATGGACACGACACCGCCGGCCGTCACCCGAACGCTGGCCACCGAGGCCGTGCACGCCGGACGCGAGGACCTCGCGGCCCTCGGCCTGCACGCCGCACCCCTGGACCTGTCCACCACCTACCCCTCCCACGACAGCCGGGCCGAGGCCGCCCGGCTGGACGAGTTCGCCGCCACCGGCGCCCAACTCCAGGGGCCGCCGGTCTACGCCCGGCTCGACAACCCCACCGTGGCACGCTTCGAGACGGCCCTGGCCCGGCTGGAGGGCGCCGAGGCGGGCGTCGCCTTCGCCAGCGGCATGGCGGCCCTGACCGCCGTGCTCCTGGTGCGCGCGGCCCAGGGGCTGCGGCACGTCGTCGCGGTCCGGCCGCTGTACGGCTGCAGCGACCACCTGCTCAACAGCGGGCTGCTGGGAACCGAGGTGACCTGGACCGACCCGGCGGGCATCGCCGACGCCGTACGCCCCGACACCGGCCTGGTGATGGTGGAGACACCGGCCAATCCCACTCTGGCCGAAATCGACCTGAAGGCCGTGGCGCACTCCTGCGGTTCCGTGCCGCTGCTGGTGGACAACACCTTCGCCACCCCCGTGCTGCAGCGGCCGGTCGAGCACGGCGCCCGCATCGTGCTGCACAGTGCCACCAAGTACCTGGGCGGCCACGGCGACGTGCTCGGCGGCGTCGTCGCCTGCGACGAGGAGACGGCCCGCGAGCTGAGGAAGGTGCGCTTCGCCACCGGCGGCGTGCTCCACCCGCTCGCCGGCTATCTGCTGCTGCGCGGCCTGTCCACGCTGCCGGTGCGGGTGCGGGCACAGTCGGCCACGGCCGCGGAGCTGGCCCGGCGCCTGGCGGACGACCCGCGGATCGACCGGGTGCACTACCCGAGGCTGGGCGGCGCCATGGTCTCCTTCGAGGTGAAGGGGGAGCCGCACGAGGTGATCGGGGGAGTGCGGCTGATCACCCCGGCGGTCAGCCTCGGCAGCGTGGACACCCTCATCCAGCACCCCGGGTCCATCAGCCACCGCATCGTCCGCGAGGACGACCGCCGCACCGGAGGGATCGGCGAGAGGCTGCTGCGGATGTCGGTCGGCCTGGAGGACGTCGAGGACCTGTGGAACGACCTCGACGCGGCGCTCGGTTCCGCCCGGAGGGCCGGGAGCGGGGCCAACCGCCGCGCCGGAAGCGCCGAAGTGGGTGCCGCGGGTGTCAGCGCGGTCCCGTCTCGGCGGCTGCCGGAACCGGGACGAGCCGGGCGGTGATCACCAACGTGCCCTCCTCGACCTGGTAGTCCAGCGGCAGCCCCAGGCCCCGCATGGCCGCCACCATGCCGGTGTTGTGCGACTGCGTCACGGCGTAGACACTCTCGCACCGCGCCTCGGCGGCCATCGCCACCAGGCGGCGCAGCAGTTCGGCGCCGATGCCGCGGCGCTGCCAGACGTCCTCGACGAGGAGGGCCACCTCCGTCTCGTCGCCGTCCCACATCAGATGGCCGAGCGCCACCAGCTTCCCCGACGCCGTCTCGGCCGCCAGGGTGCGGCCGAAACGCGGGCTGAGCAGGTGGTCCAGATAGCGGTCGGCGTCCCTGACCGGGCCGTGGTAGCGCGCGGCCAGGGTACGCGCCGAGCAGCGCCGGTGCATCGCGCGCGCGGCCTCCAGATCACACGTGTCCGCCCGCCGCACGGTGATCTCGTTCCCCTCCGGGAGCGTGAGCGTCTCGCGGCGGCGCGGCATCCGGCCCGCCGGCCTCTCGGCGGGGCCCGGCTCCGCCGCTCCGGCCGCATGGGAGGTCGGCTGGGCGTCCAGCCGGGCGTCCAGCTCCACCAGGGCGCGGGCCCGGGCGAACTCGGTGGGGGTGAAGGGCAGGTGGGGGCGCTCCACGACGATCGTCCCGCCGCGCGGATCGCGCATCCGGATCATCGCCCCCTCCAGCACGCCGTCCTCGGGGACCTCCTCCCCGAGCGGCTCCCCGTCGAGCTTTTCGCCCGCCGTCCGGGAGGGCACCGAGCGGATGGTGCAGCGGCCGAGCAACTGGCGCAGCGCGAGCGGGAGCTCGGCGCTGTCCAGTGCGGTGCGGGTGGCCAGGCCCAGCACCCGGGTGGGGGTGTCCACCAGATCGTGGGCGTCGGCCCGCTCCAGCCAGGTGTCCCGCCCGCCCGCCGCGGCCGCCGCCCGGCTCAGCTCGGCGGCCTCCAGTGCGCGGGGCGCCCTGAGCAGGAACTCGTCCACCGTCACCTCGCCCAGCGGATGTGTCTGGAGGCCGATGACGTCCACCCGCAGCTCCGCCAGAACGGTGCACAGCGCGGCGAGCGACCCGGGCTCCTCCCGCACGGTGGTGCGCAGCCGCCACAGCACCGGCGGCTCCTGCGAGGCGGTCGCCGAACCCGCGGGGGCCGCCGAACCCGCGGGGGCCGTACGGGCCTCGCCCGCCGGGCCGCCGCCGGGATCCGGCGGGTGGTGCCGCCGCCGCGCCCACCAGGTGTGGATCCCGGCCGTAGCCAGCAGGGCGGCGGCCGACAGGACCAGCAGCACGGGTCCGTCGGGCCCGTGTGCCACCGTCTTGGCGATGCTGTCGGCCACGGTCACGGCCGTGAACAGCGCCGCCAGCTCGACGAGGTCGTGCCGCCAGTGGTGCGGGCCGGAGGCCGTGCGACGGTTGGCGCGCCGAGCGGTGCGGCGGTCTGCGCGGTGTGCGGAGGAATCGGTCATGCGGCCACTCTCGCCGACGGGTGTTGCGCGATCACGAACGGTCTGTGACCGATGGGTTAAGGGCCTTCTGGGAATCATGCCCTTTTTGCGGGTTATGTTCCCGCCGGGTGCTCCGTCACGTGCGGGAGGCCGCGGGGAGCGCTGGAGAGCCGCCGCGGCACCGCTGCGCACCGCCGGGCGTACAGCCGCTGGAAGAGCAAGACGCGCGACCCGGCGACCCGCGCCCACCACACCTCGGGGCGGCTGAAGGCCCGCACCTCCAGCCAGACCGCCCCGTCGTCGTCCGGCTCAACGACGAACGCCTCCTCGCCGCGCTCCGGGACGCCCCGGCAGCGTCCCGCGGCCGAAGCCCGCTCGCCGTCCGCACCACCCGGCACGGCGCGTGGATCATCAGTCCTCCGGTGCCCGGGCCCATCACCGCGCGCCCCCCGGGCTCGGCGCGGGGAGAGGCGGTGGTCATCTCCACACCCATGGCCCGGTGCATCCGCCAGGTCAGTTAGGGCCCTCCCCCGCGGACCGGAAGACCTCCCGGCCCGTGCCGGGGCGGGTGCGCACCCGCAGCCGCCCGAAGCCCGGCGGGTGACCGGACAGGTCGCCCTCGCGGGTGGCGCCCGCCCCGGTGTGCGTCAGGCCGGCCGCGGGGTCGTCCGTGCGCTCGTCGTCGGTGTCCATGGGCACAGCGCACTGCGCCGCGCTCATGGGCGCCCGGTCGTCTACTGCCCCACCAGGCCGGGGCGCAGCACCTTGGTGAACAGCACCGCACCGCCCTCCTCGCGCAGCCGAACCGTCAGTTCGCCGCTGCCGCCGTCGATGTCCACCTGGCCGTAGAACTGGTAACCCTCGCTCGGTGGAACGTTGCCGCGCTCCGGCGCCTTGACGAAGACCCGCTCAGGACCGAACGTGCCGTCCAGCGCGCTCGCCGGGAAGGCTCCGGCGTTCAGCGGCCCGGTGACGAACTCCCAGAACGGCGCGAAGCCCTTGAACGACGCCCGCACCGGGTCGTAGTTCTGGGCCGAGGTGTGGTGCACGTCCGCGGTCAGCCACACCGTGCCGGTGATCCGCCGGTCGCGGACGAAACGCAGCAGCTCGGCGATCTGCAGCTCGCGCCCCAGAGGCGCACCCGGGTCGCCCTGCGCGACCGCCTCGACGTCCGCGCCGTCGGAGACGACCAGCCCCAGCGGCATGTCCGAGGCGATCACCTTCCACACCGCACGTGAGCGCGCCAGCTCCCGCTTGAGCCAAGCCAGTTGCTCCGTGCCCAGCACGCCCTGCGGGTCACGGGGCTGGAGGCCGGAGGAGTTGGCGTTCCGGTACGTGCGCATGTCCAGCACGAACACGTCCAGCAGCGGACCGTGGCGCACCACCCGGTAGATCCGCCCCTCGCGGTCGCGGCGGGGGGCGGAGAGGGGGAAGTACTCGCCGAACGCCCGCCGAGCCCGGGCCGCCAGCACGTCCACCCGCCGCTCGGTGTAGCGGGCGTCGGCGAGGATCTCGCCGGGGTACCAGTTGTTGACCACCTCGTGGTCGTCCCACTGCACGATCGAGGGTACCTGCGCGTTGAAGCGCCGCAGCGACTCGGCCATGAGGTTGTAGCGGAAGTTGCCCCGGTACTCGTCGAGGGTCTCGGCGACCTTCGCCTTCTCCTCGGTGACCACGTTGCGCCAGGTGCCGCCGCCGGGCAGCGCCACGGTCTCGGTCAGCGGTCCGTCGGCATAGACGGTGTCGCCGCTGAAGAGGAAGAAGTCCGGGTCCAGCCGGGCCATCTCGTCGAAGACCGGATAGCCGCCGCGGTCGGGGTTGATGCCCCAGCCCTGTCCGGCCAGGTCGCCCGACCACACGAAGCGCACTCCGTCCCGGCGCCGCGCGGGAGCGGTGCGGAAGGTGCCCCGCACCGGCTCGCCGGTGCGGCGGGGGTCCTCGGGGTCGGCCAGCACCACCCGGTAGTGGATCTGTCGGCCCGGCGGCAGCCCGTGCAGCGCGGTCGTCCCGGTGAAGTCCGTGTCCGGCCCGAGGAGGGGGCCGTACCAGCGGCGCGGGTTGCGGAAGGACTCCGTGGCGGAGGTCTCCACCAGCATCCGGGCCGGGCGGTCCGAGCGTACCCAGACCAGCCCGGACGTGGCCGTCACATCCCCGGTCTGTACTCCCCAGCCGGCCCGCGGCCGCCCCGACAGCGCCAGCGCGGGCGCGGCCTGCCCCAGCGCGGCGGCCGGCAGGGACAGCGCCGCCGAGGCCGCCAGCGTGCCGCGCAGAACCGACCGCCGTGCGGGTGCGGCCCGCTCCGGTGAGTCCTGGTGTGCCATGGGCGAACAACCTCCTGAGTATCGGATGGATCGGGTCGTACGGCCGGTCATGGTGGCCTCGTGAGGCGAACGGCGGGGAACCGGACCGGCGCGCGTGGACCCGTTCCGGGTGAACGCGGCGGTATCCGGCCCCGGTACCTGACCGCCCCTCACCGGTGCGGGCCCCGCGGAGCCCGCACCGGCGCGTCTCCACAGCCCGCCGCTCACCCGCAGCACGGCCCCGGTGGTGTAGGACGCCTCCGGGGACATCAGCCAGGCGACCGCGCCCGCGACCTCCTCCGGCTCCCCGGGAAGGCCCATCGGGGTCACCTCGGCCTTGCGCCAGGGCTGTCTCCTCGGCCGCCTCGTGCGAGTGCTGGTAGCCGACCGCGACGTGGTGTCCGGACCGCGCCAGCCGCCGGGCGACCGCCGCCCCGATACCGCGGCTGCCGCCGGTGACGACCGTTACCCGCTGCTTCATGCCCGCCCTCGCTCTCAGTCGCCTTCTTCTCGGTTCCCTGCCGGTTCCCCGTCGTCCACGCGGCCGCTTCCCGCCGGCCGCGGCCTTCCCGGCCCGGCACGCCAGCGGGCCGGATTGGTCTTGACCAAATGGACCGCCGCTCCTTAGAGTCGGCATACGCAACAACCTTTAAAAAAGAAGCGCGCATAAATCCCGGCGGGATACGGCGGCTGCGGAGGCAAGGGTGGGGACCATGCGACTGGAGACGATGCCGGAACCGAAGTACCGGCACCTCAAGACCGTGTTGTCGGAGGCGCTCGACTCGGAGTTCGCGGTGGGGGAGATCCTGCCGAACGAGAGGGAGCTGGCCGCGCGCTTCGGTGTCGCCCGCGCCACGCTGCGCCAGGCCCTGGAGCAACTGGAGCTGGAAGGGCGCCTCCAGCGCCGCCGCGGGGTCGGTACCACCGTCGCCCCGCCGCGTGTCGGCGTCGACGTGAACCCCGCCCGGCACGGCTGGCCCGGCGCCCCGGGCGACGCCTGGCAGACCGAGGACTGCCAGGAGACCGTACCGCCCGCCACGGTGGCCAGGACGCTTGGAACGGACGCGGGCCAGGGGGTATACGCCGTCCACCGTGTCCGTATGGCGCACGGTCAGGCAGTCGCCACCGAGACGCTGTACGTACCGGCCGCATCGGTGCCCGGGCTGCCCGGTATCGGGACCGAGACGGGAGCCGCCTGGGGCCGCGCCGTCCTCCGCGAGCTCAACCGCCTCGAACCGGGCGGTCAGGAGCGGGCGGTGGAACTGGGCTCCGCCCGGGCGGAGGACGCCAGGCGACTCGACCGGCTTCCCGGCGCGCCCGTCCTCGTCGTCACCACCGGCTACCTCGCCGGGGGCGGCACCGCCGCGGTCGCGCTCTCCACCTACCGGGCCGACACCTGTCGTCTCACCTTCGGCGACTTCGCGGGCGTCTCGCTGCTGGCGAGCTGAACCGCGCGTCGTCTTCCCGGCGGCGACGGCACGTCAGCGGACAACAGCGCGTCAGCGGGCCACGGTGCCCTCCACGGTGAACAGTTCCTTCTCGATGTGGTCGAGGGCCAGCCGCAGCGCACCGGTCGCGATGGCCTCCCCGCCGAGCAGGGACAGCCCGACCCGCGGCGGACGGAGGCAGTAGCGCTCCAGCTCGCGGCGGAGCGGGTCCAGCACCCCGTCCAGACCGGTGGCCCAGCCGCCCACCACCACCAGCTCCGGATCCAGGGCCAGCACCAGCGCGGCCACATCGTGCACCAGGCGCCGTATGAAACGCTCGACGGCCTGCCGCGCCCGCTCGTCACCCTCGCGCGCCAGCGCGAAGACCTGTGCCACCGCCGCCTCGTCCAACGGGTGCAGGGGCTCGCCGGTGGTGGACAGCAGGTGCTCGGGGGTGGCCTCCCGCCCCAGCAGGTGCAGGGCGCCGATCTCCCCGGCCGCGCCGCCGAAACCCCGGTGCAGCCGGCCGCCGATCAGCGAGCCGGCGCCCGGGCTCAGCCCGGCCAGGACGAACACCGTGTCGTCGACCCCGGTGGCCGCGCCCTTCCAGTGCTCGGCCAGCGCGGCGGCGTTGGCGTCGTTCTCCACCAGCACCGGGCAGCGGAACGACCGCCGCAGCCGCTCGCCCAGCGGCAGGCCGGTCCAGCCCGGCAGCGCCGTGCACAGCCGCACCATGCCGTCGGCCTCCACGATCCCCGGACTGCCCACGCCCACCGCGCGCAGGGTGCTGCGCGGCACCTCGCAGGTGCGCAGCAGTTCGGCGACCACCGCACGTACCCCCTCCAGCCGCTCGTCGGCCGTGGCCTGTTCGGAGACCGCGCGCCCGACCGTGCCCAGCCGCCGTCCGCGCAGGTCGGAGAGGACGGCGGCCACCCGGTGCGGGCCGATCTCGATGCCGAGCAGATGACCGGCTTCGGCCCGGAAGCGGTAGCGGCGCGCGGGCCGCCCCTGCCGTCGGACGTCACCGGCTCCGAGGGCGGCCTCGGCCGCCAGGCCGGCCTCCACCAGCTGTTCCATCACCCCCTCGACCGTCGGCCGGGACAGCTCCGCGGCCTGGGCCAGATCGGACAGCGTCGGTGGGCCGTCGGCGGCGCGCAGCGCGCGCAGGACGACGGCGGAGTTGATCCTGCGCAACAGGGAGGGATCCCTGCCGGTGAGCCGCCCCAACGTCCGCCTCCTGGGAAGTGCGCATGTGTGGCCGGATCGTATCCGGTGAGCGAGCGGGGGGCGAGAGCCGGGGGAGACGCCCCGGGAGGGCGGGTGCGGCCGACCATCAGGACGGGCCGTCTAGCGCGGCGGCGCGCAGCCGGCCGTACTCCTGTGCCATCGTCTCCAGCGTCCAGTGGGCGTTGAGCCCACTGGGGTTGGGCAGCACCCACACCCGGGTGCCGCCGATCGCCGCCCCCTGAGGGCCTGTCCGGGCCTTCCGGTCCCCGAAGGCGGCCCGGTAGGCGGTCACACCGACCACCGCGAGCCACTCGGGACGCAGCCGCGCCACCTTCTCGGCCAGCACGCGCCCGCCCGCGCGGTACTCCTCGGGCGTCAGCTCGTCGGCACGGGCGGTGGGCCGGGGCGAGATGTTGGTGATGCCCAGGCCGTACGACAGCAGCTCGCGCTGCTCCGAGGGCTTCAGCCGCCGGGGGGTGAAGCCGGAGGCGTGCAGCACCGGCCAGAAGCGATTGCCCGGATGGGCGAAGTGGTGGCCCAGCCGGGCGGTCGTCAGACCGGGGTTGATACCGCAGAACAGCACGTGCAGCCCCTCGGCGACCACGTCCGGAACGGTGCGGGCGCGCAACGCCTCCATGTCGTCCCCGGTCATCCCCGTGCCGGACGTCTGTTCGCGGGGAGTCCGGCCGGACGCGGTCCTCCTGGTCATGGCCCTCCCTGGCAGTTCTTCGGGGGCTCTCCTTCCCGGAAGGACCCCAGGCAGTCGGGGAGACGGTCAGAGGATCGCGCCCGGGACGTAGGAGGCGGCTTCCGGGTGGTGCGCCGCGACCTTCTCGATCCGGGTCACCACCGAGGCGACCTGGTCGGCGGCCGCACCGGTGAAGGACAGCCGGTCGGCCAGCAGGGCGTCCAGCCGCTCCCGGTCCAGCGGGATGCGCTCGTCGTCGGCCAGCCGGTCCAGCAGCTCGTTGCGTTCGGCCCCCTCGCGCAGCGCCAGCGCCGAGGCCACCGCGTGTTCCTTGATGGCCTCGTGGGCCGTCTCCCGGCCGACTCCGGCCCGCACCGCGCCCATCAGCACCTTGGTGGTGGCCAGGAACGGCAGATAGCGGTCCAGCTCGCGGGCGACGACCGCGGGGAACGCGCCGAACTCGTCCAGGACCGTCAGGAAGGTCTCCAGCAGGCCGTCGAGGGCGAAGAAGGCGTCCGGCAACGCGACGCGGCGCACCACCGAGCAGGAGACGTCCCCCTCGTTCCACTGGTCGCCCGCGAGCTCGCCGACCATCGAGGCGTAGCCGCGCAGGATGACGGCGAAACCGCCCACGCGCTCGCAGGAGCGGGTGTTCATCTTGTGCGGCATCGCCGAGGAGCCGACCTGACCCGGCTTGAAGCCCTCGGTCACCAGCTCGTGCCCGGCCATCAGCCGGATGGTCTTGGCCAGGGAGGAGGGCGCCGCGGCCAGCTGGACCAGCGCGGTCACCACCTCGTAGTCCAGCGAGCGCGGATAGACCTGGCCGACGGAGGTGAAGGTGTGGCCGAAGCCGAGGTGGGCGGCGATCCGCTCCTCCAGCTCGGCCAGCCTGCTCCCGTCCCCGCCCAGCAGGTCCAGCATGTCCTGGGAGGTGCCCACCGGCCCCTTGACGCCGCGCAGCGGGTAGCGAGCCAGCAGCTCCTCCAGCCGCGCGTACGCCACCAGCAGTTCGTCGGCGGCGGTCGCGAAGCGCTTGCCCAGCGTCGTGGCCTGCGCGGCGACGTTGTGCGAGCGCCCCGCCATCACCAGCTCGGAGTGCTCGGCCGCGATCCGGCCCAGCCGCACCAGCGCGGCCACCGTGCGGTCGCGCACCAGCTCCAGCGACAGCCGGACCTGGAGCTGCTCGACGTTCTCGGTCAGATCCCGGGAGGTCATGCCCTTGTGCACGTGCTCGTGCCCGGCCAGCGCGTTGAACTCCTCGATCCGCGCCTTCACGTCGTGGCGCGTGACCCTCTCCCGCTCGGCGATCGAGGCGAGATCGACGTCCTCGAGTCCCCGCTCGTAGTCGGCCAGGGCCTGCTCCGGCACCTCGACGCCCAGGTCCTTCTGGGCCCGCAGCACGGCGAGCCACAGCCGTCGCTCCAGTACCACCTTGTGCTCGGGGGACCACAGTCGGGCCAGCTCCGCGGAGGCGTAGCGGCCGGCCAGGACGTTCGGGATGCGCGGCTTGTCAGTCACACCCGGGGATTCTACGGGGTGTCGTCGCAGGCCAGCGGCGCCAGGTCGGGGGCGGAGCACCGGCCCCGGTCCACGGCCGGGTCCAGCGGCGCCAGACCGGGCCGCTTGGGTGTCAGCCCGTCCCCCGAGGAGCGCCCGGTCAGCCGCCGGCCGACCCACGGGAGCAGATGGCGGCGGGTGAAGCGCAGGTCGGCGACGCGGCGCGCGTACCAGCCGGGCAGGACGGCGGGCGGCAGGGCCGCGTGCCAGTTGGCCCCGGCCTCATGCCCCAGCCGTTGCCAGACGGCCTCGGCCACCCGCCGGTGCCCCTCGGCGGCCAGATGCAGCCGGTCGTCGGCCCACATCCGCGGGTCGCCCAGCGCGTCACAGCCGTACAGGTCCACCACCAGGGCGCCGTACCGCTCGGCGAGACCGTCGATGAAGTCGAAGAGGTGCTCCATACGTGCCCGGTAACGCTCCAGCACAGGCCCGCGCCGCCCGGGGCTGCGCATCAGCACCAGATGGCGGCAGCCGGGCGCTAGCTTGGCGACCGACTCCTCCAGCAGGCCGCACACCCGGCCCATGTCGCACTTCGGGCGCAGTACGTCGTTGAGGCCGCCGACCAGTGTCACGAGATCCGCGTTCATGGCGGCGGCCACGTCCACCTGCTCCTCGGCGATCTGCTGGATCAGCTTGCCGCGCACCGCCAGGTTGGCGTAGCGGAAGCCGTCGGCGCGCGCGGCGAGACGGGCGGCGAGGAGGTCCGCCCAGCCGCGGTAGCTGCCGTCCGGCAGCAGGTCCGACATACCCTCGGTGAAGGAGTCCCCCAGGGCGACGAAGCTGGTGATGGCGGGCGGGGCGGGCGAGTCAGTTGCACTGTCCATGGCGCGACACATGGTAATCGACCGCTCGGTACGTACCTTCTCGTGGTACAGCCCCTCTCGCGGCACGCCCCGCCCGCCGTCGTCAGCGGCCCACCAGCTCGCGCAGCACGTCCTCCATGGTGACCAGCCCGACCGCACGCCCGTCCGAGCCGATCACCGCCGCCAGGTGGGTGGCGCTGCCGCGCATCGCTCCCAGTACGTCGTCCAGCGGTGTCGTCGCCCGAACCCGGGCGATCGGCCGCAGCGCCGGGACGGGGAACGGAGCGTCACGGTGCACGGCGTCGAGCGCGTCCTTGACGTGCAGATAGCCCAGCGCCCTGCCCCGGCCGTCCACCACGGGGAAGCGGGAGAACCCACTGCGCGCGGAGAGCTGCTCCAGCCCCTCGGGGGTGACGCCGAGCGGGGCGAAGACGACGTGGTCGGTGGGCCGCACGACCTCCTCGACCGGGCGGCGGCCCAGCTCCAGCGCGTCACGCAGCCGCTCCGTCGCCCGCTCGTCCAGCAGCCCGGCCTCGCTGGAGTCGGCCACCAGACGGGCCAGCTCGTCGTCGGAGTAGGTCGCCGAGACCTCGTCCTTGGGATCCACCCGCAGCAGCTTCAGCAGGCCGTTGGCCAGGGTGTTGATGCCGAAGATCACCGGCCGCAGGGCCCGGGTGAGGCCGACCAGCGGCGGTCCCAGCAGCAGGGCAGCGCGCTCGGGCGCCGCCAACGCGATGTTCTTCGGGACCATCTCGCCGAGCAGCATGTGCAGATACGTCGCCACCGCCAGCGCGATCACGAAGGCGATCGGATGGATCAGGCCCTCCGGCACACCCGCGAGGTGGAACACCGGTTCCAGCAGATGCGCGATCGCGGGCTCGGCGACCACGCCCAGCACCAGCGTGCACAGGGTGATGCCCAGCTGGGCGGTGGCCATCAGGGCCGAGACGTGCTCCAGGCCCCACACCACACCGCGCGCCCGTTTCTCACCGCGCTCGGCCAGCGGTTCGACCTGACTGCGGCGCACCGAGATCATCGCGAACTCCGCCCCCACGAAGAAGGCGTTGGCGACCAGGGTCAGCAGGCCGATCAGCAGTTGGACGGCGGTCATCGGCCGGCCTCCCCGCTCCGGGCGCCGACCCGGACGCCGCCGTGGTCCTCCCCGCCACCGGGTTCGGGCGGAGCGGTCAGCCGTACCCCGGCGGCCCGCCGTCCGGTGGCGTCCACGACCTCCAGTCGCCATCCGGCGACCTCCAGGACGTCGCCCACGACCGGAATACGGCCCAGCTCGGTGGCGATCAGCCCGGCCAGGGTCTCGTAGGGGCCGTCGGGGGCACGCAGGCCGATCTCCTCCAGCCGGTCGGTGCGGGCCGCGCCGTCCGCGTCGTAGACGGTACGGCCCTCCTCGTCCGTGCCCGCCGGAACCAGATCGGGGGTCTGGAGCGGGTCGTGCTCGTCGCGGACCTCGCCCACGACCTCCTCGATGATGTCCTCCAGCGTGACGACCCCGGCGGTGCCGCCGTACTCGTCGATCACCACCGCCATGCTGTTCCTCCCCTGCCTGCCCGACAGCCGGTCCAGCAGCCGGTCCACGGTGAGCGACTCCGGCACCAGCAACGGTTCGCGCAGCAGCCCGGTGACCGGGCAGCCGGTACGGCGGCCGGCGGGAACGGCGATCACGTCCTTGACGTGCGCGACGCCGACGACGGTGTCGAGGTTGCCGCGGTAGACGGGGAAGCGGGACAGGCCCGTCGCCCGAGCGGCGTTGACCACGTCCTCCGCGGTGGTGTGCTCCTCCAGCGCGGTGACCTGGACACGCGGCGTCATCACGCTCTGCGCGGTCAGCTCGGAGAGCCGGATGGTGCGGACGAACAGTTCGGCGGTGTCCGCCTCCAGGGCGCCCTCCTTCGCCGAGTGGCGCGCGAGCGCGACCAGTTCCTGCGGGGAGCGGGCCGAGGCCAGCTCCTCGGTGGGTTCAAGGCCGAGCCGGTGGAGGACTCGGTTGGCGGTGTTGTTCAGATGAGTGATCAGGGGCCGGAAAGCGGCGCTGAAGCCACGCTGCAGGGCGCCGACCCGGCGGGCGACCGGCAGCGGCCGGGAGATCGCCCAGTTCTTCGGTACCAGTTCGCCGACGACCATCAGCACCACCGTGGACAGCACGGTACCCGCCACCAGCGCCACCGAGGACGCCGCCGAGGCGGGCAGTCCGGCCGCCCGCAGCGGGCCGGCCAGCAGCCGCGCGGTCGAGGGCTCGGAGAGCATGCCGATGATCAGGCCGGTCACGGTGATGCCGAGCTGGGCGCCGGAGAGCTGGAAGGTGAGGGACCGCACCGCCTTCAGCGCGCTGTCGGCGCCCGGCTCGCCGCGCTCGACGGCCCGTTCCAGATCTCCGCGCTCGACGGTGGTGAGCGAGAACTCCGCCGCGACGAACACGGCACAGGCGAGGGTCAGCAGCAGTGCCAGGAACAGGAGGAGCACTTCGGTCACCGGGTCACCTCCGTCCCCTGGTCCGGCGGGACGGAGAGAGCTGCTCGACGGCCGGGTCCGCGGCCGGTGCCACTGCCGGCTCTGCTGCCGGCACTACTGGGAGGCTCGCCCATGGGCGGACGCTCACACACCTTTCTCTGGGATGTCGCTACGGAGCGCGCGCCGTGGGGACGGCGGCCGCGGTACACGGCACGAACGCGCGATGGGCAGTCCATCGTATGCGAGCCACCAAACCCTCCCCGGGAGTCACCGGTGAAGCCGCCGGGCCGCGCCCGTCAGCCCGGTGGGGCAAGGTGGGTCGGGGGGTCAGTACTGCCGTACGGGGTCGAACCGCTTCATCCTTTCCAGGACCGCCTCGGCGGTGGGCTGCGGCATCTCGTCGACGATCCGCCCGTCGGCCAGGAAGAGCACTCGGTCGGCGTGGGCCGCGGCGCCCGGGTCGTGGGTCACCATCACCACCGTCTGCCCCAGGTCGTCGACCGCCCGGCGCAGGAAGTCCAGCAGTTCCAGCCCGGAGCGCGAGTCGAGGTTCCCGGTCGGCTCGTCGGCGAAGACCAGCCTCGGGCGGGAGGCCAGTGCGCGGGCGCACGCCACCCGCTGCTGCTGGCCGCCGGAGAGCTGGGCGGGCCGGTGGCCGATACGGTCCCGCAACCGGAGTGTGTCGATCACCGTGTCCAGCCACCGTCGGTCCGGCCCGCGGCCGCCGATGTCCATGGGCAGCGTGATGTTCTCCAGAGCCGTCAGGGTGGGCAGCAGGTTGAAGGACTGGAACACGAAGCCGATCTCTTCCCGCCGCAGCCGTGTCAGCTCCGCGTCTCCCAGCCCGGTGATATCGGTGCCGCCGACCCATACCCTCCCCCCGGTGACGGTGTCCAGCCCGGCCAGGCAGTACATCAGCGTCGACTTGCCCGAGCCGGAGGGGCCCATCACCGCGGTGAACCGGCCTCCGGCGATGTCGATGTCCACCGAGTCCAGCGCCACCACGGCCGTCTCGCCACTGCCGTAGGTCTTGGTCAGCGCTCGGGCCCGGGCGGCGGGCCGCCCCGCCTCCGGCATCTCGCTCGCCTTCTCCGCGTCAGTGGACACCGCGCCTCCCGCCTCGGACGGACGGCTCCTCCCAGGAGCCGGGACTGACAGGTCCGTACCCGGTGCGGTGCCATCCATCCACGAGGCGGTGCGGGACCGCCCCGGCACCCCCGCCGTTCGCCGCCTCCGCTGGTCTCCGCCGTTCGCCGTTCGGCGGTCCCGGCCGCCTCAGGGCCGCCGCGCACTGCCCAGGACGTGCGCCGACACCGGCGTCGGCAGCCCCTTCTCCGGCACCCGCAGCCGCCGCGGGGACATCTCGGTGAAGCCCGCCGTCCCGATCGCGGCCACGGTGTCGCGCGCGGTGTGACAGCCGCCGAACAGGCGCGGCCACACGGTGCGGTCCAGCGTCCGCCGGAGGAGGGCCATGGCGGCGCCGTCGGCCCGGACGTGCTCGTAGAAGCACAGCTGGCCGCAGCACCCGGTGGATCTCGGTCAGGGCTCGGTCGGGCTCGCGCACCGAGGCATCAGCGACACCACGGCCGCGTCGACTCCCCCGCTGTCCAGCGGGAGATCCTCCGCCCCGCCGGGGACCACCCGGACGGGGACGGCGGCGCGCGCCGCGGCGTCCCGCGCCGCCCGCCGCAGCAGCGGCTCCGGCTTCACCGCCTCGCGCACGGCGGCCGGGTAGCGGCCGAAGTTCAGGCCGCTGCCCGCCCCGACCTCGACCACCCGGCCGGACAGCCCCGTCAGCGGATCGGCGCGGTGTGCGCCGATCCCGGCCCGCTCGTCCACCGCCGGGGCGAGGCGGGCGTAGCAGCGCGCGAAGACGGGGTGGCGCACGGTGCCTCGTGTCGGTCGCGGGCCTGCGGTGAGGAGCCATGAGAGTCCTCCGGAAGGTGCGGTCACCTCGGCGCGGTCTCCCATTCTCCTCCCGCGAGCCCGGCGCCGTCCTTCCAGGAGCCGCCCAGCCGCGGGGAGAGCCATCCCGCCGCACGCCTGCGGAACACCGGCGGCTCCAGTGAGCCCGAACCCTGCGGCAGCAGCCCCGCCAGCGGCGCGCCCGCCGCCACCGGGAGGTCCGCCAGATTGCAGCGGGCCGCGAGATCGGGCTCACGCGGCCAGCTGCCGACCACCACCCCGGCGCACTCCAGGTCCCGGGAGCGCAGCGCCTCGGCCGTCAGCGCCGTCGCGTTCAGGGTGCCCAGCCCGGCCGCGGCGACCACCAGCACCGGGGCGTCCAGCAGCCGCGCGGCGTCGGCGAGGGTCGCCCCCTGGTCGTCGAAGCGCACCAGCAGCCCGCCCGCGCCCTCGACCAGCACCAGGTCGTGCTCCTTCTCCAGCGCCCGCGCCGTCTCCGCCACAGCCTCGGGACGTACCCGGGGCAGGCGGGCGCGCCGCGCCGCCGTCTCGGGGGCCAGTGGTTCGGGGTAGCGGGCCAGTTCCACGGCGGTCACGTCCGCGCCCGCCAGGCGCCGTACCTCGGCCGCGTCCCCCGGCTCGCCTTCGGCCACCCCGGTCTGCGCGGGTTTGAGCACGGCCACCGAGCGGCCCGCCGCCACCGCCGCGGCGGCCAGCGCCGCAGTGGCCACGGTCTTGCCGACCTCCGTGCCCGTCCCGGTGACGACCAGCACCGACATCTCGCGCCTCTCCTCGTTCCTCCGTACGCCGGGACGATCCCGGCCCGTTCCCGCCCCGGCCTGTTCGGTCTTCTCAGCCCGCTCGCGCCGCCGCGCACACCGCGTCCGCGATCCGCGCCACGTCCTCGTCGCCGGTGACGTAAGGGGGCATCGTGTACACCAGGTCGCGGAACGGCCGCAGCCACACGCCCGCGCGTACCGCCGCCTCGGTGGCCGCCGCCACGTCCACCTCGTGGTCGAGCTGGACCACCCCGATCGCCCCCAGCACACGCACGTCCCGCACCCCCGTCAGCGCGGCGGCTCCGGCGAGACCGTCGCGCAGCCCGGCCTCGATCCGCCTCACCTCGCCCGCCCAGTCCTGGGCGAGCAGCAGATCCAGGGAGGCCCCCGCGACCGCCGCCGCCAGCGGGTTGCCCATGAAGGTGGGGCCGTGGGCCAGCACCGGCACCTCACCGCGCGAGATGCCCTCCGCCACCCGCGTGGTGCACAAAGCCGCGGCCATCGTCAGGTAACCGCCGGTCAGAGCCTTGCCCACGCACATCACATCGGGGACCACCCCCGCGTGACCGGCCGCGAACAGGGAGCCGGTGCGGCCGAAGCCGGTGGCGATCTCGTCGAACACCAGCAGCACGCCGTGCTCGTCGCAGACCTCGCGCAGCACCCGTGGATAGGCGGGGGAGTGGAAGCGCATCCCGCCCGCGCCCTGCACCACGGGCTCCACGATCACCGCGGCCAGCTCACCGGCGTGGGAGGCGACCACCTCCCTCAGGTGCGCCTCGTAGGCCGGGTCGGGGCCGGCGTCGAAGCCGCCCGGCGGGGCGTCCGCGAAGACCTGCTCGGGCAGCGTCCCGGACCAAAGGTGGTGCATGCCGCCCTCGGGGTCGCACACCGACATCGGCTGCCAGGTGTCCCCGTGATAGCCGCCGCGCCAGGTCAGCAACCGCCGCTTGTCCGGCCGCCCCAGCGAGCGCCAGTACTGCAGGCACATCTTGACGGCGACCTCGACCGACACCGAACCGGAGTCGGCGAGGAAGACGTGCTCCAGCCCCTCGGGGGTGATGTCCACCAGCCGCTTGGCCAGCCGCACGGCGGGCTCGTGGGTGAGCCCGCCGAACATCACATGGCTCATCCGCTCCAGCTGGGCGCCCGCCGCGTCGTTGAGCACCGGGTGGTTGTAGCCGTGGATGGCCGACCACCAAGACGACATCCCGTCGACCAGCTCTACGTTGCCCCAGGCCGGCCGCGCCAGCCGCAGCCGGACCCCGGAGGCGGAGGAGACGACCAGCGGCTCGGAGCGGCCGGGCATCGGACCGTAGGGGTGCCAGACGTGGCGGCGGTCGAGCTCGGCCAGCTCCTCGGGCGGGATGCCGGATGCGGGTGCGGGTGCGGGGAGGGGGAGCGGGGCCTTGGCGTCAGGCATTGGGCGGCAGCTCCGTGCCCGCGCCCCGTCGCCGTACCGCCACCAGATCGGTGCGGGCCCGTCCGGGGTCCGCCGCGGCGGCCGCGCCTCCGGCGACCTCCGCCTCCCCGGCCGCGTCCGGGGCCGGTCCGTCCGTGTCGGCCGCATCGCTCCCGCCGTCCCCGGCGCCGCCGCAGGGCCCGCAGCCCCCGCCGGACGCGGCGAGCGCGTCGGCCCGGTGTTCCGGCAGCGTCCGCTCCCCGGCATCCTCCACCTCGAAACCGGCGTCGGCGATCATCTCCAGGTCGGCCCTGCCCGCCTGGCCCTCGCTGGTGAGGTAGTCGCCCAGGAAGACGGAGTTGGCCAGATGCAGGGCCAGCGGCTGCATCGACCGCAGGTGCACCTCGCGTCCGCCCGCCAGCCGGACCTCCACATCGGGGCAGACGAAGCGGACCATCGCCAGGATGCGCAGGCAGCGCTGCGGCGTGAGGTTCCACTCCTTCGCCAGCGGGGTCCCCTCGAAGGGGATGAGGAAGTTCACCGGCACCGAGTCCGGGTCCAGTTCGCGCAGTGAGAAGACCACGTCCACCAGATCCTCGTCCGACTCGCCCATGCCCGCGATCAGCCCCGAGCAGGCCGACAGCCCGGCCGCCTGCGCCTGCTGGACCGTCTCCACGCGGTCGGCGTAGGTGTGGGTGGTGGTGATCTCCCCGTAGGTCGCCTCGGAGGTGTTGAGGTTGTGGTTGTAGGCGTCCGCGCCAGCCTCGCGCAGCCGCTCGGCCTGGCCGCCGGAGAGCAGGCCGAGGCAGGCGCACACCTCCACGCCCTCGTTCTGCTCCTTGATGGCGGCGATGGTCTTCGAGACCCGGTCCACGTCCCGGTCCGTGGGACCGCGCCCGCTGGCCACCAGACACACCCGTTTGGCGCCCCCGGCCACGCCCGCGCCGGCCGCCGCCGCGGCCTCATGGGGCCCCAGCCAGGTGTACTTGAGGATGTCGGCCTTCGACCCCAGCCGCTGCGAGCAGTACGAGCAGTCCTCCGGGCACAGCCCGGACTTCAGGTTGACCAGGTAGTTGAGCTTCACCCGCCGACCGAACCACTGGCGCCGCACCCTCCCGGCCGCGGTCACCACATCGAGTAGTTCGTCGTCGGAGGTGGCCAGTACGGCCAGCGCCTCGTCACGCGTGGGCAGCTCGCGCCGCAGCCCCTTGTCCACCAGCGTCTTCAGCAGGTCCATGGCGTTGATCCTCGCCTACGCGCCCGCCCGCGGCCAAGGACGAACCCCCACAACCGGGCGTGCGGAAGGTGTGTGTACCGCCACACCCTGTACAGGTCTGTCCGCCGCTACCTTTGGGCGGAACCGACAGAAGGCGAGGACGGCCCGCCATGCCGCAGGAGCACCGCAGTACCCCGGACCCGTTCGACTGGATCGACGAGCACGCCGAACTGCGCCGCCGCGCGGGCCTGGTGCGCTCCCTGCGCCCCCGGCCCGCCGGCTCGGGGCCGCTCGACCTCGCCGGCAACGACTACCTGGGCCTGGCCCGTCACCCGGAGGTCGTCGCCGCCGCCTCGGCCGCCGCCCGCCGCTGGGGCGCGGGCGCCACCGGCTCCCGCCTGGTCACCGGCACCACCGAACTGCACACCGAACTGGAGGCGGAGCTCGCCGGCTTCTGCGGCTTCGAGGCCGCCCTGGTGTTCTCCTCCGGCTACGCGGCCAACCTCGCCGCGGTCACTGCCCTGACCGGCCGGGGCACGCTGGTGGTCTCCGACGCCGCCAACCACGCATCCCTGATCGACGGCTGCCGGCTGTCCCGGGCGGAGACCGCGGTCGTCCCGCACTCCGACCCCGGGGCCGTGGGCAAGGCGCTCGGCGGCTTCCCCGGCCGGGCCGTGGCCGTCACCGACACCGTCTTCTCCGTCGACGGCGACGCCGCGCCGCTGGCCGAGCTGGCCGTCGTCTGCCGCGGTCACGGGGCCGCGCTGCTGGCGGACGACGCGCACGGCCTGGGCGTCCTGGGCGACGGCGGCCGGGGCGCCCTCCACGCGGCGGGACTGGCGGGGGTCCCGGACGTGGTGGCCACCGCCACGCTGTCGAAGTCGCTCGGCAGCCAGGGCGGTGCCGTTCTCGGCCCGGCCCGGGTGATCGACCACCTGGTCAACACCGCCCGCACCTTCGTCTTCGACACCGGCCTGGCCCCGGCCGCCGCCGGCGCCGCGCTCGCCGCGCTGCGGCTGCTGCGGGC
>NZ_JAJFAU010000073.1 GCF_022614595.1 Streptomyces sp. CNQ085
CCAAAGTCCTGCCGGTGCACACGGATCCGCACCGGCTGTACGACATGTCGCGGGCCGCCGCCGAGTTCGGACGCCGGGACGCCGACGAACTGCTGGTCGGCATGGTGTACGAGGCGGGCGACCGGGACGGGGCCGGTGTCCGCTGAGACCGGGGCCGGCCGGGGGCCGTCTCAGCGGCGGATGCCCCGGCAGCGGGGGCGCCCGCCGCCGCGGGTGCGCGGCGTCAGCCGGTCTCGCGCCAGCGGTTGGTGACCGGAAGACGACGGTCCTTGCCGAAGCCCTTCGCGGAGATCTTCGTGCCCGGCGGGTACTGCCGCCGCTTGTACTCGGCGGTGTCCGTCATGCGCAGGACGCGGGTGACGGTCTCCTCGTCGAAGCCCTCGGCGATGATCTCCTCCCGGCCCCGGTCCAGGTCCACGTACAGCTCCAGGATCCGGTCCAGCACGTCGTAGTCGGGCAGGGAGTCGGTGTCCACCTGGTCCGGGCGCAGCTCCGCGCTCGGCGGCTTGGAGATGGAGTTCTCCGGGATCGGCGGGGTCTCGCCGCGCTCGGCCGCGGCCTTGTTGCGCCAGCGGGCCAGGCGGAAGACGGTCGTCTTGTAGACGTCCTTGATCGGGCCGTACGCGCCGACCGAGTCGCCGTAGAGGGTCGAGTAGCCGACCGCCAGCTCGGACTTGTTGCCCGGCGCGAGCACGATGTGGCCCTCCTGGTTGGACAGGCCCATCAGCAGGGTGCCGCGCAGCCGGGCCTGGAGGTTCTCCTCCGCCAGACCGGTGAGGTGCAGCGATTCCATGTACGCGTCGAACATCGGGGCGATCGGCACGGTACGGAAGTTCAGGCCGGTGCGGCGGGCCGTCTCCGCCGCGTCGTCCCTGGAATGCCCCGAGGAGTAGCGCGAGGGCATGGAGACGCCGTACACGTTCTCCGGGCCGAGCGCGTCGCAGGCGATGGCGGCGGTGAGGGCGGAGTCGATGCCGCCGGACAGCCCGATGAGCACCGAGCGGAAACCGTTCTTCAGAACGTAGGCGCGCAGCCCCGTGACGAGGGCGGTGTAGACCTCCTCGTCGTCGTCCATGCGGGGAGCCTCCGCGCCGGCGACCTGCGGCTCGTACGCGGGCAGGGGGGAGGCCGAGAGGGTGCGGTGCTCGATGAGCAGGCCGTCGGAGACGGCGCCGGAGGGGGGCTCGGGGGCGGCGGCGGGCAGGTCCAGGTCGAGGACGACGCAGCCCTCCTCGAACTGCGGGGCCCGCGCGAGGACCTCGCCGTCGGCGGAGACGACGATCGAGTCGCCGTCGAAGACCAGGTCGTCCTGGGCGCCGACCATGGCCAGGTAGGCGGTGGTGCAGTCCGCCTCACGGGCCCGGCGGCGCACCAGTTCCAGGCGGGTGTCGTCCTTGTCCCGCTCGTAGGGGGAGGCGTTGACGGACAGCAGCAGGCCCGCCCCGGCCGCGCGGGCGGCGGGCACCCGGCCGCCGTCCTGCCACAGGTCCTCGCAGATCGCCAGGGCCACGTCGACGCCGCGGACCCGGACCACGGGCAGGGTCTCGCCGGGGACGAAGTAGCGGAACTCGTCGAAGACCCCGTAGTTGGGAAGGTGGTGCTTGGCGTAGGTCAGCACGACCTCGCCCCCGTGGAGGACGGCCGCGGCGTTCCGGGGGGCGCCGGCGGGCTGGCCGTAGCGGGGCTGGGCCTCCTCCGCCCGGTCGAGGTAGCCGACGACCACGGGCACTCCGCCCAGTCCCTCGTCGGCCAGACGGGCGGCGAGGGCGGACAGGGCGGCCCGGCTGGCCCGGACGAAGGACGGGCGCAGGGCCAGGTCCTCGACGGGGTAGCCGGTGAGCATCATCTCGGGGAACGCCACGAGGTGCGCCCCCTGCCCGGCCGAGTGTCGCGTCCAGCGGACGACCGCGTCCGCGTTCCCGGCGAGGTCGCCGACGGTGGAGTCGATCTGGTTCAGGGCGAGTCGTAGCTGAGGCACACGGTCAGTCTAATCGTCGTACTGACGCGATCCCGGGAGGCGGGAACCGGCCGGACTGCCGCGTGTCGCACCCGTCCGGGTGAAGATCCCGGTTCGGGGCAGGGCGGGCGCCCCCGGCTTACGATGATGGCCTCGACCACCGGCCGTCAGGAGGAATGCCATGTCCGCCGCAGCAGTCGAGCACCCCTGCGACGACGCGGTCTTCCGGATGGCGTTGGAGGTCACCTCCTCCAACTACGGAAACGACCTGAAGAAGGTCACGGCCCATGCGGTCGCCGGGATCCCCGTCCACGCCATCGCCGACCGCCGCAACCGGCGGGTGCATATGCTGACCGGGCCGGAGTACGGGGAGTACCGGGTGCACGCGGTCCGTCCGCCCGGGGAGTCCCTCACGCTGCCGGAGTCGGTGGGCGCGCCGGTGACGCTGGAGGCGGACCGGGTACTGGGTCCGGGTTGAGCGCCCGGAGCCCGTCCCCGCCCGTCCGGGAAGGTTCACGGGCGCCGGGTCGGCGTAATGTGACGGTAACCCCTCACCGTGATACTGGTGTGCGGGCCGCCCCTTTCCTGGGCGGTACGGGGGAGGGCCGTCTGACCAGCGAGGATGAGTGACCATGGACAAGCAGCAGGAATTCGTGCTCCGGACGCTCGAGGAGCGTGACATCCGGTTCGTCCGGCTGTGGTTCACCGACGTGCTCGGCTTCCTGAAGTCCGTCGCTGTCGCGCCGGCGGAGCTGGAGCAGGCATTCGACGAGGGCATGGGGTTCGACGGGTCCGCGATCGAGGGCTTCGCCCGCGTCTACGAGTCCGACATGATCGCCAAGCCCGACCCGGGCACGTTCCAGATCCTGCCCTGGCGCGCCGAGGCCCCCGGCACCGCGCGGATGTTCTGCGACATCCTGATGCCGGACGGCTCCCCCTCCTACGCAGACCCCCGCTACGTCCTCAAGCGGGCCCTGAACAAGACCTCCGACCTGGGCTTCACCTTCTACACCCACCCCGAGATCGAGTTCTTCCTGCTCAAGGACAGGCCGGTGGACGGCACCCGGCCCACCCCGGCCGACTCCTCCGGCTACTTCGACCACACCCCTCAGCACGTCGGCCAGGACTTCCGCCGCCAGGCGATCACGATGCTGGAGTCGATGGGCATCTCGGTGGAGTTCTCCCACCACGAGGGCGCCCCCGGACAGCAGGAGATCGACCTGCGGTACGCCGACGCCCTGTCAACGGCCGACAACATCATGACGTTCCGGCTGGTGATGAAGCAGGTCGCGCTGGAGCAGGGGGTGCAGGCAACCTTCATGCCCAAGCCGTTCTCGGAGTTCCCCGGCTCCGGGATGCACACCCACCTGTCGCTGTTCGAGGGCGACCGCAACGCCTTCCACGAGTCCGGCGCCGAGTACCAGCTCTCCAAGGTCGGCCGCTCCTTCATCGCCGGGCTGCTCAGGCACGCCGGGGAGATCTCCGCCGTCACCAACCAGTGGGTCAACTCCTACAAGCGCATCTGGGGCGGGGCCCAGCGCACCGCGGGCGCCGGCGGCGAGGCGCCCTCCTACATCTGCTGGGGGCACAACAACCGCTCCGCGCTGATCCGTGTGCCGATGTACAAGCCGGGCAAGATGGGCTCCACCCGCATCGAGGTGCGTTCCCTGGACTCCGGCGCCAACCCCTACCTGGCCTACGCGGTGCTGCTGGCGGCCGGACTGAAGGGCATCGAGGAGGGCTACGAGCTCCCGGCCGGCGCCGAGGACGATGTGTGGGCGCTGTCGGACGCCGAGCGCCGCGCGATGGGCATCGAGCCGCTGCCGCAGAATCTGGGCGAGGCGATCTCGCTGATGGAGCGCAGCGAGCTGGTCGCCGAGACCCTGGGCGAGCACGTCTTCGACTTCTTTCTGCG
This sequence comes from Streptomyces sp. CNQ085, assembly GCF_022614595.1. GTDB lineage: Bacteria > Actinomycetota > Actinomycetes > Streptomycetales > Streptomycetaceae > Streptomyces. The sequence continues at coordinate 3,873 of NZ_JAJFAU010000073.1, forward strand.
CAACAAGAAGCAGGAGTGGGAGGAGTACCGCTCCGAGGTCACCGCCTTCGAGCTGCGCAAGTCCCTGCCGGTGCTGTAAGCGCAGGTCAGCAGGGATCTCCGGCTACGGCAACACTCAGGGCCGGCGGCGCACCGCCGCCGGCCCTGAGCCGCTTCACCCGTCCTGGGCCGTCTGTGGGCCGTCCGGCGGTGAAACGGCGCTCTCGTACACGCTGTCCACGGCCCTCCTCGTACGTCCCTCGCTGCTCGGCATCAGGTGTGTGTACACCCGCAGCGTGAAGCCGGCGTCGGAGTGACCGAGGTAGGTGCTCAGCGCCTTGATGTTCTCCCCGGCGTCCAGCAGCACCGAGGCGTAGAAGTGCCGTAGCGCGTGCATGCCGTGCTCGCGTGCCGCTTCGTACCGCCCGCCTTCCTCGGGCTCCGGGAGGATCCCGGCCGCGGCAAGGGCGGGCTTCCACACCCGGGTGTTGAAGTCGGTCCGGCGGACCGCTCCGCCGCCGGACAGGGGGAAGAACAGTCGCTTCGTCACCGGCGGGCCGTCCGGCCGTAGCCACGGAAGCGTGACTTCAGACGGCGGGTGCACATCCTGGTGCCGCTTCAGGGCGTGCCCTACGTGCTCGGGCAGCGGTACGTCACGCTCCTTGCCGCACTTCGGTGGGCCGAAGACGAGGTGGCCGTTGACCACCTTCACCTGGCAGGCGACGTGCAGCCACCCGGTGTCGAACCCCACTTCGTCCACCGGGAGTCCGAAGATCTCCCCCTGCCGCAGACCGCAGCCTGCCCCGACGTCGACCATCGCGCGGTAGCGCTCGGGCAGCGCGGCCCGGACGGCGAACAGCTGCTCAGCGGTCCAGGGCTGCACGCGGGGAGGAGAAGGCCGAGGGGCCCGTACCGTGCGGGCACGGCACGGGTTCTTCGTGAGGTGACCGTCGTCCACGGCCGCGCTCAGGACGGCTGAGACGCTGTTGAAGATGACGCGCCGGTACGAGGAGACCGGGAGTGCGCGCTCCAGGGTGCTCAGCCAGTCGCGGATGTGGGAGGGCTGGAAGGAGCCCAGCGGCCGGGATCCGAGGTAGGGGAAGGCGTGCCGGCGGAGCTGCACTTCGACCGCCGTGCGCGTCGTCATGTCGGTGGTCTGCGCCGTGAGCCACTTCTCGGCGTACTGCCGGAAGGTGGTCCGGCCGGCGGCCGGGTCGATGTACTGCCCGCGGGACATGTCGGCTTCGATGTGGGCAAGCCACTGCTCGGCAAGGCGCTTCTGCCGGTCGGGGAAGCTCTTGCTCTTCTCGGTGCCGTCAGGGCCGACGTAGCGGGCGCGGTAGCGCATGCCGGTGCCGTAGCGGTTCGTTCTGACGCGTCGGGGCTTGCCGTCGGGGCCGGACTCGGTCTTGTACCAGCGGTCTTGGATGTGACCTGCCATGCGGTGTGCGTGGTCCCTTCATGGGAGCGCCGCGGGGCGGGACCGGTGAGGGTCCCGCCCCGCGGCGGTGTGCTCGGTTGTGGGTGCTCAGGCGGCCGTGTCGGTGGCCATGCGCTCGGCGGCCCAGTCGCGGACGGCTGCGGGGTCGTAGCGCAGGTGCTTGCCGACCCGGAATCCGGGCGGGCCGGTGCGCTTCTTGCGCCAGGCGTAGACGGTCTCCAGGGGGACGCCGAACAACCTGGCGATGTCGTCGGGAGTCAGGTAGCGGTCCGGGAGTCCGGCCCGCAGCGCGGTGGTGACGGATGCCATGCGGTGGTCTCTCCTTCGTGGCGCCGGGAAGGGAGAGCGGCCCTCTCCCCGTAGGTCCGCTACAGCCGCTACATCCGCTACATCCGCTACATCCGCTACAGCCCAGGTCAGGGGCCTGTTCCCTGTAGCGGATGCGCGGGATGTAGCGGATAGGTGCCGCTACGCGGAGCGGGCGGTGGTAGCGGAAGCCGGGGTGATGTAGCGGATGCCGGTCGCCTCATCCGCTACATCCGCACCGTCTGTGAGCTGCGATGTAGCGGATGTAGCGGCTGTAGCGGACTTTGGAGGGGGCGGGGGGCAGTAGCGGGTCCAGGCGTCGGCCAGGTCCTCGGCGTAGTAGCCCCTGGAGACTCCGGACGCGGTGCGGATGGAGCGCGGCTTGATGGGCTTGTTGTCCCCGGTGACGTACTCGCCGAGCATCCGCGACAGGCCGCGAGAGGTGAGGGGCTTGCCGCTCAGGTCGCCCCAGGGGGCGTCCTCGATGGCGTTGAGGCATTCGAGGATGACGGCGGTGGGCATCCGGTCGGCCCCCTGGAAGACGTGGTCGCGCAGGTCGGTCAGCAGCCGGATGCCGAGGGAGGCTTTGTCGTCCTCGGCGGCGGCGTTGACCAGTTCCACGCAGGCGGCGCGGGCCCGCTGCGGCCAGGTGCCGCCGGCGGCGTCGGCGACGGTGAGCAGGGGTTCCCAGACGTCGGCGGGCCGGTCGGTGATGCCCTCGGGCATGTCCGGCCACTTGCCTTCCAGGGCCGGGCGGACCTGCTCGGCCCAGGCGGCGAGACGGTCGCGCAGCGCGTGGCCTTGCTTCTCGTGGATGCGCTGGCGGAACGGCTCGACCTTCTCGTTGGGGGCGCGGCGTCGCATGCGGATGATGACCGAGCGGGTCAGGATCGTGTCCGGTAGTGAGCCGAGTCCGGCGACGGCCACCGCGCAGTAGGACGGGAAGGCCTGCACGGACTGGTTGGCGCCGTCGCCGACGCACCGGTAGGTGACGCCGGAGCGGCGGTGTCCGGCGTTGAGGAAGCCGCGCAGCTCCTCGTTGTCCCCGGCCTTGGGGCCGAAGACGGTGTCGATCTCGTCGAAGAGGATGGTGGGTCGCCCGTCCATGCCGGAAACGGCGCGGAAGAGGGCGGCGGCCGAGGCGTTGACAGCCACCATCGGCTGCGGCACCAGGGTTTCCACGATCTCCAGCGCCCGGGACTTGCCCGAGCCGGGTTCGGGGGAGAGAAAGGCGATGCGCGGAGTGGAGTCGAATGCGTCCAGCAGGTGCGCGTGCGCGTCCCACAGGGTGACGGCGACGTAGGCCGCTTCGGTGGGGAAGGCGTTGAAACGCCGGTGGAAGTGCTCGACGGCGTCCAGCAGCTCGGCCCCGTCGGTGGCCGGAGCGGGTGTGGCGGTGCCGGTCATGCGGCGGTGGTCCTTTCGGTGGTGCGGTGGCGGCCGAACCGCGGGCCAGAGCGAAGAGCAGAAGAGGACGGCCTGCGGCCGACGTTTCCCGGGGCGCCCCCGGCCGCCGTGAGCGCGGCCGGTTCGGCGGCCTGCGGGCCGGGGGCGGTGGCGGATGTGCTCTTCAGCAAGGAGCGGGCGGGGGCGTTCATGCCGTCCTCCGCTGCTGGTTGTGAGCGATGGACCAGTTGAGCGCGCTGCGCAGGGTGGAGCGGCACTGGGCCGGCGGCAGTCCGGCCGACTCCCCTGCCTGCTGAAGAGCGTTCTCCACCACATGCCGGGAGAGGTCGCCCCACGCGACGAACCGGCCCAGAGCGCGTGCGGCCCGGAAGAGAGCTGCCTCGCGCCCGCCCTCCTGGGCCGTCGCGACGGTCGCGGTCTCGTTCCGCAGCGCTGCCTCGGCGTAGCGGCCGGACAGAGCCGTTACCGCCACGGAGACCGGCCCTGCGGGCTTTGGAGCGGGGCGCAGGGTGTCCAGCAGCCAGCCGGGCAGCGGAGCCACCGGAGCGGCGTCCACCACCTCGTAGGTGCCCGTGTCGGTGACGCTGCCGGGGGCAACGACGTAACCGCCCCAGGCGCGGGTGTCGACCAGCGGGGCAAGGGTGCCCGCGGTGTTGTGCAGCCGGATGCCGGGCGGGGCGGTGAAATACAGGTGCTCACCACCGCTCGCGGTCCGGGTGCGGTAGGTGGCGGGGACGGGCTGCCCGGCGCGCTCGCAGAGCGCCTGAAAGGTCGCCGCGCCGTCAGGCGCGTCCGCTCTGTCCTTGGGGGTGTCGAGGTCGACGACGACCAGGCCGGACGGGCCGGTGGCGATGCCGACGTTGAACGGGCCTGCGGACCAGGCGGCGTGGATGCGGTCGGGGTCGGTGGTGGCGCGCTGCTCCCACTTGCGGTGTCCGGCCGCGCACTCCCCGGTCCGGGGGCACCGAGCCTGGCCGTGCAGGGCCGGCCGCTTGCCACCGGGACGGAGGGGGAAGACGTGCCAGCCGCGCTCGGCGGCGGCCAGGGCGGCGGGTAGCAGGGCGTCCGCTCGCCGTTCGGGGACGGGTTGGGTCATGCTGGAGACCTCCTGAGTCTCTTGGTTGGAGCTGGGAGAACCGGGGCGGTCGCGGTCTTTGGCGAGAGGCGACCGCCCCGGAGTCTTGGCGGCTCAGCGGCGGCCGTTGCGGGCGGTGCGGCGCAGCGCGGTCCAGGCGCGGCGGCCCAGCCGGGCCTTTCCGGCCGGGGTGAACGGCTGGGTGGCGCACAACGTGGCGTAGGCGATGAGCCAGAGCAGGATGGCGGAGCTAGCGGCGAGCATCGGGGTCTCAACTCCTTGTGTGGGCGGGGTTCTGGGGGTGCGGTCCGGCGGGCTGCTAGGGGCTAGTGCGCAGGTCAGCGGCGGTTTGGGGCGCTAGCGGGGGTGCTAGACCTAGCGGCGCGGGGTGCTAGGTCTAGCGGCGGTGCGCGGCCTTCTTGCCGTCACGGGCGGCGACGGCGGCGGCCACGGCGGCCCGCTCGATGCCGCGCCGGTTCTTGCCCTCGCCGTTGTCGTCGGTGCCCCACACTTGGGCGGTGGTGATGCCGTGGGGCTTGAGCGCGGCGGTGACCTGGGGGCCGGTCCAGCCGTCGTAGACGTCGGGCCGCAGCTCGGCCAGGCGGGTGGCGATCCGCTCGCACCACGCCTTGTCCTCACCGGCCGGGATGACCGCGAGGACGTCGGCGAGGATGTCGAACTCGGGCCTAGCCTGGTCGGGTTCCTCGCCGATGGCGTGGCCGGTGATGTTGCCCAGCTCCTCGCGCATCTTCCGGGCCCGGGTGACGATCCGCTCGGCGGCGGGGGCGTCGACGAACGCGGAGGAGACGATGCGCGGCTCATCGCCTTCACCGGCCATCCAGCAGATGCCGCGGTCGGAGCGGGAGAACATGGTGGCCCGGTAGCCGGCCTTGTACATGCTGGTGCCCAGCACCATGTCGTTGGCGGGTTGGCCCATCACCTTCAGGCAGAACCGCAGCACGGCGTTCGCACTGATGCCGGTGGGCAGGGACTTGGCGTCCGGGCGCTGGGTGCCGAACATCGCCACGATGCCCAGCGCCGGGCCGCGCTTGACGAGGTCGGTGCAGATCGCCTCGATCTCGGCTCCGTACTCGGCGTGCTCGAAGGCGATCTGGCACTCGTCCAGGCCGACGACGATGGGGTGCAGCCGATAGCGCCGGTCGCTGGCGAGTGTGCTGGTCACCTTCGATTCCGGGCACAGGGCCCGGGGCAGGGACTTGATGACCTTGGCGCGGCGGCGCAGCTCGTCCTTGAGCTCGCGCAGCGCGGCCACCACGTATTCGAGGTCCTCGTCCTCTTCCCCGGCGCGGTAGCGGTGGCAGACCGGTTCCAGGGCGCCGAAGTCGCCGGTGCCCTTGAAGTCGAACGCGTGGAGCTCGGCGCGGGGGTCGAGGGCGGCGATGAGCAGCAGCAGCCGCATCAGGAACGTCTTGCCCATCCGCGGGATGGAGCCGACCACCACCGACGCGAACATCAGGGTGACGGTCACCTCGCGCATGCGCTGGTCGTTGCCGAACACCACCGGCCGGAACAGATCAACCTGCCCGGTCTTGGCCAGCGGCCAGGCCGGTTTGGCGGTCTCGTTCATGGGCTTGTCGCCGACCCACAGCACCAGCCGTCCGTCGTGCTCCTCCGGATCGGGGGCCGGCCACACGCAGCCGACCTTGCGCCGCAGCCCGGACGCCAGGGGCTTGCGGGCCTCCATGATGTCCTCCGGGGTGACGCCGTAGGGCAGGTCGAGGTCGGCGCGGTAGCCGGGCCCGTCCCGGGTGATGGGGGCGGTGAACCGCAGCCCGTTCATGTCCCCGCCCCGCTTGATCGCGGCCGAGATTTTCGGGTTGCCGATGGCGTCCAGGCCGCGCAGCACGATGTCGCTGGTGAGTTTCTGCACCTCGGTGCGGAGCACGGCCGGGCCGATGACCGGGGCGTCCTTAGGCTGTCCGGCCCACCCGAGGGCGAGGACGGCGGCCGAGGCGGCCGCGTACAGCCAGCCCGGCGCCAGCACGTACAGGGCGCACGCGAAGGCGGTGCCGAACACCGTGGCGGTGGCGAGGATCAGGCCGCGCAGCCGCACCCGGTCGGCACGCAGCTTGGCCAGGCGGGCGTACTCGTCGAAGTCCTCGCCGCGCACCGCGGCCGCGCGCAGCGGCGCGGCCTCCTTGTCCCACACCCACCGGCCCGTGGCGGCGATGAACCGCACCGCACCGCGCGGGGCCATCGCGGCGAGCTGCGCGCCGTACGAGGGCAGCCGGATGCCGTGGTAGGCCGCGGCGTATCCGGCCCGGCCACCGGCGTGACGGGCGGCGGTCAGGAACTCGGGCCTGCTGCGCAGCCAGGCGGGCACGATGGGGCGGCGCCGCTCGCTGCTCACCTCCGGAGCGGGCAGGCCGGGGTCGTCGACCGGCACCGGCCGCTGCTCGTCGGCTTCCTGGCCGTCGTCGACCGGCCCGGGCTCCGGTGGGGGCGGTGGGGTCGGGGTCTTGCTGGTGATGGGGATGACCGTGGCGTAGGTCATGCTGGATATCTCCTGTCTTCCGATCGGGGGACGGGGACCCGGGGCGGCCGGACAGCTTGGTAGGCACGGACGGCCGCCCCGGGGGTCTCTACCGGCGCGCCGCCCGCTCGCAGCGGCGCAGCCGGTCCTCGGCCGCCTTCCGCGCGGTCTTGGCGGCGGCCCGCTCCTCACGGGACGCGGCCTTCTCGGCCGCGCGGGCGGTCGCCACGTCGTTCTTCGCGTCTTCGAGCTGCCGCAGCAGCGCCCCCAGCTCGCGGGCCGCGCGGTCCTCGGCGGCGGCGTCGATGGCGTCCAACTGCCGCTGGATACGCGGGTCGACGGCGTCGGCGAACGCCTGCCGCGTGCCGCGCGCGACCAGGGCGGCGCGGCGCCGGCGCTCGGCCGGGGTGTAGATGCGGGTCGGGGTGCTCACCGGGCGTCCTCCTTCTCGGCGGTCTCGGTGGTGGCGGCGGTCTGGGCGAGCTGGGCCCAGACGGCGGCGCGGGCCACGTACCGGTCGTGCACTTCCTTCGGCTCGCTGGGGGCCTTCCTCAGCAGCTCCTCGGCCTTGGCGCGGTAGTCGAGCGAGTCCATGACGGTCTCCCTCAGGTGATGAGAGGTGGGGCGGTCAGCGGCGGGGCAGCTGGTCCCACTGCTGGGCGAGCCGGTCGGCGGCCTGCTCGGCCTCCTCGCGGGTGGCGTGCAGGGAGACGATGTGTCCGCCGGTCACGGCGGACCGCAGGCCGATGGTGGGTCGGCCGGTCTCCAGGTCGGTGGTGTAGGCGGAGCGGGCGGAAGTGGTACGGCGGAACAGGCCCATGGGTGGGTTCCTCTCGGGTCGGTGGGGTGGCCGGGTCCGGTGTGGGCCCGGCCGGTGGGGCGAGTGGTCAGCTACGGCGCTCCTCCTGGTCCTCGCGGATCTGCTGCCACACCGACCGGAGCACCAGCAGGCACACGGTCAGCGCCACGGCCGAGACGGCGACCGCGACGGCGGAGACGGCGACGGCCAGGAGGAAGACTGAGCCGCCGACTCCGGCGGCCACCCACTTGCCGACGTTGCTCGACTGCGGCGCCGGCACCGGGTGGTGGCACGGCGTCTGCTGCTGGGCCTGGGCGGCGGCCAGCAGCAGCGCGTACTGCTCGGACTGCTGCGCGGCCTGGACGGCGTCGGCGGCGGCCTGCTCGATCTCGTGTCTCATGACCGCTCCTCCCCGAGCACCTCGCGGCGCAGCTCGGTCGCCTCCCGGCGGGACAGCGACAGTTCCTCACGGAGTCGTGTGATGGTCACCGGGCGGCGCGTCGATCTGACCGCTTCCCGGTGCAGGGCACGGGCCCGCTTGCGCAGCTCGGTGGGGGTGAGCACGACCCGCTCGGTGACCACCTCCCGGCCGGTCTCGGCGGGCACGGCGGCGGTCACCTTGGCGGTTGCCTCGGGCCGGTCGACCTGCTCCCAGAGCAGCGGCGGCGCGGGCAGTTCGGCGACCGGCGGCATGACCAGCGCGGGCCGCCCGGTGTCGGCCCGCGCGATGGTCACCTCGGACGCGTCGGTGGTCACCTCGCCGGTCATCTCGGGCCGGGCCGGTGTGGTGCCGAACATGCCCGCCAGGGCGGCGTCGGCGCCGCCGGTCAGCCGCTCCCGCTGGACGGCCACCAGCCGGGAACCCAGCTCCAGGTCCCCGACACCCACCCGGCGAGCGAGCTTCCACGCGGCCTTCTCCGCCTTGCCGCGGACCTTGGCGTCCGGGTGCCCGTCGGCCACTGCCCGGTGGTAGGCGAGCTGCTGGATGGCCTCGGCGTTGCGCCGCTGTGCCTCGGCATCGGTGCCGGTGCGGTAGACCACGATCCGCCGGGCCAGGAACCCCAGCCCCTCGGCCGCCACGCACATGCCCATCGGCGACACCCCGTAGATGACGGCCTCGGTGCCGTCGTCGGCGACCGCCAGGCCGACGGCAGCGGCGACCAGCGGAGTCAGCCACAGGCCGATCCGGACCGGGGCCGGGGAGGCCTGGCCGAGCAGGGTGACGCCGACCATGACCAGGGCGAGCACCAGCGTCGCTCCCTCACCGGCGGCGACCATGCCGGCGGCGGTCGCGCCGTTGCCGAACTCGGCCCGAATGTTGGTGTAGGTGCCCCAGGCGCCGATCCCGGCGGTGGCCAGCATCAGCGCCCCGGCGATGCTGAGGACGGTCTTCTGACCGCCGGACAGAGCGTTCACCGGCTCTCACCGCCGGTGTGCCGGTAGCCGGTCGGCGGGTGCTCGGCCAGCCGCTCGCGCAAGTACTCGGTGTCCCACGCGATGTCCATCAACGGCCGGTCGGCAAGGACGTTCCGCAGCGCGATCGCGGCATGCATAACGCGCTGTTCGAGGACCTCGCGGTACCGCTCGGAGTCGCCGAGGGTGGCCGGGTACGGGAGGTCGATGGCCTCCAGCACGGCGGCCAGCAGCTCGCGGACCGGGGCGGGGATCTCGGGGGTGGTCACGCGCCCACCTCCAGGCGGCCGGAGCCACGGTTGACCAGGGCCCGGCGGGCGGCCAGCACCCGGCGGGCCCGGCGCAGACGACGGGCGTCCAACTCCGACGGGGTGCGGTCCAGGGTGGTGATACGCGCGTCCAGCAACTCGACCTCCGCGGTGATGAGCGGCATCTCGTGCTCGATCGCGTCCAGCTCGGCGGCCGACGGCTCCCCGTCGGCCGGATCGGCGGTAACAACCGCCTGCAGTGCAGCGATGTGCGTCACGGGTCGGGATTCCTCTCGCAAGGGGGCACGGCCCAGCAAGGCGGCCCCGGTGTTCCAGCACCGGGGCCGCGGGCCGCTCAACGGGAAGCAGGGAACGCCGGTGGCCGGTCAGCGGCCGCCGCGCGCCCGGGCGTCGTCCTGGCTGCGCTTGTTCGCCTCGGCGTTCTTGCGGGACAGCTCGTCCCGCTCCGCGTCTGTCAGACTCATCACCACAGGGACCTCCAGCTCAGGTGCCTGTCAGGGCGCCGCCCGGAGTTGCAGCTCCGGGCGGCGCGTCTTCGTCGGAGTCGGCGGATTCCGGCTCCCCACGCCCCGCCCGTACAGCGCCGCGCAGCACGCGGGACCGGACGGGCGGAGGAGGCAACCGGCCGCAGCGCGCTGAGGCGCTGCGGATGAGGTTGCGGTCGTTGCAGAAGGTCTCCTTCGGGAGCGTGCTCCCGTTTCAGGCATATGGAGACGCGACCTTTCGGTCTCAGCCCTCCGGTTGCCAAGGGGTCCGGGTCCCTCACCTCCGGGTGGTCCGGAGGCCCTGAGAAGGCACACGCATGCTCTGAGCAGCCCAAAGGAGGCTGTCAGGGATGCGTGGACATCCCTAGGGATATTTATAGGCAACATCCCTAGGGAGGTCAACCGGTCCGGGTTCAGGACGTGGAAAAGGGAGCCCGCCTGAAGCGGGCTCCCTGGGGTGGCTGCGGACAGTCTTAGCTGTTCAGGTGGTACTCCATGACGTAGACCCCTGCGTCCAGCAGCATCTTGTTCACCTCGATGGCACGGTCGTCCTCGGTGAACGCGGTGCGCCAGATCTCCACTACCGGCGTCCCCTCCGCGAGGTGCAGCCGCTCGGCCTCGGCCTGGCTGGGCATGCGAGCCCGTAGCTCCTCGGTGAAGCGGACGGGCTTCAACCCCAGCTCTGCCAGGCGTGCGTAGGTGCCGCCGGGCCCGGTGTCGGGCTGGGCGATCGCAGTGTCGCGCACCAACTCGGCCGGCAGGTAGGAGGTGGCGGCCTGGACCGGCTCGCCCTCCACCACGAACACCCGGTCGCGGATCACAACCGGGGCGTCTTCGGCCAAGTTCAGTACGCGCGCCACATGGTCGGGTGCGGTCGTCTCGTAGACCTTCAGATCGGTGACCGAGAGGGGGCGCTCACCCAGGTCCGCAGCCCAGATGGACCGCCCGGATCCCCAGCCCTCCTGGGCGAGGCGGCGGTTGGCGACCCGCCGGATCGGCCGGAACTCCCGCACGTACGTCCCACTGCCCCGCCTGCGGACGGCCAGCCCTTCGGTGACCAGCAGTGTCAGTGCTCGGCGGGCGGTCTCCTTGGCCACGCCGTACTCGCGTACTAGGGCCGGCTCACCAGGAAGCCGGGCACCGGGAGCCAGCTCGCCCGACCGGATGCGCTCCCGCAGCTCATCGGCGATCTGCCTGGCGCTCTCTGCCATCAACGGCCCTCACTTCCCTAGGGTGCTTCCTTTCCACTTTGGCACAGAAGTTCCAGAACCGTTTCGCGTGGGGCGTCTCGTCCGACGGGCTGCGTGAGCACAAGCCTGCGGGGCCCAGCGAAGGCGTGTCGACGAGGGTGTCAGGCTTATAAAGCGGTGATCAAGGGCCCACCGTTGGGAGCCTGGGCCGTCTGTGGGCCGTCAGGGGACGGCCCGGGGTAGCCGACAACGACCAACGACGACCGTACGATGGCTGGTCGTAGCAGCTCGTGTGGGGCCTTGCCCAGAGCCGTAGGGTGGCTCACAAGTTTCTGCGCAACAAGAAGCAGGAGTGGGAGGAGTACCGCTCCGAGGTCACCGCCTTCGAGCTGCGCAAGTCCCTGCCGGTGCTGTAGCGGCCCGCGGGAGCGGGGCAGGCGGGGCAGACGGTACGGCGGCAGCGGCGAGAGGCAAGGCCACGGTGGTGCAGGGCGGTCGGCGGGACAGCCGGTTCGGACGGTTCGTACGGCGCGGGTTCACCGATCCGGGGGCGGCCGTCCGCCTGCTGGACTCGCCCGCCCTGGCCCAGGTGCGCGACGACGCGGTGCTGCTGGACGCGCTCGGCGCCACCGCCGATCCCGACCAGGCGCTGCTGTCCTTCGTCCGGTTGGTGGAGGTCCAGCCGGACGAGGCCGGGCGGCAGACGCTGCTGGGCACCGTGCTGGCCGCCAAGCCGCTGCGCGACCGGCTGCTGGGCGTGCTGGGCGCCTCCGAGGCGCTCGGCGACCATCTCGCCGGCCACCCCGGCGACTGGCGGGCCCTCCACTCCTACGAGAAGGCCGACCTCCACCCGGGCGTCGGGGAGTTCGAGGCCGCGCTCGCCGGCGCGGACGGCCCCGACGAGCTGCGCGCCGCCTACCGCCGGGCTCTGCTCACCATCGCCGCCCGCGACGTGTGCGGCAGCACCACCCTCGACGAGACCGCCGCCGAGCTCGCCGATCTGGCCACCGCCACCCTGCGCGCCGCCCTGGCGATGGCCGGGCGCGAGGAGCCGGGGGACGCGCGGGCGTGCCGGCTGGCGGTGATCGGGATGGGCAAGTGCGGCGGCCGCGAGCTGAACTACGTCTCGGACGTGGACGTCGTCTTCGTCGCCGAGCCCGCCGGGGGAGCGGGAGGGGACGGCGACGGGGAGAGCGGGGCGCTGCGCGCGGCGACCCGGCTCGCCGCGCGGATGATGCGGATCTGCTCCGACACCACCGCCGAGGGCACCATCTGGCAGGTGGACGCCAACCTGCGGCCCGAGGGGCGCAACGGCCCGCTGGTGCGCACCCTGTCCAGCCATCTGGCGTACTACCGGCGCTGGGCCAAGACCTGGGAGTTCCAGGCCCTGCTCAAGGCCCGCCCGGTGGCCGGCGACCCGGCGCTGGGCCGGGAGTACGTCGACGCCGTGGCCCCGATGGTGTGGCAGGCCGCCGAGCGGGAGAACTTCGTCACCGACGTGCAGCAGATGCGCCGCCGTGTGGTCGCCGGAATCCCGGCCGCACAGCTGGACCGCGAACTCAAACTCGGGCCCGGGGGCCTGCGCGACGTGGAGTTCGCCGTCCAGCTCCTCCAGCTCGTCCACGGGCGCAGCGACGCCGCCCTGCGCAGTCCCACCACGCTGGCCGCGCTCGACGACCTCGCGGCGGGCGGGTACGTGGGCCGTCAGGACGCCGCCGCGCTCGGCGACGCGTACCGCTTCCTGCGTGTCCTGGAGCACCGCATCCAGCTCCAGAAGCTGCGCCGCACCCATCTGATGCCCCGGGACGAGAGCGAACTGCGCCGGCTGGGCCGCTGCCTGGGCTTCCGCCAGGAGCCGGTGGCCGAGCTGACCCGTGCCTGGAAGCGGCATGCCGCGGTGGTGCGGCGACTGCACGAGAAGATCTTCTACCGGCCGCTGCTGGACGCCGTCGCCCAGCTCGCGCCCGGCGAGGTCAGGCTGTCGGCCGGAGCCGCCCGGCAGCGCCTGGAGGCGCTCGGCTACGCGGACCCGGCGGCCGCCCTGCGCCATCTGGAGGCGCTGACCTCCGGGGTCAGCCGCAAGGCCGCCATCCAGCGCACCCTGCTGCCGGTGCTGCTGGGCTGGTTCGCCGACTCCGCCGACCCCGACGCCGGACTGCTGGGCTTCCGCAAGGTCTCCGACGCGCTCGGCCAGACGCCCTGGTACCTGCGGCTGCTGCGGGACGAGGGGGCCGCCGCGGAGAACCTGGCCCGGGTGCTGTCGGCCGGAAGGCTCGCCCCCGACCTGCTGCTGCGTGCCCCCGAGGCCGTGGCCCTGCTCGGCGATCCCGGCGGGCTGCGGCCGCGCTGCAGGGAGACGCTGACCCAGGAGGCGCTGGCGGCCGTCGGCAGGGCCGACGGGCCCGAGCAGGCCGTCGCCGCCGTGCGCGGAGTGCGGCGCCGAGAGCTGTTCCGCACTGCCGCCGCCGATGTCATCGGCGCGTACAAGGCGGGGGCCGCGGGCGCGGAGGAGGGCTCGGAGAGCGGTACGCAAGACGGAGCGGAAGGCGGCGCGCAGGGCGCCGACGGCGTCGCCGCCGTCGTGGACCTGGTGGGAGAGGCGCTGTCCGATCTGAACGCCGCCACCGTCGCCGGAGCTCTGCGGGCGGCGGTGGACGCCCGCTGGGGCGACACCCTGCCCACCCGCTTCACGATCATCGGCATGGGCCGCTTCGGGGGCCGCGAGCTGAACTACGGCTCCGACGCGGACGTGCTGTTCGTCCACGAACCGCGCGAGGGCGTGGACGAGCGGGAGGCCGGCGAGGCGGCCCTCGCCGTCGCGGGTGAGATGCGACGCCTCCTGCAGCTGCCCAGCTCCGACCCGCCGCTGCTCATCGACGCCGACCTGCGGCCGGAGGGCAGGAGCGGCCCGCTGGTGCGCACCCTGGCCTCCTACGGGACCTACTACCGCCGCTGGTCGCGGGTGTGGGAGCGGCACGCGCTGCTGCGGGCCGAGCCGGTGGCGGGGGACGCGGACCTGGGCCGCCGCTTCGCCGGGCTGGTCGACCCCCTGCGCTATCCGGAGGACGGCCTGGAGGAGGACGCGGTGCGGGAGATCCGCCGTCTCAAGGCACGGATGGAGAGCGAGCGACTGCCGCGCGGCGCCGACCCCACCACCCACACCAAGCTGGGCAGGGGAGGACTGTCGGACGTGGAGTGGACGGTCCAGCTGACGCAGCTGCGCCACGCGGCGAAGGTGCCGGGGCTGCGCACCACCCGCACCCGTCCCGCGCTGGCCGCCGCGCGGGACGCCGGGCTGATCGGGGAGGAGGACGCGGCGACCCTGGACGAGGCGTGGCTGCTGGCCACCCGGGTGCGCAACGCGGTGATGCTGGTGCGTGGCCGGCCCGGCGACACCTTCCCCTCCGAGCCGCGCGAACTGGCCGCCGTCGGCCGCTACCTGGGCTATGAACCGGGGCACGTGGGCGAGATGCTGGAGGACTACCGGCGCACCACGCGCCGCGCCCGCGCGGTGGTGGACCGGCTGTTCTACGGGGTGGAGTGAGCTACGGGGCCGAGCGGGGGGCCGGCGTCGGCGGCGGAGGGACCAGGCGGGGCAGACGGTGGGCCGGGGCGCCGTACCAGGCGCAGGAGACCGCGTAGCCTATGCCCAGGCAGAGCAGCCCGCCCACCGCGTCCAGCCAGAAGTGGTTGGCGGTGCAGACGATGACCACCAGGGTGAGGGCCGGGTAGAGCCAGCCGAGGATCTTCGCCCACAGCGGCGCCGCCAGCAGGGCGAGGGTGATGCCGCACCACACCGACCAGCCGATGTGCATCGAGGGCATGGCCGCGTACTGGTTGGAGACACTGGCCATGTTGCCCGAGGCCATCGAGCCCCAGGTGTCGTGGACCTTGACGGTGTCGATGAAGTGCGCGCTCTCCATCAGCCGCGGCGGGGCCAGGGGGTAGAAGTAGTAGCCGAGCAGGGCGACGGCCGTGGTGGCGAACAGGACCGTGCGGGTGGCGGCGTAGCGGCCCGGCTGTCTGCGGTAGAGCCAGACCAGGACGCCGATGGTGACGATGAAGTGCAGCGTGGCGTAGTAGTAGTTCATCGTCACGATCAGCCAGGTGACGCCGTTGACCGCGTGGTTGAGGGACTGCTCGACGGCGATGCCCAGGGACCGCTCGAACGCCCACAGCCAGTCGGCGTTCCGCAGCGCCTGCGCCTCCTGCTCCGGCACGGCGTTGCGGATCATGGAGTACGTCCAGTAGCTGACCGCGATCAGCGTGATCTCGAACCAGATCCGGGGCCTGCGGGGCGCGCGGATGCGCTGGGTAACGGTGCGGTGCGGTGCCGGAGCAACCGTGCGTTCACCTGCCGGAGTGACAGTGGTCACTCCGGCTTCTTCTGTCGTCCTCGCGGTCGGAGCCCCCATGGTGCGCCAGTCTGCCAGAATCCGGACTCCGACCGATCATCCCCCGGTCCGGTTCCGGTCGCTTTCCGTCCTCCTTGAGACGGACCCCCGACCCTGAGGCGCGGAGGCGGTGGAGCCGCGTACCACCAGCTCGGGCAGGAAGACGAACTCGCTGTGCGGGGCGGGGGTGCCGCCGATCTCCTCCAGCAGCGCCCGTACCGCCGCCTGTCCCATCGCGGTCACCGGCTGGCGGATGGTGGTCAGGGGCGGGTCGGTGAAGGCGATCAGCGGGGAGTCGTCGAAGCCGATGACCGAGACGTCGCCGGGAACGGCCAGGCCGCGCTGCCGGGCGGCCCGGATGGCGCCGAGCGCCATCATGTCGCTGGCGCAGACCACGGCGGTGCAGCCGCGGTCGATCAGAGAGCCGGCCGCCGCCTGGCCGCCCTCCAGGGTGTAGAGCGAGTGCTCGACCGTCGACTCCGCCTCGTCGCGCGAGAGTCCGAGCTGCTCCTGGAGGCTGGTGGTGAAGCCCTCCGTCTTGCGCTGGACGGGCACGAACCGGGCCGGTCCCAGGGCCAGCCCCACGTGCTCGTGGCCGAGCGAGACGAGGTGGGTGACGGCCAGTCGCATCGCGGCCCGGTCGTCCGGTGAGACGAAGGGCGCGCGGACCTTGGGGGAGAAGCCGTTGACCATCACGAACGGCACGCCCTTGCCGCGCAGTCGCTCGTAGCGCTGCGTGTCGGCGGTGGTGTCGGCGTGCAGCCCGGAGACGAAGATGACGCCGGCCACGCCGCGGTCCACGAGCATCTCGGTCAGCTCGTCCTCCGTCGAGCCGCCGGGGGTCTGGGTGGCCAGGACGGGGGTGTAGCCCTGACGGGTCAGCGCCTGTCCGATGACCTGGGCGAACGCCGGGAAGATCGGGTTCTCCAGCTCGGGGGTGATCAGCCCGACCAGCCCCGCGCTGAGCCGGCGCAGGCGCATGGGCCGTTCGTACCCCAGCAGGTCCAGTGCGGCGAGGACGGACTCGCGGGTGGCCGGGGAAACGCCGGGCTTGCCGTTGAGGACGCGGCTGACCGTCGCTTCGCTGACCCCCGCCTGGGCTGCGATGTCAGCTAGTCGTGCGGTCACAGCACCGGACTGTACCGGTCATGTGTCCGACTGCCCACCGTACCCGGGAGTTCACCCGTATTGGCATGGTTCGGCCCCGGTTCCGGGCGCGGAGCCGGGGCCGAACCGTGTCCGGAGCAGGGGGCGTTCCTCAGTCGGCGGCGGTGGCCACGCCCCGGACCGACCCGGGGGAGGCGACAGTGATCGTGCGGGAGGCGACATCGACCAGGTCGCTCCCCTCGCCGTACAGGAACGGCAGGGAGAAGAAGGGATCGGGGTTGAGGGGCGATGCCCTCGGTGTCCGTCCTCTCCTCGATCTCCGGCGCGACGTCCTCGCGGTCCTTCCAGGTGGCCGGGGGCGGTCGATCCCGGCCACCTCGAAGATCCGGCGGTTGTAGAGCAGGGCGAGGGTGTCGGTCACCTGGGGGACGCCGTGGACGCCGCCGTCCTCCAGCGTCACGCTCGCGGTGGTGGTCGGCGGGAAGCCGGACAAGTCGGCTTCCAGGGCGGGGGTGCCGGTCCGGGGGGCGAATCGGACGCCCCGGGGTGTATGTGACCTTCCATCGTGTTCTTCCCGTCTGTCCTCAAGCGGAGGATCCGCGGTGGAGCGGGGAGGAAGGTAGCGGGAGCGCAATCTCCGGCGGAAGCCGTTGCAGACTCGTTTGCGGAAAGTTGCCGCAAGGTCTTTCTAAAAGATTGCACCACTGTTACGTTCCTGGTCAGCCCGGCGCCGTGACAGCGCGGCCCGCGCGGAGTACACCAGTGCCCCCGCGAGACGGGCACCGGATCATGGAGGAGTTCACATGCGGCGTGGCATAGGGGCCACCGCACTGGTCGCGGCCATCACGCTCGCGGCCACTGCCTGCGGCGGCGAGAGCGGTGACGGCGAGAAGAACGCCAGCGGCGAGCTGTCGGGCACCGTCGAGTTCTGGGACACGTCGGGCGACGCCGAGAAGGGCTTCTACAAGAAGGTCGCCGAGGAGTTCGAGGACAAGCACCCCGGCGTCGAGGTCAAGTACGTCAACGTCCCCTTCGGCGAGGCCGGCAACAAGTTCAAGAACGCCGCGGGCGGCGGCTCCGGAGCCCCCGACGTGATGCGCACCGAGGTCGCCTGGGTGGCCGACTTCGCCAGCCTGGGCTACCTCGCCCCGCTGGACGACACCGCCGCGGTCGATGACAAGGACGACTACCTGCCCCAGGCCTGGGGCAGCACCCAGTACGACGGCAAGACCTACGCCGTCCCGCAGGTCATCGACACCCTGGCCCTCTTCTACAACAAGGGCCTGCTGGAGAAGGCCGGCGTCGAGGTCCCGCAGTCGGTCGAGGACATCAAGGACTCCACGAAGGCGTTCGAGAAGAACGACGTCACCCCGTTCTACCTGCGCGGCGACGACCCGTACTGGTTCCTGCCCTTCCTCTACGGCGAGGGCGGCGACATGCTCGACGCCGGAGCGAAGAAGATCACCATCGACGAGGAGCCCGGCGTGAAGGCGTTCGAGGTGATCAAGGACCTGGTGGACTCCGGGGCCGCGACCACGGACACCACCAACGGCTGGGAGAACATGCAGAAGTCCTTCAAGGACGGCAAGGTCGCGATGATGATCAATGGCCCCTGGGCCATCGAGGACACCCTCGCGGGCAAGCAGTTCGAGGGCAAGGAGGACAACCTCGGGGTCGCCGCGGTCCCGGCCGGCAGCGCCGGTCAGGGCGCCCCGCAGGGCGGTCACAACTACTCCGTCTACGCCGGCTCCGACAACCTCGACGCCTCCTACGAGTTCGTCAGGTACATGAGCTCCGCCGAGGTCCAGAAGCGCACCACCGAGGAGCTGAGCCTCCTGCCGACGCGCACCTCGGTGTACGGGGAGAAGACCGTCGAGGACAACCAGATGGTCCAGTTCTTCAGGCCCGCCGTGGACAAGGCCGTCGAGCGCCCCTGGATCGCCGAGGGCAACTCCCTCTTCGAGCCGCTGCGCGTCCAGATGGCCGAGGTGCTGACCGGCAAGACCGAGCCGGAGGCCGCCGCCGAGAAGGCCGGCGAGGAGTACGCCAAGCTCCTTGAGGACGGGGACTGGAAGTAAGGGCAGGAGAAAGCTCAGGGAGAGGCTGACCGACGACCATGGCTGTCGAGACCGGCCAGTCGGTGGCGCCGGCCGCGGAACTGGCGAGAAGTCCAGCAAGGCCCCCGGGCCGCTGCGCCGCGCACTGGCGACGCACTGGTACGCATGGGCCATGGTGGCCCCCGTGGTGATCGTCATCGGGGTGATCATCGGTTATCCGCTGGTCCGGGGCATCTGGCTGTCCCTGACGGACGCGGACGAGGCCAACGTCGCCCGCACCATCGGCGTCAACGAGATCGAGGCCACCTACGAGTTCGTCGGCCTCGAGAACTACCTGGACATCCTCACCGACAACGTCTTCTGGGACCGACTGGGCTGGACGGTGCTGTGGACGGTCGGCTGTGTCTCCGTGACCTTCCTGCTGGGCCTTGTGCTGGCCACCATGCTCAACCGGAAGCTGCGCGGCCGGGCGGTGTACCGCATCGCGATCATCCTGCCCTGGGGCATCCCGGCCTTCGTCTCCGTCTTCGCCTGGCAGATGCTGTTCAACGAGAGGAACGGCATCCTCAACAGGATCCTGGAGGGCGGGGGCATCGAGGGCGTCCCCTGGCTGGGCGACCCCACCTGGGCGAAGATCTCCGTCATCGCGGTGAACGTCTGGCTGGGCGTGCCGTTCATGCTCGTCGCCCTGCTGGGCGCCCTCCAGGCCATCCCCTCGGAGCTGCTGGAGGCCGCCGAGGTGGACGGCGCGAACGCCTGGCAGCGCTTCCGCAACGTCACCCTGCCGGGCATCCGCTCGGTCAGCAGCACCGTGGTCCTGCTGAGCACCATCTGGACGTTCAACATGTTCCCGGTGATCTACCTGCTCACCCGCGGCGGGCCGGGCGACTCCACCGAGATCCTGGTGACCTACGCCTACCGGCTGTCCTTCCTCAACAGCCCGCGCGACTTCGCCACCTCCGCGGCCTGGGGCGTGCTGATCCTGCTGCTCCTGATGCTCTTCGCGGTGTTCTACCGCCGTTCGCTCCGCAAGCAGGGAGAGGTGTGGTGACGACGATGAACACCACGAAGACCACCACCGCGACCACGACACCCGACCCCGCCACCACCGCGCCCGGCGTGCAGGAC
>NZ_JAJFAU010000074.1 GCF_022614595.1 Streptomyces sp. CNQ085
GCGCCCGAGGCGGCCGCGCGGCGCGCCCCGGAGGCCAGCCGCGCCTCGGCGATCGCCAGCCCCGTCACGGCGGTGAGCAGCAGCGCGGTGCCCGCGACGGTCGCCGCGGTCAGCCGCTCGCCCAGTAGCACAACGGCGATCACGGCCGCGCTCACCGGCTCGATGAGCATGATCACCGAGGCGGTGGCCGACCGTACGACCGCCGCCCCCGCGAAGTACAGCGCGTAGGCCAGCGCCGTCGGCACCGCGGCGGTGTACACCAGCAGGAACAGCACCCACAGCGGGTCCTCGGCGGTGTGCGGCAGCAGCCCTTCGGCCAGTCCCAGGGGCAGCAGGCACACCGCTCCGACACCGAACGCCCAGGTGGTGGTGGAGTACGGGTCGCCGCCCGCGCCGTTGCGGCCCATCCACCGGGTCAGCAGGGTGACGGCGGCGTAACCGGAGGCGGACAGCAGCGCGAGGCCGACGCCCAGCGGCCGCACCGTGGCCTCGTCGCCGCCCAGGCACAGCACCGTCAGACCGGCCAGCGCACCGGCCACGGCCGCCAGGCCGCCGCGCCCCAGCCGCTCGCCCATCGTGAGCCTGGCCCCGAGTGCGATCAGCACCGGCCCGGCGCCGAGGGTGACGACCGTGCCGACGGTGAGCCCGGTGGCCTGGACGGCCGCGAAGTAGGCGGTCTGGAAGACCGTCAGCCCCAGCCCGGTGGCCACGATCCGTCCCACCCGGCGGCGCCGCGGCTCGGGCGGGGCCGGGGCCGCACGGCCCCGGCGGCCTCCCGGGCGGGCGGTGCGGCGCAGGGGGAGGAATGCCAGCAGCAGGGCGATCCCGCCGACGTAGCGCCAGAAGGACAGGGCGATCGGCCCCAGGTCGCCGGCGCGGTACAGCAGGGCGGCCGCGGCTCCGGCAGTACCCCAGGCGACTCCGGCGACGACCAGGTAGAGCAATCCGCGCCCGACGGACAGTCCGCCGGTGGGCGCGGCGGAGGACAGGGCAGAGGTGGGTTTCGACACGTGTGGGTTCTCCGCGTGTATCGGGAAGTCGTCATGTGATCCCGTACGCGGGCAGCGATGACCTGCGCGGCGGCGCTGACGCCGGCGCGGTTCTCCTTAGCGGCCCGCCCTAGGCGGCGGGCGGGGGAAGCACGGTCGAATGCATGCCCGAACCCTACGGTGCGGGCATGTCCCGCGACAACCGCCGCTCCGCGCGCCCTCCCTCACCCGTGGCTGCCCCTTCGCGGCCCCCTACGGCCACCGGCCCGGGGGGCGGTGCGGGAGGAGCCGCGGGCGTGGCGCGCTGCGCGACGAACGCGCCCGCCAGCACCACCGCACCGCCGAGCAGCTGCACCGCCGACAGCCGCTCGTCCAGCAGCACCCAGGCCAGCACGGTGGCCACCACCGCCTCCAGACAGGCCACCACCCCTGCCACCTGAGGCGAGAGCCTGCGCACCGACACCACCCCAGTCAGATAGGCGGCCACGGTCGCCACCAGCACGATCCAGCCCAGCAGTACGGCCGCGGGCACCTGTGCGCCGGATGCCGGGAGGCCCGCCAGTTCGGCCCTCCCGCCCAGCACCGACCACTCCATCTCCCAGGGCCGGGCGACGGCGGTGAGCACCAGTGCGCCGATGAGCAGCCCGTGGGCGATGACGCCCAGCGGGTCGGGAACCCCGTCCCTGCCGGGGCCCTTGCCGGGTTCGCCGGTCCCGTGGGCGGACAGGACGAAGTAACCGACCTGGCAGCAGGCGGCGCCCAGCGCCAGCAGTAGCCCCCAGAGGTCGAAGCCGAGCCCGGCCCAGATCTCCACCACGCACGCCAGGCCGCCGACAGCGAGCACCACCCCGGCCCCCGCCGCCCGGCTCACCGGACGGCGCTGGACGAAGCGCACCCAGCCCAGCACCAGCGCGGGCCCGAGGTACTCCACCAGCAGGGCGACTCCGACCGGGATGCGGGAGATCGCCGCGAAGTAGCACGCCTGTACGCCCGCGACGGCCAGCAGCCCGAACCCGGCCAACAGCGCCGGCCGCCGCAGCAGCAGACCGCGGTGGCGCCAGGCCAGCGGCAGCAGCACGACGGCGGCGCCCGCGACCCTGAGCCAGGTCACGTGCAGCGGGTCGAGCCCGGCGTTGATCAGCGGCTTCGCCGCCGGGCCGGAGCCGCCGAAGGCGAGGGCGGAGAAGAGGGCGAGGGTGAGACCGGCGCTCGCCCTCGAAGGGGCGGCCGGGGAGGCGGGAGCATGCACCGGCCCATCATGCCAGCGCCCGACAGGTGCGTCAGCGGCTGTGCCCCTGACAGAACTTCGGGGATCGGTCCCCGGCGCCCCGCGTCACCGATCCCGCAAAGGCCTGAGCGGAAGCGGAGTCGGGACCGGGTACGGGTACGATGCCCGCGCGGCGCAGCACCTCCACCGCCCGGCAGCACGGATCGGCGAGCAGCGCGTCCAGCGGGGCCACGCCCTCGGACCCGTGCCCGTGCCCGGCGGAGGGTTTCCTCCAGCGCCGCCGCGGCGGCGGGGGACCAGCCGGGGACACCGCCCGGCGCGGCGACCGATGCCTCCGCGGCCGCCCCATCCGTCACGTCTGCCGTGCCCGCCGCGTCCTCCACAGCCCGCTGCCAGCGCGGCCCGTAACCGATGCTGCGCTGCGCCAGATAGCCGAGGACCCCCGTCAGGCGCTCCGTACCGCCGAGAGCCGCCCGTACGGCCGGGTCCGACTCGACCAGGCCGTGCAGCAGGTGGGCGGTGTCGGCGTGCCGGTCCCCGGGCCGAACGCGGCGCAGACCCTCACTCTCCGCCCGGCCGCGACCGGGCGGGACGTATGACTGTGCACGCTCCCCACTCCATCACCCCGCCCGCGCCGGGGCATCCGCGCCGGGGGCCATTCGCGCAATCCCCCAGAGGCGGGTGCGCGGCCCGGGACCTCCTTCCGCGGACGGAGGAACGGACGGCCCCGTTTCACCCGGCCCTCTCCCGGGGACCCGTGGACAGCGAGGCCGCCGACGGGCGCACCGGAAGGGAGACAGGGGCTCCGTATGACCGACACCGCCGCACAGACCGGGGAGGCCGGGGAGACCGGGCCGTCCGCCCCGGGAGGTCTGCTCCACGGCGCACAGCCGGACGCGGCGGGGGCCGCGGGCCACCGCGACCACCCGCAGCGTGTGGGCTTCTTCACCGACACCTCGATCTGCATCGGCTGCAAGGCCTGCGAGGTGGCGTGCAAGGAGTGGAACGCCGTGCCCGAGGACGGCCTGGAGCTGACCGGCATGTCCTACGACAACTCCCAGGGGCTGAGCGCCTCCACCTGGCGGCACGTGGCCTTCATCGAACAGCGCAAGCCCCTGGGGAGCCAGGAGCCGGGCGTGGTGCACGGAGCCCTGGGCGGCGCCGATGGCGCGGACGGTATGGGCGACTTCGACGCCTTCGCCGCCGCGGAGCGCCTGGGCGCCACAACCCCTGAGCCGGGTACCCCGGCGGGGGCCGGGCCGGGCGCCCCCGCCGGCGAGATCTCCCCGATCGCGCCCGACGGGCGCACCGAGCTGCGCTGGCTGATGGCCTCGGACGTGTGCAAGCACTGCACCCACGCGGCCTGCCTGGACGTGTGCCCCACCGGCTCGCTGTTCCGCACGGAGTTCGGGACCGTCGTCGTCCAGGAGGACATCTGCAACGGCTGCGGCTACTGCGTACCGGCCTGCCCCTACGGGGTGATCGACCAGCGCGAGGGCGACGGCCGCGCCTGGAAGTGCACCCTGTGCTACGACCGGCTGGGCGCGGGGATGGAGCCCGCCTGCGCCAAGGCGTGCCCCACCGACTCCATCCAGTTCGGCCCGCTGGACGAGCTGCGGGAGCGGGCCGCCGCCCGGGTCGCGCAGCTGCATGCCGCGGGCGTGCCCGACGCCCGGCTGTACGGCGAGGACCCGGGCGACGGCGTCGGCGGTGACGGCGCGTTCTTCCTGCTGCTGGACGAGCCTGAGGCCTACGGCATGCCACCCGACCCGGTGGTGACCACCCGTGACCTGCCGTCGATGTGGCGGTACGCCGCGGTCGCGGCGGCGGCAATGGCCGCCGGGGTGGCCGCCTGCTTCACGGGGAGGCGCCGGTGAGCACCCCCGAGCCGAACGTACCGGGCCCGGTCACCCCCGGTGGCCCCGGCGGAGCGGAGACGGACGGCGAGCACCCC
This sequence comes from Streptomyces sp. CNQ085, assembly GCF_022614595.1. Classification (GTDB taxonomy): domain Bacteria; phylum Actinomycetota; class Actinomycetes; order Streptomycetales; family Streptomycetaceae; genus Streptomyces. Next base: position 4,172 of record NZ_JAJFAU010000074.1, read on the forward strand.
GGCCGTACGGCCGCCACCGGCCAGGGTGGCGGCAGACACCGCCGCAGGCGCCGGCGCGGAGAGCAGCCGGTCGTCCCCGAGGCCGGGTTCACCTCGTACTACGGCATGCCGATCCTCAACCGGCCCACCTGGAAGGCCCTCGACATCGGGGGGTACCTCTTCCTGGGCGGCCTGGCCGGCGGCTCCTCCCTGCTGGCCGCCGGGGCGCACGTCACCGGGCGCCGGACTCTGGCCCGGTCGGCGAAGATCGGGGCGCTGGGGGCCATCTCCGCCTCCACCGTGGCGCTGATCCACGACCTGGGCCGCCCCGGGCGCTTCTACAACATGCTGCGGGTCGCCAAGCCCACCTCCCCCATGAGCATGGGCTCCTGGATCCTGGCCGCCTACGGCCCGCTCGCCGGGGTGTCCGCCGTCACCGACGCGACCGGCCTGTTCCGGCGCTCCGGTGCGGCGGCCACCGCCGGTGCCGCGGTACTGGGCCCGGCCGTGGCCTCATACACGGCCGTGCTGATCGCCGACACGGCCGTGCCGTCCTGGCACGAGGGCTACCGCGAACTGCCGTTCGTCTTCACCGGTTCGGGAGCCGCGGCGGCCGCCGGACTGGGCATGCTCACCGCTCCCGTGGAGCAGGCCGGCCCGGCCCGCCGGGCCGCCGTCTTCGGGGCCGCGCTCGAACTGGGGGCCACGGCGGTGATGACCCGCCGTATGGGTCTGGCCGCCGAGCCGCTGGAGCGCGGCAGGTCCGGGGCCCTGATGCGCGCCTCCAAGGTCCTCACCGCGGCTGGCGCGGCCGCCGGACTGCTGGCCGGACGGCGCAGCCGGACGGCCGCGGCGCTCTCGGGCGTGGCTCTGCTGGCCGGTTCGGCGGCCCTTCGGTTCGGCGTCTTCGCCGCGGGCGTAGCCTCCGCGGAGGACCCCAAGTACACGGTCCTGCCCCAGCGCGAACGGCTGCGGGCCCGCGCCCGGGAACGCCGCCGCGAGCATCCCGGCGGAGCGGACGGTGTGGAGGGCGTGAACGGACAGGACGGCGGGCCGACGGTGTGAAGGCCGGTTTGACGGCCGAGGCCCCGGGTACCCCGGAATACCGGTGACAGGGTGCTCCGTGCCGTCCCCGGCGGGGGCGGCGCGGGCGGTCGCACCGCGGACCAGTGGCACGAGTTCAGCGAGGACGGCAGACGTGGGCATCCGAACCTGGATCAACTCCTGGCCGGTGTACCGGCAGCTCACCGGTGACGATCCGCTGGGCCGCGGCACGGCGGCCAGCAGCGAGCGCACCGCGAACCTGACGCCGCGGGTGGAGACCGCCGACAGGGTGGTGAAGTCCGTCTGCCCCTACTGCGCGGTCGGCTGCGGCCAGAACGTCTACGTCGAGGACGGGAAGGTCACCCAGATCGAGGGCGACCCCGACTCACCGGTCTCGCGGGGGCGGCTGTGTCCCAAGGGCGCGGCCAGCCTCCAGCTGACCACCGGCTCGGCCCGTGTCCAGCAGGTGCTCTACCGGAGGCCGCACGGCACCGGGTGGGAGCGGCTGGACCTGGACACGGCGATGGACATGATCGCCGACCGGGTGATCGAGTCGCGCCGGTCGGGCTGGGAGGAGGAGCACGGCGGGAAGCGGGTGCGGCGCACCATGGGCTTCGCGAGCCTGGGCGGCGCCACGCTCGACAACGAGGAGAACTACCTGATCAAGAAGCTGTTCACGGCGCTGGGCGCCGTACAGATCGAGAACCAGGCACGTATTTGACACTCCTCCACGGTCCCCAGTCTGGGGACCTCGTTCGGCCGCGGCGGCGCGACCACCTTCCAGCAGGACCTGCAGAACTCGGACTGCATCGTCATCCAGGGCTCGAACATGGCCGAGTGCCACCCGGTCGGGTTCCAGTGGGTGATGGAGGCCAAGGCCCGGGGCGCGAAGGTGATCCACGTCGACCCGCGGTTCACCCGCACCAGCGCGCTGTCCGACATCCACGTGCCGCTGCGGGCGGGCAGTGACATCGCGTTCCTCGGCGCGATCATCAACCACGTTCTGAGCGAGGAGAAGTACTTCCGTGACTATCTGCTGGCGTACACCAACGCACCGGTGATCCTGCGCGAGGACTTCCGCGACACCGAGGACCTCGACGGCGTATTCTCCGGACTGGACGCGGAGCACCGCACGTACGACGCGAGCACCTGGCAGTACGAGGGGATGCGGACGCAGGCCGCCTCTGGGCACCGCGAGCAGAACTATCCGGACACCGGTGGAAAGGACGAGGCGCCCTCCGACGAGAGCGTCGACGAACTCTCCGAGGAGGCCTACGGCGAGTCCCACGGCTCCAGCGGCGCTGACCTGGGCGAGGGCAAGCCCCGGCGAGACGAGACGCTCAGCGATCCGCGCTGCGTCTTCCAGGTGCTCAAACGGCACTTCGCCCGGTACACGCCGGAGCTGGTCGAGGAGGTCTGCGGCGTACCGCGCGACACGTTCCTCCAGGTCTGCGAGCTGATCACCGGGAACTCCGGCCGGGACCGCACCACGGCGATCGCCTACGCCGTCGGCTGGACCCATCACACGGTCGGGGTGCAGTACATCCGGACCGCGGCGATCCTCCAGACCCTGCTGGGCAACATCGGGCGCCCGGGCGGCGGAATCCTCGCCCTGCGCGGGCACGCCTCGATCCAGGGGTCGACCGACATCCCGACGCTGTTCAACCTGTTGCCCGGCTACATCCCCATGCCGCACGCCCACACCGGCACGGACCTGGACACCTTCATCGACGCCGAGGCGGGCAAGCGAGGCTACTGGGGCAACATGCGCGACTACCTGGTGAGCCTGCTCAAGGCGTACTGGGGGCCGGCCGCGACGGAGGAGAACGACTTCTGCTTCGACTACCTGCCGCGTCTGACCGGCTCGCACGACACCTACACCACCGTGCGGAACCAGCTGGACGGGGTCTGCAAGGGCTACTTCCTGATGGGCGAGAACCCCTCCGTCGGCTCCGCCAACGGCCGGATGCAGCGCCTGGGCATGGCGAACCTGGACTGGCTGGTGGTGCGCGACCTCTCCCTGATCGAGAGCGCCACCTGGTGGCAGGACGGCCCCGAGATCGAGTCGGGCGAGCTGCGCACCGAGGACATCCGCACCGAGGTGTTCTTCCTGCCCGCGGCCACGCACACCGAGAAGGAGGGCAGCTTCACCAACACCCAGCGCATGCTCCAGTGGCGCCACAAGGCGGTGGAACCGTCCGGGGACGCGCGCAGCGACCTGTGGTTCATGTACCACCTCGGGCGGATCATCCGGGAGAAGCTGGCCGGTTCCACCAGCGACAGGGACCGTCCGGTCCTGGACCTGACCTGGGACTACCCGGTCCGCGGCGACAGTGCCGAGCCGGATGCCGAGGCCGTCCTCGCCGAGATCAACGGTTCCGACTCCGAGGGCGGGCCGCTGTCCTCCTACACCCAGCTCAGGGGCGACGGCTCGACGGCGTGCGGCTGCTGGATCTACTGCGGCGTCTACGCCGACGGCCTCAACCAGGCGGCGCGCCGCAAACCGGGAGAGCAGCAGAACTGGGTGGCCCCCGAGTGGGGCTGGGCCTGGCCCGCCAACCGCCGGATCCTGTACAACCGGGCGTCGGCGGATTCCGGGGGCAGGCCGTGGAGCGAACGCAAGGCGCTGGTGTGGTGGGACGAGGAGAAAGGGCGCTGGACCGGGCACGACGTCCCGGACTTCCCCGAGGAGCGGCGCCCGGACCACGTACCGGTCGAGGACGCCGAGGGGCCCGACGCCCTGTCGGGCACCGACGCCTTCATCATGCAGGCCGACGGCAAGGCATGGCTGTACGTGCCCACCGGCCTGCTGGACGGACCGCTTCCAGCACACTACGAACCGCAGGAGACGCCGTTCGCCAACCCGCTCTACCGCCAACAGCGCAATCCCGTCCGGATGCTGGGGAAGCCGCACCCGGTCAACCGTTACCAGCCCGTCGGCGCGGAACCGGGCTCGGACGTGTTCCCGTACGTGGCGACCACCTACCGCCTCACCGAGCACCACACCGCGGGCGGCATGTCCCGGTGGCAGCCGTACCTGTCCGAGCTCCAGCCGGAGTTCTTCTGCGAGGTCTCGCCGGAGCTGGCGGCCGAGCGGGGGCTGGAGCACATGGGCTGGGCCACGGTGGTCAGCGCACGCTCCGCGATCGAGGCCCGGGTGATGGTGACCGACCGGATGTCGCCGCTCACCGTGCGGAGCCGCACCCTGCACCAGATCGGACTCCCCTACCACTGGGGCCCCAACGGCTACTCACGCGGGGACTCGGCCAACGAACTGTTCCACGTGGCACTGGACCCGAACGTGCACATCCAGGAGACCAAGGCGCTGGCGTGCGACATCCGGCCGGGGCGGCGGCCACGCGGGCCGAAGCTGCTGGACCTGGTGCGCGAGTACCAGGTGCGGTCGGGGATCACCGAGGAGACGGGCCGGGACATGTGACGGCCCGCCGGGGGCGCGGACGGCACGGAGAGCATGTGCCGCCCGCGCCCCCGGCGGGTCCCCGTCAGCGGATCACCAGCGCGTGCTCCCCCGCCGGGACCAGTTCGCCGATCACGGGTGCGCCGGGGATCTCCCCCGCCACCAGCAGGCCGCCGGAGGTCTGGGCGTCGGCCAGCAGCAGCCGGGTGTGCTCGTCAGCGGAGCCGAAATCGGTGTGCGGGGCGACCCAGTCGAGGTTGCGGCGGGTGCCGCCGCTGACGTACCCGTCGCGCACCGCCTCCCGCGCGCCGTCCAGATAGGGGACAGCCGACGAGTCCACCACGGCGCTCACCCCCGAGGCGCGCGCCGTCTTGTACAGGTGGCCCAGCAGCCCGAAGCCGGTGACGTCCGTGGCGCACCGCACGCCGGCCGCCAGGGCCGCCTGCGCCGCCTCCCGGTTGAGGGCCGCCATGGTCTCCACCGCGTGCCCGAAGAACTCGCCGGTGGCCTTGTGCCGGTTGTTGAGCACGCCCAGGCCCAGCGGCTTGGTCAGCGACAGCGGCACCCCCGGCCGTCCGGCGTCGTTGCGCAGCAGCGCGTCCGGGTCGGCGATCCCGGTGACGGCCATGCCGTACTTGGGCTCGACGTCGTCGACGCTGTGGCCGCCGCCGACGTGGCAGCCCGCCTGCCCGGCGACCTCCAGCCCGCCTCTGAGCACCTCCCGCGCCAGCTCGAACGGCAGCTTCCCGCGCGGCCAGCCCAGCAGGTTCACCGCCACCAGGGGGCGGCCGCCCATGGCGTACACGTCCGACAGCGCGTTGGCGGCGGCGATGCGCCCCCAGTGGTAGGGGTCGTCCACCACAGGGGTGAAGAAGTCGGCGGTGGCGACGACGGCGGGACCGCCTTCCGGCCCGGGCAGGCGTACGGCGGCCGCGTCGTCGCCGGTGTCCAGCCCGACCAGCAGCTCGCCGGCGGGCCCGGCGGGCGAGACCCCGGTCAGTCCGGCGACGGCCTCCTCCAGTTCGCCGGGCGGGATCTTGCAGGCGCAGCCGCCGCCGTGCGCGTACCGCGTCAGCCGTACGGGCTCCTCGACCGCACCGCCGTCCTGGTGGCCGTCCGTCTCGTTCCGGGTGTACATCGCGATCCCCTCTCACCGGCCCGTGCCGGGCGTCGCGGCACTGACTGCCCCGCCGCCGCCGGCCGAAACGCCGCCGGAGGGGATTGACTCCCTCCGGGTGGCGGCGTTTGGATGATCCACGGCCGGGAACGAGTGCCCCGGCGGCATGGAGGCGTAAGGGTGCCTGGTGGCCCTCCCGGTCTTCAAAACCGAGGTGTCCGAGGATCTCGGACAGGTGGGTTCGATTCCCATCCGCCTCCGCCGGCCGCCCGCCGGGCCGGCGGTCCGCCGCCGCTCACCGCGCCCGTGCGCCCGGTTCCGGTTCGGGAGCCGGCCCCGGTGGCTCCTCCTCGCTCGGCCGGCGGCCCTCGACGTACGAATGCGGGAGCGCCGCGTGGGATAGCGGAGTGGCCGGATCGGCGACATCCCCGTTGACGGTGCAGTCAAGCAGCACCACGTCCGCGATGAGGGCACCTTTCACCGGTTTGGTTCCTCGGTGCGGCCCGCATCGCCGTCGCACGAGGGGCAGGGTCCCGGCTGCTGCTCAGGCACCGGCGCACACCTCCCGCAGCAGTCGCGCGTAGCGGCGGCGGGCGGTCGGCGGTCCGGTGGGCCAGGAGCCGCAGCGCGCCCTCGTCCATCAGCCGGTCGGGGTTGACCCGGGTCAGGCGGTCGGCGATGTCGGCCAGGACGCGGGCGGTGGGCACGGTGCAGGTCGTCGCCCGCCGTAAGGCTTCGTCCGTGTCGGGGACGGAGTTTCGGGGGTGGTGGGCCGCCGGGGCGGCAGCGGGCGCGGATACGATCGCGCATGGTCATCTCCTGGGGTCGTCAGGTGGATGGCTGGCCCCGGTCGGAGGTGGTGCTCCGCCGGGGCCGTTGTGTTGTTGATCAAGGCATTGGCAGCGTGGCCAACACCTGAATTGCAGGGTTCCCTACAACGAGAAGAGCCGGGTAGGCCACGCTCCCTTCGGAAGGGAGTGGCGTGACAGACGAGGAGGTGCAGCGGGTGCTGGACTCGATCGACGCACTCGGCGTCACCGGCGACGCGGAAGAGAGAGCGGCGCCTAACGGAACTGCTCGAGAAGTGGCCGGACGCGCATTCCAGGGTGCGTGAGATGCGTCAGCAGGCCTTGGCCGAGTTGTACGACAGCGGCAAGGGACTGACGTACAAGCAGATCGGCGAGTTGCTGGACATCAGCTTCGGGCGCGTCCGGCAGATCATCGCCGGTGAGACGGCCAGCCCCAGGAAGCGGAAGGCACGAGATAAGCCGGCCGAAGAGTAGCTCCAGGCACACGTACGGCCGAGCGGTGTGGTGACCGCCCGGCCGTGAGTACCAGCGGGTTCACGGCCCGCTGATCAACAGTTCCCCACGTAGCAAGCAAGGACTGCCTTTGCGCAGCGTACACGGGCCTGCTTTGGCATGCCCAGATTCGCCCCTGCCCGCGTGGACGCCCGTGCCCCGGGAGGAGCAGGAGGCCACCACCACGGCGTCGCGCCGTGCGCAGCCGCGTGCCTGGCGGCGGGTGGTGCGCTGGTTCGTCGACGCCGGCCTGCACCCGCGCGCCTCGGCGACGACCGTGCGCGTGGCCGAGGACCTGGCGCGCCGCATGGACTTCGTCGAGGGCCGGGTCATCTACGACCTGGCCGGCACCGCGGCCCGGCTCGGCCTGTCGGAGCCGACGGTGAAGCGCCACGTGCGGACCCTGCGTGAGCTGGGGGCTCTGGTGTGGCTCGAGCACGGCTCCCGCCGCAACCTCCACCTGCCCGGCCGCCGGTATGCGGGCACCGCCACGGTGTACGGCGCGGCCGTGCCCCCGTGCTTCGACGAGGCGATGGGCCACCGGGTCGAGGGCGCCGGGTACAGCGACCGCCTGGTGGTCGGCGTGACCGGGGCCGGACGGGCCCGGGCGGTGGCCGAGGCGCAGCGTGGGGCAGCCTCCCGCAGGCCACGCCATGATCCCCTTTCTCCTGGCGGGTACAGGAGGGCCGATCATGACGTTGCGCGTGCCCGTTCCCCTCACCACCAGGTGCCCCGTCACAGACGCCATCGACCGGGCCATGGCCGCAGAGCGTGTCCCTCCCCGCTACGAGGACCTCCAGACGCTTGAGGCCGAGCTGCAGCACCACCTTCGGGTGCTGCTGCCCGCCGCGCCCGTCGAGTCCTCTCGGGCGGCTGCTGCCGCAGCCCAGTCCCGTGAAGGGCTGGGAGAGGGGTTGCGTTCGGCGGTGGACCAAGTGCGGCTCCTGGCGCTGGACTGCCGGTGGCTGCTGCGGCACCTCGGCCACGAGGGGAGGCCGGCCCGTTGACCGCCTCCCCCTCCCTCTGCCCCGTCCCGCTGGTCCGGCAGGGGGTGTGGTGCGAGGCGATCAGCACCTACTCGGGCGCGCCGAAAACGGCCACGCGCCGGGACGGGTACGCGGCGCTGAGCCCCGAGGCGGCGGTCCGGTGGATCCGGGCCGGGGTGCGCATCGTGGCCTCCGTGCTCGGCCCGCAGCAAGCCGAGTTCGTGCTGGACTGGTGGGTGGACAGGCCTGGCTCGGAGCGGGCGTGCACCCGGCTGTGTGAGCACGGAGACTGCTCGCTGACCCTCTACCCCGGCATCCAGGAACTCACCTGGCAGGCCCGCCCGGTGCGGTTCCTGCGCCTGGCGCAGGTCAACGGCCGCCCCCCGTGCGGCCGCCGTTACCGGCCGCGACTGCTGCTGACCGGGAGGGCCGCTTCCTGCTCCCCGCAGGCCCCCTCGCCCTCCTCCTGGCGCATCAGTTGCAGGACTGAGCGCCCACCGTCCGCGAACTCGGCGGCCCGGCCCCACCATCACAGGGGCCGGGCCACAGGTGTGCTCCCCCGTCCCGGCCCGTGCCCCCCGCAGGGGCCCTGAGGGCATCGGTTGGCATGTATTGCCATCAGCTGGTACAACCGGTCCTGCTTTGCTGAGAAACCACAGGTCACAGGGCTGTATCCAACCGGAAGGCGTCCCCATGGGCGACTACTCGGCCGGCGGTGGGCGGTGCGAAGTGGGTGCCGAGGAGGAGGGTGTCCGTGCCGACGAGGGAGCCGAGCAGCTTGCGGCGGGTGGCCTCGGACTGCCGCGGGTCGATGTCGACGCAGGCGCCGATGGAGGGGTGGGCGAGCTGGACGGGGTGGTGGACGCAGTCGCCGGAGATCAGCGCCGTTTCCCCCCGGTCGGTCAGTTCCACCGCGACGTGGCCGGGGGTGTGGCCGGGTGTCGGGACCAAGCGCAGGCCGGGGGCGATCTCGGCTCCCTCGTGCGGGACGTCGACCGTGCTCAGCAGACCCGCCTGTTCGACCGGGATCACGGAGTCGCGGAACATCTGTTCGCGTGCCTCCTCCATGTCGTACGTGGCCCAGAACTCCCGCTCGGTGCGGGAGGTGAGGTAGCGGGCGCCGGGGAAGGTGGGGACCCATTCACCGTTCACCTGCCGTGTGTTCCAGCCGACGTGATCGGCGTGCAGGTGCGTGAGGATCACCAGGTCGACGGAGTCCGGGGGGAAACCGGCGGCGGTGAGACGCTCCAGGAAGTCGGTCCGCAGGTTGTGCCAGGCCGGGTTGGCCCGTTCCTTGCCGTTGCCGATGCCGGTGTCGACCAGAACGCGCAGCCCGTTCACGACGAACGCGAAGCTGTGACTGTCGATGTGCAGGATCCCGTCCCGGCCGGCGAAGTGGGGGTGCAGCCAGTTCTGGGCGGTCACCACCTCAGGGGTGGCGTCGGGCAGCAGCCAGGGCCCGGTCGCGGGCGGCAGGGCGACCTCGTCGACGCGGTGGACGGTGACGCCGCCCACGGTCCAGGAGGGAACGGGGGTGGCGGCGGGGGAGGTGTGCATCGTGTCGGTTCCTTCGTTGTCTTCAGTGGGAGCGGTCGGCTTCGGGGCGGGCCGCCCCGCGTCGTGACGCGGTGAGCGCCACCAGGGCGAGGAGGGCTGCGGTGATGGCGTAGGCATGTGAGGTGGCCTCCAGCCCGTAGTGCTGGACAGCGGCGCCCGCGGCGACGGCGGGCAGGCTCATGGAGAGGTAACTGAGGATGTGGTAGGCGGCCAGTGTCGCGGCGCGGTCCCGCTCGTCGAGCGGGGCGAGGAGCATGCGCAGCACTCCCTGGGAAACGGCGCCGAAGGCGATGCCGGCCAGTGCCGCGCCGCCGTGGACGGCGGGCAACCCGGTGCCGTGCAGACCGCTCAGGGTCAGGGCCGCGGCGGGCAGGACGGATATGCAGCCGCCGATCGCCGTGGCGCGGGGCGTCCTTCGCCGCAGCGCCCATACCGTGAGCGCGGCGGTGGCGCTGAGGGTGAAGAAGACCATGCCGCGGGCTGCTTGCGGGGCGTCGGGGGCCACCAGGTGCACGAGGGCCGGGCCGAGGGAGGAGTAGAAGCCGCCCAGCGCCCAGACGGCACCGACAGCGACACCCGCGGCCAGCAGGGTGCGGCGGGCCGGGGGCGGGATGTCGCCCCGCGGGCGCGGCGACGGCAGCGCTCCCGCGTGGCGGCGGGCCGTCTCCGTGGTGAAGGCGGCCGCGATCGCCTGGGCGAGGAACAACGCCGCCAGCAGTGCGTAGACGGTGACCGTGGGGGCGGGGGCGAAACGGACGAGCAGGGTGGAGACGAGCACGCCGGCGGCCATGCCGGCGACCGGGGTGACGCTGTTGGCCAGGGCGGACCGGCCCGGGCGCCGGGGGTTTTCCAGGTCGAGGAGCGCCGCGCCCGCGGCGCTGATGGCCGCGCCCGTGGCCACTCCTTGCAGGACCCGGGCGATGGTCAGGGAGCTCGCGTCGTCCGCTGAGGCCAGAAGGACCATGGAAGCAGCCGCGATGAGCAGGGCGCCTGCCAGGACGGGGCGTCGCCCCAGGTGGTCGGAGAGCGCTCCGGTGGTGAGCAGGGCAAGCAACAGGGCCAGGGCGTACGCGCTGAAGACCACGGTGACGGCGAGCGCGGAGAGGCCCCACTGGTCCTGGTAGAGAGGGTAGAGCGGGGTCGGGGCGCTGGACGCGGCCAGCAGGGCCGCGAGTACCGAAACGTTGAGGGCGAAAGAAGCTTTGCGCGTGCGCCTTTTCGCACGGGTGCGGGTGGTCTGGTGAGCGACGTGCGCGGGCGCGTCGGACATGACATCGGGCATGAGGCCCCCCGTAAACGCAACGTATTTGCTTTAGCCCGACCATAGACATACCGTCGGACTAAAGCAAACTGTTAGCTTTTAGCGCGGAGGCTTCGTTTCCATGCCCCCTGACCAGGAGAAACCGCATGCCCTCAGCTGAACTCACACCTCTCGAGGTCGCCCGCTGGGCCGCCCGTGCCGGACTTCCTCTGCCCGGTGACCGCCACGCCGCGGTCGCCGCCACCGCCAACCACATCCACTCCGTCGTAGCGGTCCTGCGCGAGCTGGACTGCGGGGACACCCCGCCCGCCGGCGCCTACCGCGCCGGAAAGGAGAAGCACGATGCAGCCGTATGAGCTGACCCTGGCCGACGCCGCGCGGCAGATCCGGACCCGCCGGCTGTCCCCCGTCGAGCTGGTGGACTCGGTCCTCGACCGCATCGACCAGGTGGACCCGCACGTCGAGGCGTACGTCGCGGTCACCGCTGAACAGGCCCGCGGCGCGGCGCGGGAGGCCGAGCGGGAAGCGGCCCGCGGCGTGTTCCGGGGGCTACTCCACGGCGTCCCGGCCGGGCTCAAGGACGTGATCGACGTCGCCGGTTCGGCCACCAGCGCCAGTTCCCGGGTCCGGGCCGGCCACCGCGCCGCCACCGACAGCACGGTCGCCGCCCGGCTGCGGGCCGCAGGCTCCGTCCTGGTCGGCAAGACCCACACCCACGAGTTCGCCTACGGCCTGATCACCCCGCAGACCGGCAACGCCTGGGACCGCGGCCGGGTCGCGGGAGGCTCCAGCGGCGGGTCCGCCGTCGCGGTGGCGGCCGGGGCGGCGACCTTCGCCCTCGGTACCGACACCGGCGGGTCGATCCGGGTTCCCGCCGCGCTGAACGGGGTGGTCGGCCTCAAGCCGACCTACGGGCTGGTGCCACGCCACGGCGTCACGCCACTGTCCTGGTCACTGGACCACGTCGGACCGATCACCCGCACCGTCGAGGACGCAGCCCTGGTCCTGACCGTCCTCGCCGGGCACGACCCGCGTGACCCCGCCTCGCTGGACACCCCCGCCGTCGACTACCGGCCGGAACGGGAGCCGGACCTGGCGGGAGTGCGTGTCGGGGTGCCGCGCAACTACTACTTCGACCATGTCGACGCGGAGGTGGAGACCACCGTCCGCCGGGGCATCGCGCGGCTGGAGACGCTCGGCGCCCATCTCGTCGAGATCGACATCCCGATGACCAGGTACGTCCAGGCCACCCAGTGGGGATTGATGGTGCCGGAGGCCACCGCCTACCACGAGGGCACGCTGCGTACGGTCCCCGAGCTGTACCAGGCGGACGTCCGCATCCTCCTGGAGGCCGGTGAGCTGATGGGCGCGGGCGACTATCTGCGTGCCCAGCGCTCCCGGACGCTCATGCGGGAGGAATGGGCCCGCATCCTGGAGAAGGTCGACGTGATCGCCGCCCCGGCGGTTCCGATGGCCGCGGTGAGGGCCGGTCAGGAGAGTGTCAACTGGTCCGACGGCTCGACCGAGGCCGTCTCCGACGCCTACGTGCGTCTGTCCTCCCCGGCCAACATCACCGGAGTACCCGCCCTGTCCGTCCCGGTGGGCCACGACACGGCGGGCATGCCGATCGGCATGCAGCTGCTCGGACGGCCCTTCGGCGAGCGGCAGCTGCTGCGGGTGGGCCACGCCTACGAGCGGACGCAGTCCGCCCGACCGCTCGCGCCGACCGCCTGAGAACGGCATGCGGGCCGGGGGGGAAACGTCCGCCCCGGCCCGTATGCGTTCGGCTCCGGTCGGGATCAGGACCGGCTGCCCGCAGCGAGGAGACCGGCAAGGGGCCCTGGCGCCGCCGTCGAGCCGGCGCACTCCCCCTGAACGCAATATCGGTGCTTTAGGTTGGAGTCATGAGTCGCAAGCCGATGGCGCGCCCCGGCGGGCGCAGTGCACGGGTCCAGGCTTCGGTGCACACCGCTGTCCGCGAAATCCTGTCGGAGCAGGGCCGCGACGCGGTGACCGTCCCTCTGGTCGCCCGGCGCGCCGGAGTCACCCCCTCGACGATCTATCGCCGCTGGGGCGACCTTCAGGAGCTGCTGTCGGACGTCGCGGTGGAGCGCCTGCGGCCCGACACGGCGCCGGAGAACCACGGCGACCTGCTGTCCGACCTGACGGCCTGGGCCGAACAGTTCCTCGACGAGATGTCGTCCCCCTCCGGCCGCGCCTACATCCGTGACGCTCTGCTCGGCGACCGGGACGGCGGCAACGCCGGCCAGTGCTCTGCCTACGCGGCCGAACAGATCGACGTCATACTCGCCCGCGCGATCGGCCGCGAGGAGAGAACTCCCGATGTCGAGACGGCGATGGATCGCGTGGTCGCTCCCATGATGTACCGCATCCTCTTCCGCCCGGCCGGACTCGATGCCGCGTACGCCCGTCGGCTCGTGACCGAGCTCCTCGACGCCGGCGAAAACACGTCGGAGTGAGCTGCCCCGAGTTCCGTGGAGTCCGCGATCGTGTGATCAAGCGATCTGTGAGACTTCGTCCAGTTATGCCTGGTACGTCTGTTCGTACTCGTCGAACGGACCTCGCGCACCGCGCGCTCACGCAGCTCATCGGGATATCTACGGGGTGCCGGCATTGCTCGTGGTTCTCCTCGCGCCTGGAAGCGTGACCGGGCTTCAGGGACTCCACGAAGACCAGTGCGGCTCATTCCCGTTCAGGCCACTGGGCGGATCCGGCCACCGGTCGCCTGTCGCAACGCGGCTTCCAGCCGGTCGCGGGCCTCGGTCTGGGCAGCGATCCGTTCATTGAGGACCGCCAGCCGCTCCAACGCGACCCGCAGGCCCTTCTCCGAGGGCGGTGCGGCGGCCACATCGCCGTCCAGGCACGGCAGGAACACCCGCACGTCGTCCAGGGTGAGCCCGGCGGCCAGCAGGTAGCGGATATTGCGGACCCGCACCACCGCCCGCTCGTCGTAGACGCGGTAGCCGTTGGGGCCCGCTGCGAGGAGAACAGTCCGGCCTGCTCGTAGTGCCGCAGCGCACGGGCGGTTGTCCCGGTCGCCCCGGCCAGCTCACCGATCCGCACCCGTCCCACCTCCCGGGCCACTCCTATCACGCCACGACCGCTCCGCCGTCGACCGGGAGTACCACTCCGGTGACGAACGACGCGGCCGGCGCGGCAAGCCAGGTGACCGCCCAGGCCACCTCCTCGGCCCGGCCGATCCGGGCCAGTGGGGTGCGCGCCAGCTGCCACTCCCGCACCGCTGCCCTTTGCTCCGGCGTCAGGCCCTGGTGCTCGCCGATGGTGGTGTCGATCGCGCCGGGGGCGACCGCCGCCACCCGGATCCCGCGGGGTGCCAGCTCGACCGCCCAGCTGCGGGTCAGCAGCTCCAGAGCGGTCTTGGTAGCCGCATAGACCGAGTTGCCGGGCCAGGCCCGCTGCCCCACCGACGTACTGACATTGATGATCACCCCGCCCGACTTCTCCAGGAGTGGCAGCGCGACCTGGGTCAGCAGGATGGGGGCGACGAGGTTGGTGGCAAGCTGAGCTGTGATCATCTCCGGCGTGAGCGTGCCGAGGGCGCCGCTGCGCACGATGCCTGCGTTGTTGACCAGCACGTCCAGTCGGCCGTGTGTCTCCAGCACGGCCCGGATGATCCGATCCGGCTCGCCCCCGGCGGTGATGTCGGCGGCCAGCGGCGTGATCCGGTCGTGCCTGGCCGCGGTCTCCTTGAGGGGCTCGGCCCGCCGCCCGATCGCGACCACATGGGCGCCCTCGGCGGCGAAGGCGCGGGCGGTGGCCCGGCCGATCCCGGTGCCGGCTCCGGTGACGGCGACGATCCTGCTGCTCTGCGGTGTGGTGCTGTTCATGCCGGTCATCGTGCAACCCTGCCGCCAGCGGCAGGGTCAAGCAGCGTCTGACGGGCGATGGTCACCGCCGTGGTCACCAGGGCGTGGCGACGCCGTCTCGTTGCCCCTTTGGCGCGCACCTCGGTCACACCACAACCCGTCAGCTACTCCGCCGGCGACTGACAACGGCTCCGCGCCCTGCGCCGGACGCCCCCTCGGAAGTGGTGCCGCCTCCGTCAGTCCGGGACGGGGCCCGCGCCGGGAGGCGTCGCCTGCTCCGGTCCACTGCCGAGCGCGCCCGCCCGGCGGCGCAGGACGACGGCGGCGGCCGCGGTACTCGCCGCGAAGGCGGCCGCCATCACCCAGGGGCGGTTGAGGCGGTGGCCCAGCACATGGTCCAGGGAGTGGCGTCCCGGCCCGGTGATGCTCAGGCAGGTGGCGACGAAGCCCAGGAAGGCCGGGTACTCGTAGCCGCCCTCGGTGACGAAGAAGCCCGACGGGGCGTGGACCGACACCGCCCCTGTCATGGTGCCCGCGACCGCCGCTCCCGCGGCCGGCGTGGCCAGGCCCAGGGCCAGCAGCGCGCCGCCGCCCGCCTCCGTCAGCCCGGCGGCGAGCGCGCTCGCCCTGCCGGGCGTGAAGCCCATGTACTCCATCGCCTCCCGGGTGCCCTCCGGTCCGTTCCCGCCGAACCAGCCGAAGAGCTTCTGGGTGCCGTGTGCGAACAGAACGCCGCCCGCGCCCGCTCTGAGGACGAGCAGGCCCAGGTCGCCGCGGTCGATGGGGGGCACGGGCATGGGAATCACCTCTCCGGGGGTGCGGTCGACTTCCCAGCCTCGGTGGCGTCCCGCGCTTCCACCACTTCCCGGGCCCGTTCGGAGCAGCCCGCCCCGGGCTCAGAGCACGGCGCGCCACAGGGCGAGGACGGCGGCGGCCACCGCGGCGGCCAGAACCAGCAGCAGGAACAGGAAGACCCCTGCCAGGACGCCCGCGAGCACGCGGGTGGCGCGGCCTCGCTCCGCGCGCGCCGAACGGGTGCGCCCCGTGTGCCCGGCCAGCCCCTCGTCCCGTACGAACCGGCCGCGGTCACCGTGCTCGTCACACACCGCGACGGCCAGGACCGCGAGGTAGCGCAGCCGCTCCGGGGGGAGCGGCTCGACCAGTTCCGGACCCAGCTGCCGTTCGACCGCCTCGACTCGCGGGTCCCCGTCGTTGACGAGCCCGCGCACACACACCGGTCCTCGCCCCGATCGCGCCGCCGCACCGATCGCCGCAGTGGTGGCCGGACATCGGCAAGCCCCCTTCTCGCGCTGACGCTTCGCGCAGGGAGCGTAGTGGGCCGGTGCGACCGGCGGGACGGCGCGTCAGCCGTCCGGTGCGCCGGCCGTCTGTCCGGCCGGAGATTCGCAGCGCCGCCGGGTGTTGTCCAGACGGGCCGTCAGACCGCTTGCGTCCAGGTGCTCCAGCAGGGGGATCACGACCCGGCGTGTGGTGTCCAGGGCGCGGCGCGCCTCGCTGGTGGTGAAGGGCTGCTCCAGCCGCGCCAGCAGTGCGGCGGCCCGGTCGTCGGCACCGGGCAGCAGCACGATCCCGTCGCCGATCCGGAGCAGCTCGCCCGCGGCGACGGCCGCCGCGACCGCGTTCGGGGTGAGGCCGAGCTCCGCCAGCCGGTGCGCCTCCGGGGCGCGGAAGGGCGCGGCGCGCAGCTCGGCGCGTACGGCGTCCACCGCCTCGCGCACCCGGGGCGGCAGACGGGGGCGGGCGGTACTGCCGTAGACCCGGCCGTCGCGGTGTTCCAGGGGGGGGCGCGGCCCGGCGGCCACCAGGGCCCGGACGAGGGCGCGTTCGGGCAGACCGAGGGCGCGGCGGGCGGCTTCGGCGGGCAGTCCCGGGTCCATCGGATGCCGGGCCGCGTGCTCCTCCACGGCCCGCGCCAGTGCGCGCCGCAGCCCGGCCCAGTGGCCGGGGTCGGCGATCCAGTCCCCGGCCACGGGCTCGTACGGGGGCCGCACTCCCATCGCCCGCAGTTCGGCGCGCCGTACCAGCCCCCGGCACCGTACCTGGTCCGCGCCGTCCGGCACGCCGGCCGCCGTCTCCAGCTCGCGAGCCCTGGCCCGTCCGGCGCCGCGCCGCTCCAGCCGGGGCGGGCGGACGTCGAGCACGGTGATCCCGGCGGGAATCCGGTGCCGCCCGGGGTCGCGCAGCAGTGCCACATCACCTACCCGCAGCGGCAGGGGGCGCGCCAGGGTCAGGCGGGCGGTGTCCGCCCCCAGCGGCCGTACGGTGGCGGGGACGGCGGCGGAACCGGCGTGCAGCACCAGGTGCCGGGGCAGATCGTCCGCCGGGTCGCCGTGCAGCCGTACGTCCAGCAGGCCGGTGGTGATCCAGCGGCCGGGGGCGAGCAGGGCGTCGCCGCGCCGCAGCGCCTCGGCTCCGGCGCCGTGCACGTTGACCGCGACGCGGGCGACCGCACCCACCTCCTCGCGCTCCTCCTTGAGGGACTGCAGCCCGCGTACACGGACCACCGCCCGGTCGTCGCGGGCGAGGAGGAGGCGGTCGCCGGTGCGGAGGGTGCCCGCGGCGAGCGTGCCGGTCACCACGGTGCCGCGGCCGCGCACGGTGAAGGAACGGTCCGCCCACAGCCGTACGTCGGCGGCCCGGTCGGGCTCGGGCAGCGCGGCGGTCAGCCGGACCAGGGCAGCTCGCAGTTCCTCCACTCCGGCGCCGGTGACGGCGCTGACGGGCACGGCCTCGATCTTCCCCAGCGAGGTCTCGGCGATCCTGGCGAGCGCGTCGTCACGGACCGGGCCGGGGTCGGCGAGATCGGCGCGGGTGACGGCGAGGACGCCGTGCCGCACCCGCAGCGCGTTCAGGACGGCGAGATGCTCCTCGGACTGCGGCTGCCAGCCCTGGTCGGCGGCGACGGCGATCAGAACGGCCGGTACGGGCCCGACTCCGGCCAGCATGTTGCCGACCAGCCTCTCGTGGCCGGGCACGTCGACAAAGGCGATCCGTCCGGCTCCGGGCAGGGACGTCCACACGAAGCCCAGATCGAGGGTGAGGCCGCGGCGGCGCTCCTCCTCCCAGCGGTCGGGCTCCATTCCGGTCAGCGCCCGGACGAGGGTGGACTTGCCGTGGTCGACGTGGCCGGCCGTGGCGATGACGTGCACGTCCCCTCTCACCCCAGCCCCCGGCCGTTCGCGGCGGCCTCGGCCGCCCGCCGCACCGCATCGGCCACGTCCACGTCCCGCTCCGGCGGGACGGTACGCAGGTCAATCAGGCACCGTCCGCCCTCCACCCGCCCCAGGACGGCGGGATCGCCCAGCCGCAGGGGCCCGGCGCACTCCTCGGGCAGGGCCACCGCCGCGCTGGGCAGTGCGACACCGGGCGCCCCTCCCCCGCCGACGACGGCCTCGCTGTCCACGGCGCGGGCCTCGACGTCCGCGCCGCGCAGTTCGGCGGCGAGGTGCTCGGCGCGTGCCCGCAGGTCTTCCGGATCGGTGCGGAGCATGGTGTGGACGGGGGTTTCGGGACCGCGCACCGTGGCCTCCAGCGCCGCCAGCGTCAGCTTGTCCACCCGCAGCGCGCGGGCCAGCGGATGGCGGGCCAGGCGCCGCACCGGACCGGTCCGGCCCAGGAGCAGGCCGCACTGCGGGCCGCCGAGCAGTTTGTCGCCGCTGGCGGTGACCAGGGACGCGCCCGCGCGCAGCCAGCCGGAGGCGTCCGGCTCGTCCGGCAGCACCGGCTCCGGGCGTAGCAGCCCGGATCCGATGTCGGCGACTACGGGGACGCCGGGAGGGCAGATCCGGGCCAGATCGGCCACGGAGGCCGAACGGGTGAAGCCGGTGATGCGGAAGTTGGAGGGGTGGACCTTCAGCACGAAGCCGGTGTCGGGGCCGATCGCCGCCGCGTAGTCCTCGGGCGAGGTGCGGTTGGTGGTGCCGACCTCGCGCAGCCGGGCGCCGGTGGAGACCAGCAGGTCGGGCAGGCGGAAGCCGTCGCCGATCTCGACCATCTCGCCCCGGCTGACGACGATCTCCTTTCCCGCCGCGAGCGCGGTCGCGGCCAGGGCGAGGGCGGCCGCGCCGTTGTTGACCACATGGGCGGCCTCGGCGTGCGGCACCGCCTCGCACAGGGCGTCCAGGGCGGAGGCTCCGCGCCGGGAGCGGTCGCCGGTGGCCAGGTCGAGCTCCACGTCGGTGGGACCGCAGGCGGCGTCCACCGCCTCCCGGGCGGCCCTGGACAGCGGGGCCCTGCCCAGATTGGTGTGCAGCAGCACACCGGTGGCGTTGACCACCGGCCGCAGCCCTCCGGCCGTCGCCGGCAGCGCCTCGGCCGCGGCGCCGGCGACGGACTCCGGGGGGATCTCGCCGGCCCTGGCCCGCTCCAGGGCCCGGACCACCTCGGACTTCACCAGGGCGCGGCCCAGGCGCCGGGCGGCCCCGGCCAGCCGGGGGTCGGCGAGCACCGCGTCCGTACGGGGGAGCCGGCGCCGTACGTCGGCCGGAGGGGCCTTCGCGGCCCGTACTCGCGCCGTCACGGTGTCGCGGTCCATCCGGTGGCCTCCTGGTGGGACGCGGTACGGGTAATGCCCGGCCGGCAGCCGCCGTCACCCGTCCGCCGCACCGCCCCGGGCGCCGAACAGGTGCCCATGACGCACCGCCAGATCCTGGAGGCGCTGTCCGGGCTGCTGCTCGGCATGTTCGTCTCCGTCC
>NZ_JAJFAU010000075.1 GCF_022614595.1 Streptomyces sp. CNQ085
CCGCCGCCCGCCGCTACGTCGGCTGAGGCCGGCGGAGGGACGCGCCGTCCGCACGGGGGCCGTGGGAACGGACACCGCGCGGTGCCGGTGCGGCGTCAGCGGGCCCGGCGGGTCTCGGAGCGGTTGGCCTCGCGGATGGCCCGCAGCAGCTCGTCCTTGGTCATCCGGGAGCGTCCGCCTATGTCCAGCCGCTGCGCGATGGAGTACAGGTGCTCCTTGCCGGCGTTCTCGTCCACACCCTCGCCGCTGCGTCCGCCCCTGCCGCGCGGGCGGGCGGCACGCTGGTCGGAGGGTCCCCTGCGGCCGCCCTCCTTGCGCTCCCAGTGGTCGCCCACCTTCTCGAACTTGTGTTTCAGGGCGCTGTAGGCGGTCTGGTGTGCGCGCCGACCCTCTCCGTACTCCTCCACGGCGGAGTCGTGGGCCTTGATCCAGGTGCGCCGCGCCTCCCGGGGGGAGCGCTCCAGGGTCGACGGGAGCTCCTTCCGTGCGGGCACGTTCCTCACCTCCGATCGGTCGGGGCCGTTACGGGTTCCCGGCCACCGGTCACGGAAACGGCAGGTGTCGATGCGCACCGGCAGGGTCACCCGCTTCCAGGGGGGGCCGCGGCAGGTTCCCGGCCAGATCCCGACGAGACGACGAGACGACGAGAGGAGTGCCGACCATGCGGTACGAGGAGCTCACCGGCCAGGTGCAGGCGCACGCGGACCTTCCGGACCGGCAGACGGCCGAGCGGGCCCTGCGGGCCACGCTGGAGACGCTGGCGGAGCGGATACCGGACGGGGTGGCCGATCATCTGGCCGCCCAGCTGCCCGGGGAGGCCGCGGAGTCGCTGCGCCGGGTGGTGGCCGGACACGCGGCCTCGCCACGGCGGCGGGCCGACGCCCGCACCCACGGCGAACCGTTCGACCTGACCACCTTCGCCGGGCGGGTGGCCTGGCGGTCCCGCGCCACGGAGGACACCGCGGTGCGGGAGGCCACGGCGGTGCTGGAGGTGCTGGACGCGGCGGTCTCGCCCGAGCTGATGACCAAGGTGGGCCACGTCCTGCCGCCGGACATCCGCGAGCTGCTGCCGTCCACCCGCGCCGAGGAGTACTGAAGGCCCCGGCCGCTCCGGACGGGGCCGGAGCCCCCCGGGGGCGGGGACAGGCGCCCGGGGGGCCTCGCCCGCGGGCGGCCTCTACCGGAAGCGGTTGCCCACCGGCTTGGCCCGCTGGTCGGGGGTGCCGTGCGGGGGCGGGTTGTACGGCTCCGGCGAGGTCGCCGGACTGACGGGGGATCCGCCGCGCTCGCCCCGCGGCCCCGAGGGCGGCTCGGCGCCGCCTGGGGAGCGCGGACTGCCCTCCTCCAGCTGGCGCGTACGGGCCGTCAGAAGCGCGATCACGTGGGCACGGCCGGCGTGTTCGCGCTCGTAGTGGAGCAGCCGCTCCAGGTCGTCGTGCGACAGGGCCCGGATCCGGTGTTCCAGCTCGCCCGCGGAGAGGTGATCGTAGTCGGGGAACGGGAGTTCGTCGTGATCGGTGGTACTCATCCGTTCCGGGTGTCCGGATCGGGGGGTGGGAAAACCCGGCGGCCGCCGCGATTATCCCGATGGAGGAACCGGGGCAAGCTATACGTAGCGGTCCGGGACCGGAACGCCGGGGTTCCGGTTCCGTGTACCTGCCGGCCTGGGATCAGTAGCCTCAGGAGTCCCTGTCATATTCACCGACCGGTTGGAGACTTTGATGGAGCGTCCCGCCTGGGCTCCGCAGGACATAGACCTGTCCGTGCCGAGCGTTTCCCGTATCTACGACTACTACCTGGGCGGGTCGCACAACTTCGAGGCCGACCGGGAGGCCGCCCGGCGGGCCATCGAGGTCTTCCCAGGGCTCCCGAAGATCATGCAGGCCAACCGCGCGTTCATGCGCCGGGCCGTCCGCTTCGCCGCGCAGCAGGGCATCACCCAGTTCCTCGACGTCGGCTCGGGCATCCCGACCTTCGGCAACGTCCACGAGGTCGCCCAGGCCGCCGCGCCGGGGGCGAAGGTGGTCTACGTGGACAACGACCCCGTCGCCGTCGCCCACAGCCGGGCCGTGCTGGAGGGCCGGGAGGAGCGCACCGGCGTCGTCGCCGCCGACTTCCGCAAGCCCGAGGACATCCTCGGCAGCCCCGAGGTGGGCCGGCTGCTCGACCTGGAACGCCCGGTGACGCTGCTGCTGGTGGCGCTGCTGCACTTCCTGGAGGACGGCGACGACCCGTGGGCGAAGGTGGCCGGACTGCGTGACGCGCTCGCCCCCGGCAGCCTGCTCGTCCTCACCCACGCCTCGGTCGAGGGCGGCCCGCGCAGGCCGGAGCAGGGGGACGATATGGAGGGCGTCTACCGCGACATCGGCTCGCCTCTCATCCTGCGTTCGCGCTCCGAGGTGGAACGCTTCTTCGACGGCTTCGAGATGGTCGAGCCCGGTCTGGTCTCCATGCCGAACTGGCGCCCGGACGGACCGGTGGACCAGGAGGACCCCGTGGTTTTCACCGGCTTCGGTGGAGTGGGACGCAAGGCGTGAGTCCCACTCCGCAGGGGCCCCCCGCCGCCTCCGGACGCCCCCTGGCACCGGAGGCCCCGGGCGACCCGCACGACGGATACCGCCGCTTCGCCCGGATCTGGAGCCGCGCGGTCTACCCCGCCACGGCCACCTCCATGACCCGCACCGAGTTCGAGGAGTACCTCCTCCCCCTGGCGCGGACCCTCGGCGAGGCTCTGCACGCCCGCCCCTTCGATCCCTCCCCGGGGCGCGGGGTGGGGGCGGCGCTCGTCGAGGCGCACTGCACCGCTCCGGAGGCGCTGCCGCAGGTGCTCGGCGTGGTGGACGCCTATCTGCTGTTGTACTGCAGCGACCCGGCGGTACTGCCGACCGAGGACGGGCGGGCCCGCTGTGCCCGCCTCCAGCACGCCGTCTCCGCCGGGTTCGCCCGCGCGCTGCAGGAGCGCACCCGCTCCGAGCAGGAGGCGCTGGCCCGGTCCGCGCTCGCGGCGCGGGAGAGCGCCGAGAAGGCCCTCCACGAGAGCGAGACCCGCTTCCGGGCGGTCTTCGAGGGCGCCACGGTCGGCATCGGGATCGCCGACATGGACGGGACGATCCTCGACATCAACAGCGCGCTGGCGAAGATGTTCGGCGGCTCGGAGCAGCACGTGCGCAGCCGCCGTGTCTCCGACTGGGTCCACCCCGACGACGCCCCGGGCGTCTGGCGGTTCCACGAGGAGCTGGTGCGCGGCGAGCGCGACCACTACCGCGTGGAGAAGCCGTACACGCGCAGCGACGGCACCGTGCTGTGGACCAATCTGACCGTCTCGCTGCTGCGCGGCCCCGACGGCGAGCCGCGCTACATGCTGGCGCTGATGGAGGACATCACCGAGCGGCGCCTGCTGAACCTGCGGCTGCGCTACGAGGCCACCCACGACGCGCTGACCGACCTGCCCAACCGCACCCTGTTCTTCGAGCGGCTGGAGCACGTCCTCTCCCCCTGCTCCGGCGTCGCCCGGATCGGCCTGTGCTACCTGGACCTGGACGGCTTCAAGACGGTCAACGACAGCCTGGGCCACTCGGTCGGCGACCGGCTGCTGGTGAACGTGGCCGAGCGGCTGCAGGGTTGTGTGGCCTCGCCGCGCCACATGGTCGCGCGGATCGGCGGTGACGAGTTCGTGGCCCTGGTCAGCGACCCCGCCTCGCGCTCGGAGGTGACCGACCTGGCCCGGCGGGCGCTGGACGCGCTGTCCTGCCCGATCGCGCTGGCCGGGCGGGAGCTGCCGGTGCGCGCCAGCATCGGTGTGGTGGAGGGCCCGGTCGGGGAGCTGACGCCCGCGGAGGTGCTGCGCAGCGCCGACATCACCATGTACCGGGCCAAGGCCGGGGGCGGCAACCGCTACGAACTGGCCGACCCCGACTGCGACGCCCGCACCATCAGCCGCCACATGCTGACCACCCATCTGCCCGCCGCACTGGAGGGCGAGGAGTTCTTCATCGAGTACCAGCCGCTGGTGCGGATGGAGGACGGCAGCGTGGAGGGCGCCGAGGCCCTGGTGCGCTGGGCACATCCGCTCCACGGGGTGCTGGGCCCGGACCGCTTCATCCCGCTGGCCGAGCACACCGGGTTGATCGTGCCGCTGGGCCGCTGGGTGCTGGAGCAGGCGGTGCGGCAGGCGTGCGAGTGGCAGGTGCGCGGCATCGGGGGCTCCCGGCCGTTGCGGGTGAACGTCAACCTCTCGCCGCGGCAGCTGCACCATCCTGAGCTGGTCGCCGAGACCGTGGCGGTGCTGGAGGAGGCGGGGCTGGACCCGGCCTCGCTCTGTCTGGAGGTCACCGAGAGCGCCCTGATCCGCGCCGACGACGCGGAGCTGAAGCCTTTACGCCGGCTCGCCGACCTGGGGGTGCGGATCGCCCTGGACGACTTCGGCACCGGCTACTCGAACCTGGCCAGTCTGCGCAGGCTGCCGGCGTCCACCCTGAAGCTGGACCGCTCCTTCACCCAGGGCCTCCAGCAGGACCCGGCCGACCCGGTCGACCTCAGGGTCGTCGAGGGCATCGTCTCGCTGGCGCACGCCCTGGAGCTGGCCGTGACCGTCGAGGGCGTGGAGACGGCGGCCCAGGCCGACCAGCTGCGGAAACTGGGCTGCGACTCGGCCCAGGGCTGGTACTACGCCCGGCCCGGCCCGCCCGAGCGCCTGTCGTCGCGGGCGCTGCCGCTGGCCGCCGGGCAGTGACCGGCGGGGCGGGCGGGCCCGGCGCGCGGGGGGCGGGCGCGCCCCGGCCCGTCAGGGCGTCCTGACGGGATCGTGCCCCAACGACATCATCCGGTGCCGCCAGTCCGAGTCCCGCACGGCCTCGGCGACGCGTACGCGCTCACGTTCGGCACCGACGGTGTCGACGACCTCGCGCATCACCGCGATGTCCTCGTCGGTGAGGTCCGTGCGGCGCTTGCGCAGGATCGCCAGCACCTGCCGTCCCCGCTCCGGCCCGGCCCGCTCGGGCAGTTCCTCGGTCCGCTCGCCGGCGACGCTCGTCCTGAGCCACGCCTCCAGTTCGTTCGACGTCATGTTCACCACGGCGTGGAACTCGTCCCACAGAGCGCCCGGCTCCAGCTCGGAGATGTCGGCCATCGTCAACCTCCCGTAGACCTCCCGGATCTCTCACGCCGCGCGAGTGCCCCGCTCCGGCCCGGGAAAACCCGTGTTCCGCCGTGCCGCCGGGCCGCGCCGGACCGGCACCCACGCACCGGCCGTGCCTCAGTTCTCCGGCGTGGGATCCCCCTCCAGGTAGCGGGCGCCCGGGCCCTGCGAGCCCGCGACGTCGTCCGGGTTGTACAGGCCGCACTTGCGCAGGCTGAGGCAGCCGCAGCCGATGCACCCGGTCAGCCGCTCCTTCAGCCGTTCCAGCTCGCCGATCCGCGCGTCGATCCGCCGCTGCCAGGTACGGGCCACGGCGTTCCACTCGGTGGCACTGGGCGCCCGGTCCACGGGCAGCTGGCCCAGCGCGGCGCGGGTCTCCTCCAGCGACAGGCCGACGCGCTGGGCGGCCCGCACGAAGGCGACCCGGCGCAGGGCGGTGCGCGGGTAGCGCCGCTGGTTGCCCGTGGTCCGCTCGGAGTGGATCAGACCCATCTCCTCGTAGTAGCGCAGGGCGGAGGGCGCGAGCCCGGAGCGGGCGGCCAGTTCCCCGATGGCGAGGCGTCCGTCTCGGTCGGTCATGACGGCGAGCATAGCGCTTGACCTCAAGTCGCCTTAAGGTTGCAGCCTCTTGGCACGACGACCGCGACACCGCCGCACACACCCGCCCCCGCCCCGCTTCACACGTGACCGTCGAGCCCGGCCGGCAAGTCCGCCTGGATCTCGTCGCGGTTGGTCTCGTTGAGGATCTCGTGCCGGGCGCCCCCGTAGGCCCGCCAGGTCAGATCGCGCAGGCCCAGGTAGCGGAAGTCCTCCAGGAGTTCGTACACCAGCGTCATGCCCTGGCAGCAGGGGTCCTGGTCGCCGACCGCCCTCAGGTCCTCCACCACGGCCCGCCACCCGCTCTCCCCACCACGCCGTACCCGCCGGTGTGTTCGGCGGTGGCACCGTGGCCGCGGTGGTCGGGGGCGACGACCGCGTAGCCGTGCCCGACCAGGAAACGGGCGAACCGGTCGTAGCGCAGGTCGTGTTCGGCCGCGCCGTGCCCTGTCTGCACCAGCGCGCGGGGGCTTCCCTCCGCGGGGAGCCAGGTGTGGGTGGCGACGGGCAGCCCGTCCCGGGCCCGGGTGGCGTCCGCCCGCGGCGTCACGTCGTCCCGCCCCTCGGCGTCGGCGGGTCGGAAAGGCCCCTTCCCCACCCCCGCTCGCGTCTAGGACCTTTCCGCCGGCTGCCGCGCCGGTGCGGCCGGATACGGGCGGACGCTCTTGACCAGCGTCGCCATCTCGTCTCCGAGGACGGCCGCGTCCGCCTCGCTCCCGGCGAGGACGGCCAGGCACACGCCGGATCCAGCGGTCGAGACGAACAGCAGCGCGGTGTCGAGTTCGACGACCACCTGCCGTGCCCCTCCGCCGCCGCCGAAGCGGATACCGGCGCTGCGGGCCAGCGAGTACAGTCCCGAGGCCAGCGCCGCCAGGTGGTCGGCGGTGTCGGTGTCCAGGCCGTGGGCGGCCTTCACCAGGCCGTCGGAGGACAGCAGCAGGGCACCGCGGGTGTGCGGGACGCGCTGGACGAGACCGGTCAGCAGCGAGGACGGATCGGTCGTCCGGCCGACGGGGGCATCGCTCACCATGATCGCGTTCTTCTCCTTGGGGGTGAGAGCCGTGCGCGGGACTGACCGGGCCGGCTGGTGGTGCTGTCGTCGGTTCCCTCCGCGAGGCCGGCGCCCCGGCGGAAGGCGGCCATCAGGCCGGGAGTGTGCCCGGCCGCGGGCTCCTCCGCTGTCCCCGGGGCCCGCGGCGGCCGGCGCGGCTCGGGGGCTCGGGCATCGCAGTCCTCGAAACATTGAGGTCGTCTCGGCGGGCCGACGCGCTCACCGGCTCTCGTGGCGCGGCCGCGACGCTGACCGTCATCCGGCGGGGACGCGGGTGTGCCGACGTGGGTCACCCCCTCGGCGGCCCCGGCGAGTGAAAGCGCCGCCGCGCCCCGTGAGGAAGGACGGCACGATCATAACTCCCGTTCGCCAGGGGCGAGTCACCGTGCCCGGACCGTCACGTCAGGCCGTTCCCGCGGTCCGGTCCCGGGCCGCGCGGTGCCCGGACGGAGGCGTGGGAGGCCGTGGTACGCCGGTCCGGAGGGGGCTGCGAACACGAAGGCGCCGCCGCCGCGCGATTCGATGTCGGTCCACGGCCTGCCGGTTTCCCGAACCGGAGGACCACAGGTGTCGCCGAGGCCGGACGAGACCACGGGAGCGCTCGTCGCCATCACGGTGCGTCCCCGCGCCCACCTCCACCGCCGGACCTCCGTACTTCCGCCCCGTCCTCGCGCGAGCCCATCCCTTCCCCGCCCCCATGCCGTAGGGTCGCAGTGGCCGGCGTGGGGCTGTGCGGCGGGTGGGGTACCGGCTCCGCCGCCCCGGACGCCCGGAGGAAAAGCGGAGCACGGCCGGAGGAAGGCCGGGGCAAGGAGTGTCCATGACATCGGAAACCGTGGAGCCCACGCTGACGGGGGTGCGCAACTTCCGCGACGTCGGTGGTCTGCCGACGGCCGACGGCCGACGGGTGCGCCGGGGCACGCTCTACCGCAGCGGGCACCTGGCGCACGCCACCGAGGAGGACGCGGCCTTCCTCTCCCGGCTCGGCCTGCACACGGTCTTCGACTTCCGCAACTCCGCCGACCAGGCCCTGGAGGGCCCGGACGTGGAGCTGCCGGGCGTGCGGAACGTGAACATCCCTCTGTCGGACCCGGCCGAGGGCGCCGAGTTCTGGACGATGATACGCGAGGGCGACCTGCCACTGCTGCGCTCCCTGCTCGGCGACGGACAGGCCGAGGCCCGGATGGTGGCCTCGTACCGGCTGATGGTCCGGCAGCGCACCGCCGAGCACGGCCGGCTGCTGCGGGAGCTGGCCGAGGAGAGCGTGCCCGCCCTGATGCACTGCGCGGCGGGCAAGGACCGGGCCGGGCTGTCGATCGCGGTGACACTGCTGGCGCTGGACGTGGAGCGGGACGCGATCGAGTCGGACTACCTGGAGTCCAACGCCCCGCACCGCCGCTACCGGATCCACCGCTCCCCCGACGCGGGCGGCGGGATGTCGCCCGAGGTCAGAGAGCTGATCGCGCCCCTCTTCGAGGTCCGCCCCGCCTATCTGCACGCGGCGTTCGACACCATCACCCACACCTGGGGCGGGGTGGAACCCTATCTCTCCGAAGGGCTCGGGCTCACCCCCGGTCTGCGCGAGCGGCTGCGCGGCCGTCTGCTGGAGCTCTGACCGCCGGGGCCGTGTGGCGGCGGGGCCGGATCCGGCCGCCCCGCCGCTCCCGCGGGCCGGGTCAGCCCTCGCGGACGACGACGAAGTCGGCGAGGGCGGTGAACTGCTCACGCACCCGGCCCGGCATGTCCACGCCGTCCAGCGCGGCGAGGGCGGTGGCATGCCGGCGGCGGGCCTCCTGGGAGGTCCACTCACGGCCGCCGGCCTCCTCGATCAGCCCGGCGCGGGTCGCGAACTCCTCTTCGTCGAAGTCCTCGAACTCCCGCTGGCTCTTGGTGGCGTCCGCGGCCAGCAGTTCTCCGAGCCGGTCGGCGGCCGGGCCGCCCGCGGCCAGGGCCGCGACCACCGGCAGGGACTTCTTTCGCTGCCGCAGGTCGCTCCAGGGCAGCTTTCCGGTCGCCGCCGGATCGCCCCAGATGCCCAGCAGGTCGTCGACGGCCTGGAAGGCCAGGCCCAGGTGGTCGCCGTACGCCTCGAGGGCGTCGGCGGTGGCCTCGTCGGCCCCGCCGAGGACCGCGCCGATGGAGGTGGCGCAGGCCAGCAGCGCACCGGTCTTGTTGCCCTCCATCTCCAGGCACTCGGCGACGGTGACCTTCTCCCGGTGCTCGTAGGAGATGTCCTGCGCCTGCCCGTCGATGAGCCTGCGGGTGGCCAGGGTCAGGCGGCGGGCGGCACGCGCGGCCTCGGCGGTGTCCAGTTCCAGCAGCACCTCGCCCGCCAGCGCGAACAGGGCGTCGCCGACGAGAACGGCCTGCGCCGGGCCGTGGACCTTCCACACGGTGTCGCGGTGGCGGCGCTGCTCGTCGCCGTCCATCAGGTCGTCGTGGAGCAGGGAGAAGTTGTGGACCAGTTCCACGGCCACCGCCCCGGGGACGCCGGTGGCGGGCTCGACGCCCGCGACCTCGGCCGACAGCAGGGCCAGCGCCGGGCGCACCGCCTTGCCCCCGTCACCGCGGGCCGGGTTGCCCTGGGCGTCGGTCCAGCCGAAGTGGTAGGCGGCGACGGAGTCCATCGGCGGTGCGAGCCGCGCCACGGCGGCGCGCAGCATCGGCGTGGCGAGAGTGCGGCCGCGCTCCAGCAGCTCGATGACGCTCGCGGTGTCGACGGCTGTGTCCGTCAGGGGCCTCGGGGTCGCCGGGGTCACGGGGTCTCCTCTGCGTTCGGTGTCATACTCACGCCGCCTCCTGGAAGACGTCGTCGTGCGGGCGGCCGAGTGCGGCCAGCGCTTCCCGGGCAGCGGTCAGCCCGCTGCGTACGGCGCCCTCCATCGTCGCGGGCCAGCCGGTGGCGGTCCACGCTCCGGCCAGCCACAGCCCCGGCGTACCGGTGCGGGCCGCGGGGCGCAGGCGTCCGACCCCGGGTACGGGGGCGAAGGTGGCGGCGCGCTCCCGTGTGACGAAGAAGTCGCGCACCTTCGCGCCGCGCGCGGCGGGCATCAAACGTGCCAGTTCGGGAAGGTAGCGTTCGCGCAGCACGGCGACCGGCAGGTCGATCTCGTCCTGCGCGGCGGACTGGGACACCGCGATGTACTGGCTCGCGGCCCCTCCCGGAGCGTTGCGCAGCCCGGAGGCGGCGGTGCGGTCGAAGACCCACTGCACGGGGGTGCCGAGCGCGGCGAGGAAGGGACCGTGGAGCACCCTGCGGTCGTAGACCACGTGGACGTTGAGGATCGGCGCGTCGCCGATACGCAGCAGCCGCTCCGGTTCCTCCACGGCGCCCTCGGGCAGCAGCCGGTGCGCCTCGCGCTGGGGGACGGCCAGGACGACCGTACCGGCCCGCAGCGTCTCCCCGGCCCGGCCGGTCCGGTCACCCTCCGCCGAACGCCGCTTGCCGGTGTCCACCGCGACCCGCCAGGCGCCGTCCGGCTCCTGGGTCAGCTCCCGGACCCGGCCCTGCCGGACCACGCGCACGCCCGCCCTCTCCAGTACGGCGGCGGCGAGTGTGTCGTGCAGGTGTCCCAACGGGACGCGGGACCAGCCGATGTCGGCCGCGCCGGGGTCGCTGAGCAGGCCGGTGCTGAGGACCATCGCGGCCAGCCCGAGCGAGACGTCTGGTGCGCGGGCGTTGAGGGTGGCGACGCCCACCAGATCCCACAGCGCACGTACCGCGCGGGGGGACTGGCCGTGGCGGCGCAGCCAGCTTCCGAAGTCCTGGGAGTCCAGGGCGGGGTCACCGGGGTCGATTCTGCCCAGGCGTCCGAGCGCCAGTGCGGCCCGCCCCGCACGCAGCCGCTCGGCCGGGGAGAGGTGGGGGTAGCGCGCCAGGGAGGGGCCCAGGTGCAGCGGCGCGGGCAGGGCCGTGCGCCGCAGCCGGCCCTTCGTGCCGCGCGCGGCGTCGTGGACGGGGATGTCCAGGCGGGGCTGGAGGGGCGCCAGCGCGCTCGCGCCGATACGCTCCAGGAACCAGCGGTAGGCGGTGCAGCAGCGAAGGTGGACGTGGTGGCCGTTGTCGACGGTCAGCTCACCGGCCGCGCCGGAGCGGCGGAAGGAGGAGGCGAGTCCGCCCAGCCGTGTCCTGCTCTCCACCAGGGTGGTCGCCACCCCGGCGTCGGCCAGGCGCAGTGCGGCGACGGTGCCCGCCAGCCCTCCGCCGACGACGACGGCGCGCGGGTCGGGTACGCCGGTCACGTCGTACTCCCTCCCGGTGCCGTGCGGGCGGCCAGCCGCGCGTCGAGCCCGGACAGGCCGCGCAGGGCGACGTACGCCTTCTCGGGCGCGGGCAGGGACACCCGGCCGCGCAGTACGGCGTGGGGGTCGCGGGCGATACGGGCCAGCAGCCGGTGGTAGATCCCCGCCATGGACGCCACGCAGGCGGCCGAACGGCGGTCCAGCAGCGGCAACAGCCGCAGCCCTTCGGCGAACAGCGTGCGGGCACGGTCCACCTCGAAGCGCACCAGTCCGGCGAAGTCCGCGCCGGCGGGCGGCACGTGGCGGTCCAGCGAGGCGTCGCAGCCGAACGCGGCCAGGTCCTCGCGG
Organism: Streptomyces sp. CNQ085; assembly: GCF_022614595.1. Lineage (GTDB taxonomy): Bacteria > Actinomycetota > Actinomycetes > Streptomycetales > Streptomycetaceae > Streptomyces. The sequence goes on from NZ_JAJFAU010000075.1 coordinate 11,376, forward strand.
GGCAGGTAGGTGCGGCCCTCCGCGGCGTCCTCGCGCACATCGCGCAGGATGTTGGTCAGCTGCAGGGCGAGGCCGAGGGTGTCGGCGTAGTGGGGGGCGCGGTCGGCGCCCGGGGCACCCGGTACGGTGCCGAAGACCCCCAGGGAGAGCCGCCCGATGGCGCCGGCGACGCAGCGGCAGTACTCGCTCAGCTCGTCCCAGGTCTCGTAGGCGCGGCCCCGGACGTCCATCAGGACGCCGTCGATCAGCTCGTCGAGCCCGCCCAGCGGGATCGGGAAGCGGTCCGCGGCGTCGGCCAGGGCGACGGCGACCGGGTCGGTGGCGTCGTCGGGGACCTTTCCGGCGCGGACGAGGTCGAGCAGGCCGCGGGTCTCCTCCAGCCGGGCGTGTTTGGCCTCCTTCCCCAGCGGGCCGTCGCCGATGTCGTCCACGCGCCGCGAGAAGGCGTACAGGGCGGACATCGCCCGGCGCCGCGCGGTGGGCAGCAGCCGGATGCCGTAGGCGAAGTTGCGGGCCTGCTCTCCGGTGACGGCCTCGCAGTAGCGGTAGGCGGCGAAGACCTGCGGGGGGAACGGAGCCTGCCGTGCGGCCCTCCCGGCGTTCGCGCTCCTCCTCGCCACCGGGCTCACCTCGCCGCTCCCAGGACAGCCGCGGTCTCGCGCAGCACGCCGGCCCTCCCCGGGCGCGGGGCGCCGCCCAGGACGTCGTACCGGGCGGAGCGCAGGGCGCGCAGGGCCGCCCGGCCGCCGCCGGTGAATCCGGCGATGAGGATCTTCGGTATGCCGGGAACGCTGGCCACCAGCGGGACTCCTTCGTTCAGCAGTTCGTGTGCGCGCCGTGCCTCCCAGGCGACCAGGGCGCGCACCGAGGCGTTCGCGGTGGGCGCGGCGAGGTCGGCCTCGGTGACGCGGAAGCGCTCCAGGTCCTCGGCGGGGAGGTAGATCCGGCCGCGCAGCGCGAGGTCCTCGGCGACGTCCTGGAGATGCTCGGTGATCTGCAGCGCGGTGCAGACGGCGTCGGAGCGGCGGACGCGCTCGGGGGTCGCGGTGCCGGTGACGGCCAGGACGAGCCGTCCGACGGGGTTGGCGGACAGCTCGCAGTAGCCCAGCAGCTCCTCCCAGGTGCCGTACCGGCGGACCTTCTGGTCCAGCCGGTTGGCCTCGAGCAGGGCGAGGAACGGCTCGGGAGTCAGCGCGTGGCGCCGCACGGTCGGCACCAGTGCGTACATCAGGGGGTGGCGGGGGGCGTCCCGGGCCGGGCCGCCCGGATCGCGGGCGGTGCGGAAGACGCGGTGCAGCTCGGCCTCGAAGGCGTCGAGCAGGGCGTCGCGGTCGCCGGCCCGGCCGGGATCGGCTCCCAGCAGCGCGGCGTCGGCGCCGCCGGGCGGCAGGTCGCCGTCGCCGATGTCGTCCAGCAGGCGGACACAGCCGTACACGGCCATCAGGTCGTCCCGCCAGGCGCGGGGCAGGAAGCGGGGAGCGACGGGGAAGTTCTCGCGTGCCGCCTTGTCCAGGACTGCGCGGCTGCGCGCGTCCCGCGCAGGGGTCACCGGGGGCCGCCCGCTGTCATCGCCGTCACCTCTCCGTCTCTCCGACCGACAGCACCCGGGCGTCGGCGTCCCTCTGGCCGTCCGTGCCCATGGCCGCCGGTCGCCGCCCGCGATGTGGAACATCATATTTCGGGCAGGCCCCCGGGTCGGGCCCGGTACTCGGCCGACCGGGTGCCGGACGGCCGGCTGAGCCGCCCGGCGGGACCGGGTCAGCTTACGTCGTACGCCGGGGCGCTCTTCGCCGCGGGTCCGCCGGGGCGGGTCGCGGGTTGTCCCTCCGGTGCGGTGAAGCCCCTGATGACCGTGTCCAGGGCTCCGGCGGCAAGGGCGTCGCGCCGCTCCGGCGAGAGCGGGCCCAGCGAGCCGTCCAGCAGCAGGACCGCCAGGCCGTGCACCGCCGCCCAGGCGGTGATCTCGGCGCCGGAACGCCGCTCGGCGGACATCCGTCCGGTGGCGACGAGCCCGTCCAGAGCCTCGGCCAGCAGCCGGAAGGAGCGGTACATCCAGTGGGACGGCTCCTCCTGCGGGCCGGGGGCGCCGCTTCCGTCGGCCGCCTCGGGGGGGCGGCAGAAGGCCGCGCGGAACAGGCCGGGCTCGGTCAGCGCGAACTCGATGTAGCCGGCGCCGAGCGCCTTGACCCGCTCCTCGGCCGCCTCTCCGGCGTTCCGCGCCCCGCCTCCTTCCACACCGCCGTCCGCACCGTCCTCCGGGCCGCCTTCCGTGCCGCCTTCCGTGCCGCCGACGGCGGCCGACCGCTCCATCGTCTCGGCGAGACCGCGCTGCCCCTGCTCCTTGACCGCCATCAGCAGGTCGCCCTGGCCGGTGAAGTGGCGGTAGGCGGCCGTCGGCGAGACTCCGACCCGCCGTGCGGCGGCGCGCAGCACGACGGCCTCGGGCCCTCCGTCACGCGCGAGGTCCGTCGCCGCCTCGATGAGCGCATTGCGCAGATCTCCGTGGTGGTAGCCGCTCTTTCCGGTTCCTTCGGTCCGCATCGTTCGATACTGCCTGATGTTGACAGCGTTAGCATCCTCTGCGACAGTCTAAGTTAACGCCGTAAACATCCTGCGGCGCACGCACCCAGGTGACGAGAGGGAAAGAACCCATGCTGTCGTGGATCGCCGATCTGGTACTGCGCCGTCCCCGGGCGGTCCTGCTGACCGCCCTCGTCTCCGTACTGGCCATGGCGGCCGTGGGCGTCGGCGCCTTCGGTAAACTCCAGAGCGGCGGGTTCGAGGACCCCGACGCTCCTTCCAGCCGCGCCGCGACCCTGATCGACGAGAAGTTCGGCGGCGAGACCAACCTCGTCCTGCTGGTGCGGGCCGACGACGGCGGGCGCCTGGACTCCCCCGCCGCCGAACGGGCCGGACAGGAGGTCGTCGCCGGACTGAAGGACGAACCGGGCGTGTCGGGCGTCGTCTCCTACTGGGACGCCGGCGGCTCCGCGCTCACCTCCCGCGACGGCGACCAGGCACTGGTCCTCGCCCACATCGAGGGCGACAGCACCGAGCGCCTTGACCGCGCCGAGGAACTCTCCGAGAAGTGGTCCGGCGACCGGGGCGCCGTCACCGTGCGCGCCGGCGGCCAGGCGGCCGTCGCCGGCGACATCACCTCCCAGATCTCCAAGGACCTGGCGATCGCCGTGCCCATCACCCTGATCCTGCTGGTGATCGCCTTCGGCAGCGTCGTGGCCGCGCTGCTGCCGCTGGCCATCGGCCTGATCGCGATCATGGGCACCTTCGCCGAGCTGTACGTGCTGGGCAGCATCACCGACGTATCGGTCTTCTCGATCAACCTCACCACCGCCCTCGGCCTCGGTCTCGGCATCGACTACGGCCTGCTGCTGGTCAGCCGCTTCCGCGAACGGCTGACCGAGGGCGACGAGGTGCCCGACGCGCTGCGCACCACCGTGGCCACCGCGGGCCGCACCATCGCCTTCTCCGCCGCCACCGTCGTCGCCGCGCTCGCCGCGCTGCTGCTCTTCCCGCCCTTCTTCCTGCGCTCCTTCGCCTACGCCGGGATCGGTGTCGTCGCCATCGCCGCGATCGGCGCGCTGGTGGTCGTCCCCGCCCTGCTGGCGGTGCTGGGCCACCGCGTCAACAGCGGACGCATGCCCTGGGCGGACGCCGTACGCCGGCCCGACGCCCCGGTGTGGGGCCGCCTGGCCTCGGTGGTGATGCGCCGCCCCGCGCTCACCGCGCTGCCGGTCCTGGCCGTGCTGCTGCTCGCCGCGAGCCCGCTGCTGGGCGTGTCCTTCGGCAACCCCGACGAGCGGGTGCTGCCGGAGGACGCGCCCAGCCGCCAGGTGGCAACCGCCATCGACGAGGACTTCGGCGACGACAACACCTCCGCGGTCCAGATCGTCACCACCGGCCCGGTGGACACCGCCGATCTGGACGCCTACGCCACCGCCCTCTCCCGCGTCGACGGCGTCGCCCGCGTCCAGGCGTCGTCCGGCACCTACCAGGACGGCGAGGCCGCCCCGCCCGGCCCGCTGGGCGCCGCGCTCGGCCGGGACGACGCCCAGCGGCTGACCGCCACCACCGAGGTGGAGTCCGGGTCCGGCGAGGCCGAGGACCTGGTGCGCGACATCCGCGCGGTGCAGGCCCCAGGCGGTGTGGAGGCCCTGGTCGGCGGCCCGGACGCCTATCTGGTGGACACCAAGGCCGCCATCGGGGACCGGCTGCCCGCCGCGATCACCTGGGTCGCGCTGACCACCTTCGCCCTGCTGTTCCTGTTCACCGGAAGTGTGGTACAGCCGCTGCGCGCGCTGGTGCTCAACACCATCAGCCTCGCCGCGGCGATCGGCGCGATGGTGTGGATCTTCCAGGAGGGCAATCTGTCCTCGGTGCTGGGCTTCACCCCGATGCCGATGAACACCTCGATGACCGTGCTGCTGTTCTGCATCGTCTTCGGTCTGTCGATGGACTACGAGGTCTTCGTCACCAGCCGGATCAAGGAGCTGCACGACGCGGGCGAGGACACCTCCACCGCCGTCACCCGGGGACTGTCGCGCACCGGGCGGATCGTCACCATGGCCGCCGGCCTGCTGGCGGTGAGCCTGTTCGCCTTCACCACCAGCGAGATCAGCTTCATGCAGATGTTCGGCCTCGGCAGCGGGCTGGCCATCCTGATCGACGCGGTCGCGGTGCGCGGCATACTCGTCCCGGCCGCGATGCGGCTGCTGGGCCGCGGTGCCTGGTACGCCCCGAAGGCACTGCGCCGGCTGCACGGCCGGGTGGGACTGTCCGAGGACGCCGCTCCCCCGAAGGCCCCCGCCGAGCCGACGCGCGAGCCGGCCGGGGTCTGACCCGGCCTCCGGCGGACCGCCCGGAAGCGGACCGGCCCCGCCCCTGACCCTTCTTCTCGGGTTCCGGGGGCGGGGCCGGTCCGCTTCCGGGCGGCGGCACGGATGGCTACTTGCGGGTGAACTCCTCGTACGCCTTCATCACGTCCTCGGTCGGGCCGTCCATGCGCAGCTCACCACTCTCCAGCCACAGCACCCGGTCGCAGGTGTCCCGGATGGACTTGTTGTTGTGGCTGACCAGGAAGACCGTCCCGGCCTCCTCGCGCAGCTCGCGGATCCGGGCCTCGGAGCGCTTCTGGAACTTCTTGTCGCCCGTCGCCAGCGCCTCGTCGATCATGAGCACGTCGTGGTCCTTGGCCGCGGCGATGGAGAACCGCAGCCGGGCCGCCATGCCGGAGGAGTAGGTCCGCATCGGCAGACTGATGAAGTCGCCCTTCTCATTGACGCCGGAGAAGTCGACGATGCCCTGGTAGCGCTCCTGGATCTGGTCCTTGGACATGCCCATCGCCAGTCCGCCCAGTATGACGTTGCGCTCGCCGGTCAGGTCGTTCATCAGCGCGGCGTTGACCCCCAGCAGCGAGGGCTGGCCGTCGGTGTAGACCCTGCCGCGCTCGGCCGGCAACAGGCCCGCGACGGCACGCAGCAGCGTGGACTTGCCCGAGCCGTTGGAGCCGATCAGGCCGATGGCCTCGCCGCGGTAGGCGGTGAAGCTGACGCCCTTGACCGCGTGCACCTCGCGCATCCCGGCGGACGCCTTGCGGCGGACGATCCGGTTGAGGGCCGCGGTGGCGCTGCCCCGGCCCCGGGCGCCGCCGTTGACGCGGTAGACGATGTGCAGTCCGTCGGCGATGACGGTGGGCCGGCGCCCGGCGGAGACGGCCTCCGCGTCCTTCGCCCCCTTGTCCGCCGACGCGGCGGCTGCGCTCTTCTCAGCCACGGCCATAACGCTCCTCCGCCTTCCAGAAGTACACGAATCCACCGAAGCCGATCACCACGGCCCAGCCCGCGGCCAGCGCCCAGGCGTACGGCGGGAGGTCGGCGAGGGTGTAGCCGTCGATGAGCGCGAAGCGCATGAGGTCCATGTAGACGGCCGCGGGGTTGGCCTGGGCCGCGACGATCATCCACTCCGGAGCGCTGGTGCGCTCCCTGAGCATGTACTCCAGGGAGAACATCACACCGGACGCGTACATCCAGGTGCGCATCACGAAGGGCATCAGCTGGGCCAGGTCCGGGGTCTTGCTCCCCAGCCGGGCCATGATCATCGCCAGACCCGTGTTGAAGACCAGCTGCAGGGCCAGGATCGGCACCACCAGCAGCCACGACCAGCCCGGGAAGTGCCGGAAGCCGAGGAGGATGGCCCCCAGGACGATCATCGAGTAGAGCAGTTGCTGGAGCTGCTGCAGTGAGAAGGAGATGGGCAGCGAGGCCCTCGGGAAGTGCAGGGCCCGCACCAGACCGAGGTTGCCGGAGATGGACCGGACCCCCGACATCACCGAGGTCTGGGTGAAGGTGAAGACGAAGACGCCCGTGACCAGGAAGGGTACGTAGTTCCCCTTGCCACCGGGCACCCCCTCGCGGCCGCCCAGCAGGATGCCGAAGACGAAGAAGTACACCGCCGCGTTCAGCAGTGGTGTGGCCACCTGCCACAGCTGGCCCAGCTTGGCCTGGCTGTACTGGGCCGTGAGTTTCGCCCTGGAGAAGGCGAGGATGAAGTGCCTGCGCGCCCACAGCTGCCGGACGTACTCCGTCAGGGAGGGCCGGGCGCCGCTCACCGTCAGGCCGTACTTGGCGGCGAGTTCGGCCGGGGACAGGCCGTCGTCTGGTGAACGCGGGGGCTCGCTCGTCGCGATCGCACCGCCGTGCGTTGTGTCGCTCACGTTGAAACTTTCGTCCTCACAGTGCGCAGCCGGGATGGGAATGAGTACAGCGGAAGCCCGGCCCTGTCGTCACCGGACCCGATGCTCTCAGACAGAGCTTGTCAGATGACGGGAGGGCGGCCCAGCCGGGTCAGACGCCACACCGTACGCCACTTCATGGGACGGCGGGGTCCGCACGGGGTCGTCCAGCCCTCCCGGAAACCACCCAGCCAGGCGCGCAGCGCGGGGCGCGAGGGACGCCGTGCGAGGGTCAGCAGCAGCCATACGCCCAGGTAGAGGGGGATCAGCGGCAGCGGCAGGTTGCGCCGGGCCAGCCACACACGGTTGCGGGCGACCATGCGGTGGTAGACCGCGTGGCGGCTGGGGAGAGTGGTGGGATGGTGGAGCACCATGTCCGCGCGGTAGTCGATCACCCATCCCGCGTCCAGCGCCCGCCAGGCCAGGTCGGTCTCCTCATGCGCGTAGAAGAACTCGTCCGGCAGTCCGCCGACCTGCCGGAAGACCGCCGTGCGCACGGCGTTGGCGCCGCCGAGGAAGGTGGTCACGCGTGAGGAGCGCATCGGGTCCGAGGCGCGCAGCCGCGGTACGTGGCGGCGCTGGGTGGCCCCGGTGTCCGGGTCGGCGATGCGGAAGCCGATGATGCCCAGCTCCGGGTCGGCCGCGAACGCCCGCCGGACCAGTTCGGCGGTGTCGGTGTTCGGCAGCAGCCCGTCGTCGTCGAGGAAGAGCAGCGCGTCCACCTCGCTCCCGCCGGGCCCGAACGCCTCGATGCCGACGTTGCGGCCACCGGGGATGCCCAGGTTCTCCGGCAGCTCCACCGTCCGCACCCCCTGCGGGAGCTCCGGCAGCGGGGCGCCGTTGCCGACGACCACCACCTGGACCGGGTCGCCCTCCTGCTTGGCGACCGAGTCCAGCAGGGCGCGCAGCTCCTCGGGGCGGTTGCCCATGGTGAGGACGACCGCGCCCAGTGTCACAGACCCGCCGGAGGAGGGCTCCACGCCCTCGGTCATGTCGTTCACCGCCTTCACCGCAGTCGGCTCGACGCCAGGATGGACACCAGGTGCAGCAGCGTCTGCAGGACCGCGATGGCCGCCAGGACGGCGACGCCCAGCCGGGTGAAGAACAGGCCGCCGTGCACCGCGTCCGCCACCGCCACCGCCAGGATCACCAGGGACGCCTCGACGCCGCCGACCAGCCGGTGGAACCTCAGCGCCGCGGCCGCCCGGCGGGCCAGCGCCAGCCCCGAGGAGCGGGGCACGGCCGCCTCGTCCTCCACGGCGGGCAGGCCGCTGCGGGAGCGGGCCACGTCCACCAGGTCGGTCTCGGCCTTGATCAGGATCGCGCCCAGCGCGGCCACGGTGCCCAGGAAGGCCCACAGCCAGTTCGCGGAGGCCCCCTCGGTGCGGAAGACGTCCGCGGCCCGCACCCCGAAGCCGACCAGCAGCGCCGCCTCGGCCAGGTAGTGGCCCACCCGGTCGAGGTAGACGCCGGTGATGGAGGTCTGCTTCCGCCAGCGGGCGACCTCGCCGTCCACGCAGTCCAGCAGCAGGTAGAACTGGATCAGCAGGGCGGCCAGGACGGCCCCTGTCGGGCCCGGCACCAGCAGCACGGCGCCGGCCGCCACACCGGCGACCACCATCAGATGGGTGAGCTGGTTGGGCGTTATCCGGGTATTCACCAGATGCCGGGTCCAGCGCAGCGAGATCTCCCGCATGTACAGGCGTCCGGCCCAGTGCTCACCGCTGCGCCGGTCCTTCACCCCGGCGGGGTGGACGACCGGGCGGAGTTCAGCTACTGACGGCTTTGACATAGTCGGCGTACGCGTCCCTGATCTGGTCGGTGGACAGGCCCAGGTGCTCGATGATCGTGTAGCGCCCGGGCCGGGTCTGCGGCGCGTACTCGACGGCCTTCACGAACTCGTCCTCGTCGAAGCCGATCTCGCCGGGCAGCACGGGCAGACCGTGGCGGCGCAGCACGTCGACGATCAGCGCCGTCTGCTCCTCCGCCCCGCGCAGGTGCATCGCGAAGGCGGCGCCGAGCCCGCACTGCTCGCCGTGCGCGGCGGCGCGCCTGGGGTAGAGCAGGTCGAAGGCGTGGTTGATCTCGTGGCAGGCGCCGGAGGCGGGGCGGCTGTCGCCGGCGACCGACATGGAGATGCCGGTGAGCACCAGCCCCTCGGCCAGGACGGTGAGGAACTCGTCGTCGCCGCAGCCTCCCGGGTGGCGCAGCACCGCCTCGCCGGCCTGGCGGGCCATGGCGGCGGCCAGGCCGTCGATCGACTCGCCGGTGATCTTGTGGGAGAGCTCCCAGTCGGCGACGGCGGAGATGTTGGAGATCACGTCGCCGACCCCCGAGCGCACGAAGCGGATCGGGGCCTCGCGGATGACGTCGAGGTCGATCACGATCGCGATCGGGTTCGGCACGCCGTACGAGCCGCGGCCGGCGTCGTTGTCGAGCGTGGCGACCGGGGAGCACAGGCCGTCGTGGCTGAGGTTGGTGGCGACGGCGACCAGCGGCAGGCCGATGCGCGCCGCGGCGAACTTGGCGCAGTCGATGATCTTGCCGCCGCCCATGCCGACGACCGCGTCGTAGTGGCCGGACTTCATCGCGTCGGCCAGCTTGATCGCCTCGTCCAGCGTCCCGCCGCCGACCTCGTACCAGTCGGCGCCCGGCAGGGCGGGCGCGAACCGCTCGCGCAGGGCCGCGCCCGAACCGCCGCTGACGGCGATGGCGAGCTTGCCGGAGGCCGAGATGCGCTGGTCGACCAGGAGGCCGGCCAGGTCGTCCAGCGCACCGGGCCTGATGTCGACGACGACCGGCGACGGGATGAGCCGGGTCAGTACTGGCACGCGATCTCCCGCGCCTTCTTCAGGTCGTCGTGGTTGTCGATCTCGACCCACTTCACGTCGCCGATGGCGGCGGTGTCGATGGTGAGGCCGCGGTCGACCATCTCCTGGTAGCCGTCCTCGTAGTACAGCTGCGGGTCGCGCTCGTAGGTGGCCTTCAGCGCGTCGGCCAGGTCGGCGGCGGCGTCACCCTCGATGAGGGTCACGCCGATGTACTCGCCGGTGGCGTCGGCCGGGTCCATCAGCTTGGTGATGCGGCGCACGCCCCTGCCGGGCTCGGTGACGACCTTCATCTCCTCGTCGGCCAGCTTCTTGACCGTGTCGAGGGCGAGGATGATCTGCCCCCCGCCGCGGGCCTGAAGCAGGGTCTGCTCGACGGAGACCGGGTGGACGGTGTCGCCGTTGGCCAGGATCACGCCCTCCTTGATGACGTCGCGGGCGCACCACAGGGAGTAGGCGTTGTTCCACTCCTCGGCCTTGTCGTTGTCCACCAGGTGGAGCTTGACGCCGTACTTCTTCTCCAGGGCGGCCCTGCGCTCGTGGACGGCCTCCTTGCGGTAGCCCACGACCACGGCGGCGTCGGTGAGGCCGACCTCGCGGAAGTTGCCGAGGGTGAGGTCCAGCACGGTGGTGGTGCCCTCGCCCGCCGGGTCCACCGGCACCAGAGCCTTGGGGAGGGTGTCGGTGTAGGGACGCAGACGCCGTCCGGCGCCGGCGGCCAGCACGAGGCCGATCATGCGGGTTCTCCTGTTTCGTCGTGTACGGCGGGTGCGTGTGAGGACACCCAGAAACGGACGCTCTCGGTGAGCACCGTGAGCGCCAGGGCCCCGGCCAGGACCGTGAGCGCGATCGTGAAGCCCTGCCCGGCGGCCCAGAGGACCGCGGCGGCCGTGACCGCCACCGCGCGTCCCTCGTGCCCGCCGATCGCCCGCACCAGCCTGTGCGGGGGGGCGCCGGTACCGCCGCGGATGCGGTACACCGTGTCGTAGTGATGGTAGGCGACCGCCGCGACCAGCCCGAACGCGGCGGGCAGGGCCCCTTCCGCGTCCGACCGGACGGCCAGCGCCAGGATCGTGGTGTACTCCGCCGCGCGGAAGAGGGGCGGCACCAGCCAGTCCAGCGCGCCCGTCAGCGGGCGGGCGACGGCCAGCCCGGCCAGGAACGCGTAACCGAGCGCGGCGGCCGGCAGCCAGGGGCCGGCCGGGGCGCGCAGCGCGGCGGCCACCAGGACGGCCGAGCCGAGCAGTGCGAGGACCGGGGCGGCGAACGCGGACGGCCGCGCCGAGCGTGTCAGGGACGCGGCGGCCCGGGCCACGCCCTCGGCCAGTGGTCCGGAGTCGGCCAGGTCGGCCAGGGCCCGCGCGGCGCGGCCGGTGCGCACACCCTTCCGGGCCAGGGAGCGCAACACCCGTCCGGCGGTGGTGTAGCAGGCGGCGAACGCACACCCGGCCAGCAGGACGATGAAGGTGGTGCGGGGGGTGGTGAGCGCGGTGAGGACGGCGACAAGCGCCCAGCGTTCGCCGATGGGCAGCACGATCATGCGGCGGGCCCACACCGTCCAGCCGACCCGGTCGAGTCTCCCCGACAGGGCGGCGGCGGGGTTGGCGCTCCCGGCCGCGGGCCCTCCGGCGCGTTCCCGGCCGCCGTCCCCGCTGTGGTGGTCGGCCTCGTTGAAGGAGAAGTCCACCACGTGGCGGCAGGTCTGGAGCACCATCGCGCCCAGCGCCAGGGCCCACACGTCGTCGCCGCCACGGGCCGCGCCCAGGGCCAGACCCGCGTAGTAGGCGTACTCCTTGGCCCGGTCGAAGGTGGCGTCCAGCCAGGCGCCGAGCGTGGAGTACTTCAGCGCGTAGCGGGCAAGCTGACCGTCGGCGCAGTCCAGTACGAACGAGGCGATCAGCAGCGCCCCGGCCGCGGCGAAGCCGCCGCGGGTGCCGGTGGCCGCGCACGCGGCGGCGACCAGCGCGGTGAGCAGCGAGGCGGTGGTCACCTGGTTGGGGGTCAGTCCGCGCCGGGCACACCAGCGGGCGAGATGGCGGGAGTAGGGGCTGACGAAGAAGGTGGTGAAGAAACCGTCGCGTGACTTCACCGCCGAGCGCAGCCGCACCCGCTCCTCGTCGACCGCCGCCACGGCCCGCTCGGCCTCGGCGCGCTCCGCGCCGTCGGCGGGCACGGCGGCGACGAGGACGCCCAGCTCGGGCCGGTGCACGGCCGGCACCCCGGGGTCCTCCTCCAGGGCCGCGGCCACCCGGTCGGGC
>NZ_JAJFAU010000076.1 GCF_022614595.1 Streptomyces sp. CNQ085
CTCAAGGCCCTGGAACTGGCCGGCGCGGCCGAGGACCACCTCACCTACCGCACCACCCTGCGCGGCATGAGCGTCCAGGCCGCCGACCTCGGCCACGGGCCGCAGGCCCTGCGCCTGGCCGACGCCGCAGCCGCCGCCTTGCCCCAGGCCGGACCGCGCATGCGCGCCTTCCTCGCCGGACAGCAGGCCCATGCCGCCGCTCAGACCGGCGACCGCCGCACCGCCCTGGCCCACCTGCGCGACGCGGAGACGGCGATGGAGAAGGCCGAGTCACCCGCCGGGCTCTCAGGCCGGTACGATCCCGCCGCGCTCGCGGATCACACGAGCCAGGTGCGGTACGAACTCGGAGACATCAGCGGGGCGGTCAAGGCCAAAGCGGAGTCCAACAGGCTCCGGCAACCGACGCAGCGCAGAAGCCGGGTGCGGAACCTGGCGATCGCCGCCGAACGGCAGATGCGGCTCGGACACCTCGAAGAAGCCTCCGCGACCTGGCACGAGGCCCTGGACGAGTATCCACACGTCCAGAGCGGACGAGTGGACGCCCGCATCCGCACCATGGTCACCCTGATCCGCCCCCACCTCCGCAACCGGCACGCCCGCGAACTCCACGACCGCGTGCGGACGCTGACCCCGGCCGTACTCCGGACCTGATGAGGAAGCCCCCGCGGGAGCGAGGACTTCCCTCCGTCCAGGGGCTATCCCCGAAAGACGGTGTTGCGCGTGTCGTCCAGCCATACTCGCTGTCCGCGTCCGTCGACCGCCAGACCGAAGCGGGACCGCTGCGGCCTGCCCAATGCGTACCAGCGGTGGAAAGCCTCCCGCACCTCGCTCCACAGCGAGCGGGGACCGCACTGCTCCACCTCGTACGTTTCCTGGCCGGGCACGTATTCCACGGTTGCCCATGACTTCCCGTCGTCGGCGAGGAACCACAAGGTGGCCTCCCCGCTGTCGTCGTCAGCCTCACACCACCGGTACCACGCATCGGTGACGAAGAGACTGACGAAGCGGTGTTGTAAGCGGTGCCGGTGTCGATCTCCAGTACCCGATGCCCTTCCCGTGCATCGAGCAGGCCGAGCATTTCGAGCATGATCGACGGCATGGAGGATGACGACGTGGAGAGCCTGAACGCGTCATCGGCGGTGGGCTTGCCGTCGTTGACCTGAGTCACGACAGGGGTGTCCGCGTAGACGGCCCGCAGCAGCCACCCCTCGGGGTCCTTGGTGAGGTCAGCGCCCTCGATCACCTCGGGGATGAACATGGCCCGGTCCACCGAGGACACCGCATCCCACCACTCGGGCGGCAACGCGCCCTTGTTCTCAAGGGTGCGGACGAGCCGCTGCCGTGTTGTCACCGGCGCTCACTTCCTCGGTGCCGGGGGCTCGTACGGCTTCGTCTGCTGCGGTGGCTTGTCGCGATGGCCGTCACTGTCGGACGTGTCGGGCCTGCCGGAGTGGTTCCCGCCCTTCTTTCCCATCTCTGCCTCACTTTCCGCCGGTCATGGAACGACATGGCTTGTCGTGCCAACGACGCTACGGAGCGCGGGAGTCACCGGTCCATGCTGTTGCACCCTGTTGCAGGGTGATTACCCGTACGAGTCGATTGCCCTGCTGATCAAAGCCCGGGCATGACCCGGGAACAGTACATGCGGAACAATTTCGTTCGCTCGTGCAGTGGGACGTTGGTCTGTTGGAGCCCACGCAGGCCCGTGCGCTGGATTCGTCGCCACTCGACGTACATCGAGTTGGCGGAACGGGAAGAGGCGATGAGGTCCGCTGTCTGCTCCTCGGCATTACAAGCAGCGCACCAAGCCCTGATATCGGCATCGGAGGGGGTGGTCTTCACGGCCTCGATGTGCGAAGTCTTCGCCTTGCTCCAGCCGCACCTATCAGCCAGTTCCCACATCGGGGATATCACGGCTCGCTGAACGGCCCTCACTCTCCGCTTCGGATCCGTCAAGAGGGCAGTCATGTGTGTGGGCTCCCGGACCGTCCGGTCCGGGAGCCCACACGTTCACATGGGCATGGTGGCGTCTTCCCCGCGCGGGCGGGTTCAGTCGGCCTTGACCGTGACCTTCTCGCCGTTCTTCATCTGCTCGACGAGCTGCTTGACCCTGGCCATGTCCCACTTGAGCGAGCCCTGCGGCGCGGAGCCCGCTATCGGCATGTTCATCGAGGTGCCCTCGCCGCCCGAGACGCCCTTCATGGCCCAGAACATCGAGGCGAGGTCGAACAGGCCCATGTCCTCGTCCACGATCAGGGTGTCCAGGCCCGCGCCCAGCGTCGGGTAGAGCCTGAAGGGGTTTATGACCGTGGAGGGGGTGGCGGCCTGGTTCGCCAGGGCGGAGAGGAACTTCTGCTGGTTCTTGGTGCGCTCCAGGTCGCTGCCGGCCTCGTAGCGGTTGCGGACGAAGGCCAGGGCCTGGGCCCCGTCGAGGGTCTGGCGGCCCTTCTTGAAGTCGGCGCCGGAGTTCTTGTCCTTGATGTCGCGCGGGATGTCCATCTCCACGCCGCCGAGGGCGTCCACGATGGAGGCGAAGCCGCCGAAGCCGATCTCCGCGTAGTGGTCTATGCGCAGACCGGTGTTGTACTCGACGGTGCGGACCAGCAGGGTGGCGCCGTCCATGGCATAGGCGGCGTTGAGCTTGCGCGCGCCGGGTGAGGGGAAGGTCTTGCCGCTCTCGGAGCCCTTGAACTCCGGGATGGTGACCCAGGAGTCGCGCGGCAGGGAGACCATCGTGTTCCCCTCGGGGCCCACATGCAGGATGATCATGGAGTCGGTGCGCTTGCCCTCCGCCGAACCGGTGCGCAGCTCCTTGCGCTCCTCGTCCGACAGCCCTTCGCGGCTGTCGGAGCCGACTATGAGGTAGGTGGTGCCCTCGCCCTTCTCGGGCCGGTCCATGACCGTGCTCAGGTCGACCTCCCGGCGCAGCTTGGAGTCGGCCCAGAAGTAGGTGCCGACCGACCACACCAGCAGTACGACGAGCAGTGTGACGAGTCCCGTCTTGAGCCGGCGGCCCCAGTCCGGCGCGGGTCTCGCGTCGCCGTACCCGGGTCCGCGGGGTCCGGGTACGGAGGGCCCGGCCGGGCCGCCGCCCGCGTAACCGGAACCGGCGTAGACCTGGCCCGTGTTGTAGCCGGAGTCGTAACCCGCCTGTCCGCCGTAACCGTAGCCGCCGCCGGGATCGTTGCCGGGTCCGGTCGTCGGTACGGTGCGATTGGGAACCGGGCGCGGGCCGACGCCGCCGCCGTTGGGCCAGTCAGTCATGGGAGGCAGTGTGCCCCCCCCTGACCGGGCGCGCCATAGACAGGAGGGCGGAACGGAAGCGCGGCTGTTGCAGAGCTGATGCATTGCGGGGGCGGGCGGGGCAGGGGAGGGGTGCGGGGGCGTGCGGTATCACACCGGGGCACACGGTTCCGCCGGTACGGGCGGCTTAGGGTGGAAGCATGACCACTCAGGCCCAGGCCACCCAGCACGAACTGCCGGGCAAGCCCACAGCGGCGTCCCGCACCACCCTGTCCCACATCATGACGGGGAACGACACCAACCTCCTCGGCACCGTTCACGGCGGTGTGATCATGAAACTGGTCGACGACGCGGCGGGCGCGGTCGCCGGCCGGCACTCCGGAGGCCCGGCGGTCACGGCGTCGATGGACGAGATGGTCTTCCTGGAGCCGGTCCGGGTGGGCGACCTGGTGCATGTGAAGGCCCAGGTGAACTGGACCGGCCGGTCCTCGATGGAGGTCGGCGTGCGGGTGCTGGCCGAGCGCTGGAACGAGTCCACGCCCGCGACCCAGGTCGCCTCCGCCTACCTGGTGTTCACCGCGGTCGACGAGAACGGCCGGCCGCGGCCCGTACCGCAGGTGGTCCCCGAGACCGAGCGCGACGAGCGGCGCCGTCAGGAGGCCCAGATCCGGCGTACGCACCGGCTCGCCAGGCGTCGCGCCATCAAGGAGCTGCGCGACCGGCGGGCGGCCGAGGGCATGACGGAGGACTGACAGCCGTACGGCCCGTGGTCGCGGTCACGGGAGCAGGGTCACGGGCATACGGCCTCGTCGCCCGTGACCGCCTTTCCGCCCGCGCCCCGGCCCTCCGGGGGCGCGGACTCCCGCGCCCTTGGCTTCGGACCCGCGGAGGACTCGGGAGCGTGGCGCACCCGCAGCACCTCGCGGTGGTCGGCGCCCAGCACGACCTCCATCACCCGCCCCTGCCCCTCGACCTCCTCCAGCTCCGCACCGGGCAGCGCGGTGGCCAGGGCGCGCGCCGAGCGTTCCCACTCGGGGTCGTGGCGGATGACCGTCCGCCGCACGTCCTGCTTCTCCGCGCCGCGCGGGGTACCGGTGGTGTCGAAGCCGGTGGCGCGCAACTCGCGGTCCACGCGCGCGCCGAGGGCGGCGACCGGTGTGCCGTTCTCGATCCGCACCCGGATCTTCCCCGGGTCCACCGGGACCGGGAGGGGGACGGACGGACGCGGCGCGTGCCGCCGAGGCGCCGCGCCCGGCTCCTCGTCGAGGTTCTTGCCGTCCCGCCCCGTCCCGCTTTCCGCCCCGCGGCCCGCGCCCGCCGCGACAGCCGGGGACAGCGGCCGGTCCTGGCGCAGCGCCGCGAACAGCTTCCCGGCCCTGTCCTCGTCCCAGACCACGGTGGAACCGACGCCGGGCACGCTGTGGTCGGGGTCGTCCAGGGGCACCGAGGCGAACTCCGAGGAGGCCGCGGTGAAGCCGCGCATCGCCCGTCCCAGGGCCAGCAGTTCGTGGGTGCCGAAGTCCCGGTCGGCGCGCATCGATCCCAGGAGCGCCGAGGCGACCCGCCGCAGCCGGACGGGGTCCGCCAGCACCCCGCTCCCGGTCGTCTCGTGGATCACGGCGGCCAGGAAGCGCTGCTGACGCCTGATGCGGCCGAGGTCGCCCTCGGCGTCGACCTGCCGGGCGCGGACGTACCGCAGTGCCTGTCCGCCGTCGAGCCGGGTGGTGCCGGCGGGCAGATCGAGGCCACTGCGGCTGTCGGCCAGCGGCCGGGTGGTGCACACCGGGACGCCGCCCAGGGCGTCGACGGTCCGCATGAAACTGGTGAAGTCGACCTCCAGGTAGTGGTCGACACGTACTCCCGTCATCTCCTCGACGGTGCGGACGGTCAGGTGCGGGCCGCCGAGGGAGTAGGCGGTGTTGATCTTCCCGGTGCGGCCGGTGCGGAGTTCGCCGGTGGCGGGGTCGGTGTACGAGGGGAACTCGGTGTAGGAGTCGCGGGGGATGCTCACCACGCTGGCCCGGTCGCGGTCGGCGGACAGGTGGACCAGCATGAGCGTGTCGGTGCAGTTGCAGGGGGTGCCGCCGAGGGAGTACCGCCGCCGCTCCTCCTCGGTGACGGTGTCGCGTCTGTCGGTGCCGACGACCAGGAAGTTGAGGCCGTCCCCGCTCTGAGGACGGTGGCTGAGCCCGTGGAAGGGGTCCACCCGCTTCAGCCGGCCGTCCAGCTCGGAGACCAGTGCGTGGCCGATGCCGCCGACCATCAGCACCATCACCGAGACGGCGGTGGCCGCCCGGAAGCCCCAGCGGGACGGACCCCGCCGCTTCGGCCGGGGACGGGCGTGGCGACCGCGCTGACGGGACCGTGCGGGCATCGGGGAGCACCTCCGTGGCGGTGGGGGCCAGGAAGCGGCCAACATAGGTCCATACGATCTACGGACCACCGATCCCACGCCGCCCACCGCCTGCGGCCACCCGGCTGCCATGCGAGCGCATCACCCGATCGCGGTACCGTGACCCGGTGAGCTCTCCTGTCGAACCCACCTCCCCTCCCGCGGTCTCCGTGATCATGCCGGTGCTCAACGAGGAGCGGCATCTGCGCAGCTCGGTGCGGCACATCCTGGAGCAGGACTACGCCGGCGAGCTGGAGGTCGTGATCGCGCTCGGCCCCTCCGAGGACCGCACCGACTCCATCGCCGCCGAGCTGGCCCGCGAGGACCCGCGGGTGCGCACCGTGCCCAACCCCACCGGCCGTACCCCCGCTGGTCTCAACGCGGCCATCGCCGCCTCCCGCCACCCGGTCGTGGTGCGGGTGGACGGGCACGGGATGCTCTCGCCCGACTACATCGCGACCGCCGTGCGGCTGCTGGGGGAGACCGGCGCGGCCAACGTCGGCGGCATCATGCACGCCGAGGGCGAGAACGACTGGGAGAAGGCCGTGGCCGCCGCCATGACCTCCAGGATCGGCGTGGGCAACGCGGCCTTCCACACCGGCGGCCGGGCGGGCGAGGCCGAGACGGTCTACCTGGGCGTCTTCCGCCGTGAGGTGCTGGAGCGCCAGGGCGGCTACAACGAGGAGTTCATCCGGGCGCAGGACTGGGAGCTGAACTTCCGCATCCGCCAGGACGGCGGACTGATCTGGTTCTCGCCCGAGCTGCTGGTCTCCTACCGTCCCCGGCCCAGCGTCCGCGCGCTGGCCGAGCAGTACCGCAACTACGGCCGCTGGCGTCATGTGGTGGCCCGCTACCACTCCGGTTCGATCAACCTGCGCTACCTGGCGCCGCCGGCGGCCGTGCTGGCCATCGGGGCGGGTCTGGTGGCGGGCGCGCTGGTCACGCCGTGGGCCCTGGTCGTCCCGGGCGGCTACCTGGCGGCCATCACCGCGGGATCGGTCCCGGCGGGCAGGGGGCTGCCGTTCGGGGCGCGGGTGCGCGTCCCGCTGGCGCTGGCCACCATGCACATGTCCTGGGGCTGGGGATTTCTGACGAGCCCCCGGAAGCTGGCGGAGAAGGTGAGGGCCAGCCGCCGCGAGCCGGTGGCGGCCGGCGGCTGACCGGAGCCCGCCGTACGCACCACGGGCCGCGTCCCCGTTCCCCGGGGGCGCGGCCCCTTCCCGTTCTCCCGCCCCGCCGGGGGCGTCGGGTCATCCGGCCAGCGGGTCACCAGGTGTGGGCGGGGTTGACGTTCATGCACTTCTCCTCGTCGCCGTTGAGCGCGTCCGCGCTCTCGGGGGCCCCGCGCTCGTCGTCCTCCCCGGACCGGGGCCGCCCGGGGTAGGCGTTCCCCTCCCGCCAGTCGGCGCCAATCACCAGGGTGACCTGCTCGACTCCGGCGGACTGGCGTGCGGACCGCTCGGGCAGACCCAGGGCCTTGGCCACGGCCAGGGCGTCACCGTGCAGGTCCTCGCTCGGGTACGACACGGTGGTGTCGGCCTGGGGGGCCTCCTCCGGATCGGTCGCGGCCCGGTCGAAGCCGAGCCGCCGCAGCTCCTCGGTGATGGTGCCGGCGCGGCCGTTGACGGGACCGAGGGTCACGGTGCGGGTGCCGTTGCGGACCCGCACCGGGATCTCGCCGGCCGGAGCGGCGGGGGCGGAGGTCTTCTCCTCCTTCTTGGGCTCGTCCTTGCCGTCGAGGGCGATGTCGTCCCGGATGAGGGAGAAGACCTTCTCGGCGTCACCGGGCTTGGGCACCACGTAGCTGCCGCCGTCGGAGTACTCCCACGGCATGGTGACCATGGTGATCCGCTCGGTGGGGACCTGCTTGAGCTCGTTGCCCAGGTCGTAGAGGTCCTTGACGCCCTCGATGCCGTCGTCGACGGTGAGCGCCTCGGTCGCGGCCTCGGCGAGCGACCTGAGCTTGCCCGGGTCGGTGAGCTTGGTGCCCGCCTTGAGCCGGCGCACCATCGAGTTCATGTACATGTGCTGGGCCCGCGTCCGGCCGATGTCCGTGCCGTCCCCGAAACCGTGCCGGGTGCGCAGCCACTGCAGGGCCTGCTCGCCGCGGACGGTGGTCTCGCCCTTCTCCAGGCGCAGACCGGACCTGCTGTCGTGGACGTTGGCGTCCACGCAGACCGGGACGCCGCCCACCGCGTCGGCCATGTCCACCACACCCGCGAAGTCGATCATCATGAAGTGGTCGACGGGTATGCCGGTCAGCTCCATCCAGGTGGCGACCGTGCAGCCCGGCCCGCCGTACTGGAGACTGGAGTTGATCTTTCCGGTGCTCTGCGGGTGGACCGTGTCGTCCTCGGGGTCGGCGCACTCGGGGATGGTCACCTTGGTGTCCCGGGGGACGCTGAGCACCGAGATGCTGTCGCGGTCGGCCGAGAGGTGCAGCAGCATCTGGACGTCGGCCAGCGGCTCGCGCCCCACGTCGTCCCGGGAACCGCCGAGTTCGAGGTTCCGCTCGGAGTTACGGCTGTCGGAACCCAGCAGCAGGATGTTGAGGGGGGTGTGGCCTTCCGCGTTCTGCCGGTGCTTGAGCTGGTTGTCGCCGAGGGTGAGGGGCTTCTTGGTGAGATTGCCGTTGAGGTGCTCGTAGTAGAGGTAGCCGGCGCCCGCGGTGCCGAGTATCAGCATGGAGAGGGAGAGCGCCGTCCAGCGCAGCACCCGCCCGCCGCGGCCCGCCCGCCGCTCCGGGCCGCCGGTCCCGTCCTCCCGGTTCTCCCTGGAGCTCACGGACCTCTCCGGCCCGCCGGATGCGCCCGGCCCGTCGTACATGCTGTCGTTCCAGCCGAAGTCCTCCGGCCGGGGGGTGCGTTCGTGTGCGCCTCTCCCCCCTGTGGTGCGCTGCACCAACGGGCCCTCTCCCTGCGATCCGGCCCGTGTGCGGAAGCGGCGTACGGGAGTCACTTGGCGCATATCTGCTTGTCGGCCTCCACCTTCCCGAGGTCCTCCGGAGCCTTCGCCGGGGCGGCGATGGGGACGCCGGCCCCCTTGAAGTCGGCGCCGAGCGTCAGGACCATCGGTTCCATCGGCCCGGCGTCCACGGAGCCGGGCTTCAGGGCCGAGGCGGGCAGGCCCATGATGTCGGCGAGCTTGCGGGCCTGGTCGGCCTGGTCGGGCCCGTACTCCAGGGTCGTCCTGTCGAGTTGCTCGGGCGCGTTGCCGCCGTTGCTGGACTTCAGCACGCTCTGGGTGTTCTGCAGCCAGGTGAGCGTCGTCTGCGCGGCCCCGGCGATCTCCCCGCCGTTGAGTACCTCCACGCGTACGTCGGAGGCCGCGGCCCGCTCGCCCTCGAGCAGTGCCTCCTGCTTCTTCTTCGCCTCGTCCTTGGCGGCCTTCTCCTTCTTCTCCACCTCGGTGAAGGAGACGTCCTCACGCAGCATCGCGAAGACCTGGGCGGCCTTGGGCTGCTCGAGGACGACCGTGGCCCTGATCTTCTCCGCGGGGTTGTCCTTGACCGGAACCGTCAGGAAGGAGATGTTCTTGGTCTCGATGCCGCTGAGCTCCCTGCCCAGGTCGCTCAGCTTCTTGATGGTGCCTATGCCGGTGTCGACGGTGAGCGCGTTGGTGGCCGCCTCCGCCAGGTCCCACAGCTTGCCCGGGTCGGTGAGGGTGTCGTTCGACTTGAACTGGCGGATCATCGAACTCAGGAACTGCTGCTGGACCTTGATGCGGTCCAGGTCGCCGCTGTTCCCGAAGCTGCCGCGGGTGCGGACGAAGGCCAGGGCCTGCTCGCCCTCGACGACGCTCTCGCCGGCGGGGAGTTCGAGGTGGGACTTGGGGTCGTCTACCGGTTTCTCCAGGCAGACCGGGACGCCGCCGACCGCGGTGGTCAGGGTCTTGACGGCGTTGAAGTCCGCCATCATGAAGTGGTGGACGTCCAGCCCGGTGAGCTCCTTGACGGTACGCATGGTGCAGCCCGGATCCCGGCCCGCCTGGCCGAGGCTGATGTTGAACCGGACGTCCCGCTCACCCGGGATGACCTCGGTGCTGCCGTCCTCCTGTTTGGTCGGACAGTCGGGGATGTCGGTCTTCAGGTCCCGGGGGATGCTCATCACGGTCGCGTTGGAGCGGTCCGCGGAGACGTGGAAGAGGAACGTGGTGTCGGCATGGCCGGGACTGTCGTTGTCGCCGTAGCCCTCGTTGCCCTCGCCGGTGCGTTTGTCGGTGCCGATCAGCAGGATGTTGAGCGGACCGTCGCTGCCGAAGCCGCCCTCGGCGGCGTCACCGACATCGACGGTGTCGATGTTGCCGTTGAAGTGCTCGTAGGCGAGATAGGCGGCGACGGCGGTGCCGGTGAACAGGAAGGCCGTCACACCGCCCGTCCACAGCAGTACCTTCTTCTTCGTGGACTTCTCCGGCCTGGCCTTGCGCCGGGAGGCCGCCCTGCCGCCGGCCGCCTTGCGAGCCGCGGCCCGTCCGGCCGGTTTCCCGGTGTCCGCCGCGCCGTCCTTCGCGCCGTCCTCCGGCGTGCCGCCGTCCTCCGGGCGCCGCCTGCGCTGCCGGGGCACCTCGCCGTGCGGCGGGGCCTGCCGGCGTACGACGCGGGGTGCGCCCTCGTCGGCAGGCGGGGCCGACCGGGGCGAGGGGGACGGTCGCGCAGCGGGGGTCGGCGGTCGCAGCTTGTAGTCGCCCGTCTCCGGATCGAACACCCACTGGTCCGCGGGATCGATGTCACCCGCCCGCCCACGGTCTTGCGCGTCCACGGTCGCCTGAGTCCTCCGTCGTGCCACGCAGCGCCTTCCCGGTCAGGCATCAAGGCGCTCGGTCGGTCTCCAGCGGTGCGCAGCGTTCATGGGGGCGAGCGCACCGGATTGCTCACACTATCTGCCGCCACCCGGTGTCAAGCACCCCTGCAGGCAGGTTACTTTCTTCCCCAAGCGGACATTCCATTCCAATCCCATGGGCGATGCTCTGTGCTGTTTCTCTCGCGTTCCGAGGCATCCGCGCTCATCCGCACAGGCTCCCCGCCGTGCCGTCCGCGGACTCCCCGGCAGACGGCGAGCCGGAAGGCGAACCGCTCGGCCCCGGCACCCGGCCCCCGGTGTCCGACGCGGGGACCCCGGCCCCGGCGGACGGCTCGCCGGACGGGCCGGCGGAGGGGGAACCGGAGGGGTGCCGCCCTTCCTCCGGCGCCGGCCGGTCCTCGCGCAGCGCCTCGAACAGCAGGTCCGCGTCCGGCTGCACCAGCTCGTCGCGGTTGGGGTTGTAGGTGTACGGCTGCCGGGGCGCGGTCATGAACCGCACCTGATCCTCGGGTATGCCACGGACGCCGCTGATCAGGTCGTACAGCTCGGGCAGGGAGTCCAGCCCGGGATCGGCCGTGAGCGACGACGTCACCGCGTCCAGCACCCGGTAGAGCTCGGCCGGATCGGTCAGGAGCCCGTCGTCGCGCACCTGACTCAGCATGGTGGCCAGGAACTCCTGCTGTCGCTCCATCCGCTGGGTGTCGCTGCCGTCGCCGATGCCCTTGCGGGCGCGTACGTAGCCGAGGGCCTGCTCGCCGTCGAGCCGCTGGGGCCCGGCATCCAGGACGAGGTGCGCCTCGGGGTCGTCCACGGGCTCGGCCAGGCACACCTCGACGCCGCCGACCGCGTCCACCAGCTTCTCGAAGCCGGCGAAGTCCACGACCAGGTGGTGGTCCACGCGGATCCCGGTCAGGTTCTCCACGGTGCGGATCGTGCAGGCCGCCCCGCCCATCTCGTAGGCCCAGTTGAACTGCGCGAACAGCGGTCCGGAGGACGTGCCGTCAGGCCCGGGGCACTCGGGTATGTCCACCATCAGGTCACGCGGCACGGACACCCCGGTGGCGCTGGAGCGGTCGGCGGACAGGTGGAGCAGGATCGTGGTGTCGGAGCGCTGGGTGCCGTTGTCCCGCCCGTACCTGCCGTTGTCGCCGCTGCGGTCGTCGGAGCCGATGAGCAGGATGTTCTTCGCCTCGTGCACGACCGCGGCGGGGCGATCCCGGTCGAAGCGCCGCAACTGCTCGACGGCCTCCGTGTCGGTGCGGATGTTGCCGTCGAGTCTGTCGTAGAGGAACCAGGCCGCGCCGCCCGCCGCGAGTACGGCGAGCGACGCGCCCAGCGCGGCCCGGCGCAGCCACCGGCGGCGTGGCCGGGGCGATGAGTGGGGGAGGCCGTTCTGCTGCGCGTCCTCGGGTTCGGTCACGTAAGTGTTCATCCCTCAGCGGTCGGCGGCGATTGTGCGCACAGCCGTGCGGTCGCCGTTCTTCTGTACAGACACACGGGAGGGGCCGGTGGTTGTACCGGAGGCGGGAGAAAACCTCCGCGTGACCGGAGACGGCGGGGATGTGTTCGGTTGTGGGGCGGGTGCCGGGACCGCCCGGCGGTGGGTCAGCCGGCCGTGTGGGTGATGCGCTCGCTCCGCCCGCGCTCCTCCAGTTTCGTTGCGTCCAGGCGGTCCGGGTGGCGGCAGAGCACGACCGAGCCTCCGGCGGCCAGCGGGGCGAACAGGCCTGCGGACAGCCCCTCCCAGGTGCCGTACGGCAGTCCCGACAGCAGGCGTGAGCCGGGGCCGAGTCCGCGCGCCCCGGCGTCGGCGCGGGCGCGTTCGACGACCTGCGCCCCGGTCAGCTCCTCGCCGCCGACGACCAGTGCGGGCGCGTCCGGGTCGACGGGGATGAAGGGGGCGAAGTGGTCGCCCTGGCCCGGCACCTCGACGGCGTAGTCGGTGAAGCCCTCGGGTGGCCGGGGGAAGCGGCCGCCCAGGGGGCGCAGGCTGAGCGCGATGCGCTCACCGGTACAGGCGCGGGCCGCCTCCAGGGTGTCCGGGCCGCTGACGACGAGGTCGGCGGACGCGGCGAGGGAGGAGGCCGAGTCCGTTCCGGCCGTGCCCGCGGCGCCGTCGGGCAGTTCGGCGACGACTCCGGTGGAGGAGCAGGCCAGCAGCCAGACCGCGGTCTGCCAGTGGGCGGGCAGCAGTAGCGCGAGCCGGTCACCGGGCTCGGCGGACAGCTCGCCCTGCAGGAGGTTGGCGGTCTTCGCCACCCAATTGGCGAGGGTGGCGGCGGAGAGTTCGACGCGCTCGCCGGTGGCGTCGTCGTAGAAGGTCACCAGCGGGCGGGCGGCGTCCGCGGCGAGCGCGGATCGCAGCAGGTCGGCAGGGGTGCGATCGGTGGTGTTCATCGGCGCCAGGGTACGCGGGCCACCGCCCGGAGGTGCTGGAACAGGGGTGCCCGCGGTGCCCGGTGAGTGCGACTCAGGGCGACCGGTTGTCAGCTCCCCGTTAGACAGCCATACCCCCCGTGTCCAATATCGGATTTATGCGTGCATTCATTGCGTCATCGATCGGCGTCGCGTGCGCGGCGGCCGCGGTGCTGCCGCTGACCGTGCCCGGCGGCCTGGCGGGCAGCGCCTCCGCGGCCCCCGCGCCCGCTTCCGAGTCCGTGGCGGCCCCCCGGCTGCCCGGCAGCACCCAGTCGCTGCCGCTCGTCCCCCTCACCCCGCCGCCCACGACCACCCCGCCCGGCTCCTCCGACTCGGTGTCCCTCGGCCTCCCGGCCCGCGAGGTCGAACCCTTCTCGCTGCTCGGCGTGGTCTGGGACGACCCGGAGGAGGAACCGCACGGCCGGATCCAGGTGCGCACCAAGTCCACCGCCACCGGCGAATGGTCGTCCTGGCAGGACCTGGAGACCCACGCCGACCGGCCCGACCCGGACTCGGCCGAGTCCCGCGGGGACGAGGTGCGCGGAGCCACGGCACCGCTGTGGGTCGGTGACTCCAACGGCGTACAGGCCCGGGTCCTGCCGGAGGAGGGCGCTTCCGGGGCGCACCGGCTGCCGGAGGGACTGCGCCTGGACCTGGTCCACCCCGGCGACGACCCTCCCGCCGGGGCCGGTGGGGAAGATCCCGCGGGTGAGGCGAACTCCGCGCTCGCTCCGGCCGGAGCCCTGGAGATTCCGGCCCTGGACCGGCGGGAGACCGGTGAGGACCTGCTCGCGGTGCGAGCCCCCGGCCGGACCGGGCAAGCAGACCAGGGCGAGCAGACAGAACAGGCCGAACGGAGCGGGCAGTCGGAGGCCGGGGCCGAAGCCCCCATCGGCCCCCGGCCCGGCATCGTCACCCGCAAGGGATGGGGAGCCGACGAGCGGCTGCGCGGAGCGTTCCTCTACACCAGGACGGTCAAGGTGGCCTTCGTCCACCACACGGCGATGAGCAACGACTACGCGTGCGGCCAGTCCGCCGCCATCATCCGGGGCATCTACCGCTACCACGTCCAGAGCAACGGCTGGCGGGATGTCGGCTACAACTTCTTCGTCGACAAGTGCGGGAGGATCTACGAGGGCCGCGCCGGCGGTGTGGCCAACCCGGTGATGGGCGCCCACACCTACGGCTTCAACCACGACAGCACCGGCATCGCCGTCCTCGGTTCGTACAACAGCACCAACCCCTCAACGGCCGCGGTGAACGCCGTCTCCAAGCTTGTCGCCTGGAAACTGGGCCTGCACGGCGTCGACCCGCGTGGCACCGCCGCCATGACGTCCGGCGGCGGCAAGTACCCCAAGGGCACGATGGTCGGGCTCCGTACCGTCTCCGGACACCGGGACGGCTACGTCACCGGCTGCCCGGGCGACCGGCTCTACTCCAGACTGGGCACCATCCGGGCCACCGCGGCACGGCTGCAGGGCAGGTAGTGCCGGGACCGCGCCGCCGCGCCGGGGACCGTGCCGACCGTGCCGACCGGGCCGCCTACACTGACCCGGCCACCAGGCACGGTCCCCAGCAGGAAGCAGAGAAGAACCGGTGACAGAAGCGATCCTCCTCGTCGGGGGCAGGGGAACCCGGCTGCGGCCGCTGACGGTCCACACCCCCAAACCCATGGTCCCGGCGGCGGGAGTCCCCTTCCTCACCCACCAGTTGGCCCGTGCCCGCGCGGCCGGTGTCGAGCACGTCGTGCTCGCCACCTCCTACCTCGCCGAGGTCTTCGAGCCGTACTTCGGCGACGGCTCGGACCTGGGACTCCATCTGGAGTACGTCACCGAGGAGGAACCGCTGGGCACCGGCGGGGCCATCCGCAACGTCGCCTCCCGGCTCCACTGCGGCCCCGGCGATCCGGTGCTGGTCTTCAACGGCGACATCCTCACCGGCCTCGACATCCGCGCCCTGGTGGAGACCCACACCTCCTCCGGCGCCGACGTCTCCCTCCATCTGACGAAGGTCGCGGACCCGCGCGCCTTCGGCCTGGTCCCCACCGACACCGACGGCAGGGTCACCGCCTTCCTGGAGAAGCCGCAGACCCCCGAGGAGATCGTCACCGACCAGATCAACGCGGGCGCGTACGTCTTCGGCCGGTCCGTGATCGACGTCATCCCCGCCGGACGTCCGGTCTCCGTCGAGCGCGAGACCTTCCCCGGGCTGCTCGCCGAAGGCGCCCACCTGCAGGGCATGGTCGACTCCACCTACTGGCTCGACCTGGGCACGCCGCAGGCGTTCGTCCGCGGCTCGGCCGACCTGGTCCTCGGTCACGCCCCCTCCCCGGCCGTGCCCGGCCGCCGCGGTGAGCGGCTGGTACTGGACGGCGCGGAGGTGGCCCCCGGCGCCAAGCTGACCGGCGGTACGGTGGCCGGCGCGGGTGCGGTGATCGCGGAGGGGGCCCGGGTGCACGGCAGCATGGTGCTGGACGGCGCGGTCGTCGGGCCGGGTGCCGTCGTGTGCGACTCGCTCGTCGGTGCGGGGGCGCGCATAGGGGCGCGTACGGTGTTGGAGGGCGCGGTCATCGGGGACGGCGCGGTCGTCGGCGAGGACAACGAGCTGCGCGACGGCATCCGGATCTGGTGCGGCGCCCGGCTGGAGGCGGGCTCGGTCCGCTTCTCCTCCGACCGCTGACCCGGAACGCCGAACCGTGACCGAACCCGACTCCGCCCCCGCCGTGCGCCGCTGGGCTCCGCCGCAGCCGTTCGGGCCCCACGATCTGCGCCGCAACCTGCGGGTGCTCCAACGAGGCCCGTACGACCCCGCCTACCGGGCGGCCGGTGGCGCGGTCTGGCGGGCCACCCGCACCCCCCTGGGCCCGGCCACGCTGTGCGTCGCACCGGACGCGGGCGCGGGCGAGGTGGCGGCCGAGGCGTGGGGGCCGGGCGCCGAGTGGATCCTCGACCGCCTTCCGGCGCTGCTCGGCGCGGACGACGACCCGTCGGCCCTCGTCCCCCGCCACCGGCTCGTGGCCGAGGCGCACCGCCGCCACCCCGGACTGCGGCTGGTGCGCACCGGGCTGGTGCTGGAGTCGCTGATCCCCTCGGTCCTGGAGCAGAAGGTCACCACGGCCGAGGCGTACCGCGCCTGGCGGCTGCTGCTGCGCCGCTACGGCGAGCCCGCGCCGGGCCCGGCCGGCCGGCTGCCGGAGCACATGTACGTGATGCCCGGGCCGCGCACCTGGGCGCTGATCCCCTCCTGGGAGTGGCACCGGGCCGGGGTGGACAACAAGCGCTCCTCGGCGATCCTGCGCGCGGTAGCGCGCGCCCGGCGCATGGAGGAGGCCGCGCGCATGGACCTGGTCGCGGCGGTGACCCGTCTGACGGCGATCCCCGGCATCGGCCCGTGGACGGCGGCCGAGACCCTCCAGCGCGTCAGCGGGGCGGCGGACGCGGTGACGGTCGGCGACCTGCACCTGCCGGGGATCGTGGTCCACGCCCTCACCGGCGCACGCGGCGGTGACGACGCGCGGATGCTGGAACTGCTCGCCCCCTACACGGGCCAGCGCCACCGTGTCACACGGCTGATCCTGGCCACCGGCCGCACCCCGCCCCGCCGTGCGCCGCGCTTCCCGCGCGGAGACATCGCACGCCTGTGACCGCTTCCGCCCCGTGCCCCCGGCCGTGCCCTCGCCCCCGTTCGGAACCGCGCGTCACCGGACGACGGTGAAGTCCTCCGCCGGCCGCGGCGGGCGCGCCCTCGGCGGGACGGCGGCCCGGCCCACGGCCACCGCGCCCATCGGGTCCCAGTCGCCGGGCAGTTCCAGCGCCTCGCGCACCACGCCGCGGCAGAACATGGTGGACGACACCCACGCCGACCCCAGTCCCTCGCCCGCCAGGGCGACCAGCAGGTTCTGCACCCCGGCCCCGGCCGCGACCACGAACATCTCCCGCTCGGCGGCCGAGCGCCGCGCGTCCGGGTAGTCGTGCGCACCCTCGGTCACCAGGCAGGGCACCACCAGGTACGGCGCGTTCCGCAGCACCTCTCCGCGCCGGATCCGCTTCGCGATGCTCTCCTCGCTCCTCCCGTCGGCGCGCAGATCGGCGGTCCACGCCTCCCGCATGGCGTCCAGCAGCCGGGTGCGCGAGGCGGCCGACTCCAGCAGGACGAAGCGCCACGGCGTCGTGTGGTGCGGCGCCGGGGCCGTCACCGCCGCGGTCACCGCCCGCCGCACCGCCGCGCCGTCCACCGGCTCGCCGGTGAACTCCCGCACGGTGCGCCGCAGCGTCACCGCCTCGCGTACGGCCTCGGACACGCCCAGGCGGAACATGTCGTCGGCCGCCGCGCGGACCAGTGCCCGCGCCCCGGTCTCCCCGCTCCCCTCTCCGGGGGAGTCCCACAACACGTGCTGCGGCAGGCCTCGCACCACCGCGACCGGCAGCCCGTCGGCCTTGCCCTTCACCAGCTCCCCGGCCCCGGCCAGTTCGTCGCCGACGGCCGTGACCGTCACACCCAGCGGGTTGCCGTACATGTCGGTGCCGCCGCGCAGGTCCTCGAGGACCCGGACACCGGCGGCGCCGATCGCCACATCGGTCTGGCCCACGCGCCACGGCCGTCCGAAGGTGTCGGTGACCACGATCCCGACCGTCACGCCCAGCAGGTCCCGCAGACCCTCGCGGATCCGGCGCGCGGAGGCGTCCGGGTCCTCGGGCAGCAGCAGCACCGTCCCGGCGGGGGTGTTGGAGGCGTCCACCCCGGCAGCCGCCATCACGAAGCCGTGCCGGCTCTCGACGATCCGCGCGGGCCCGCGCCGGGCGACCACCCGCACGGTCTCGGCGTCGATCGCGGTCTCCCGGTCGGCGGCCTCGACGACCCGCCCCTCGGCCTTGCTGACGATCTTCGACGTCACCACCAGCACGTCGCCGTCGGCCAGGCCGGGCAGGCCCGGGGCGGTGGCCGCGTCCGCGATCAGCTTCACCAGGTCGTCGCCGGGCCGCACCTCGGGCATCCCGGGCAGCGCCCACACCCGGTACGCCGGGAGCGCGTCCGCGCCGGTCACACCCGCACCTCCTCGGCGAGACCGAGCGCCTCGCGCGCCATCCGGGCGGTGGCCCCGACGTCCGTCATCAGCAGCGGAACGGCCCGGCAGCGGATGCCCGCCGCCTCGACTCCGGCCACGGCGCCGGAGTCCGCGGTGTCCACCAGCCAGCCGTCCAGCAGCCCGGACCCGTAGTGCTCGGCCACCGCCGCGGCCGTGGTCTCCACACCGATGGCGGCCAGCATCCTGTCGGCCATCCCGCGCACCGGGGCGCCTCCGATGACGGGGGACAGGCCCACCACCGGCACCCCGGCGTCGGCGATCGCCTCGCGGATGCCGGGCACGGCCAGGATGGTGCCGATGCTGACCACGGGATTGGACGGCGGGAAGAGGACCACGTCCGCCTCCGAGAGGGCCTCCAGCACGCCCGGGGCCGGCCTGGCCTGCTCGGCGCCCACCGGGATCACCGCCTGCGCGGGCACCGACGCCCGCAGCCGCACCCAGTACTCCTGGAAGTGGACGGCCTTGCGGCCGCCGTCCTCGGCCTCGATCACCACATGGGTCTCGACCCGGTCGTCCGTCATCGGCAGCAGCCTCACCCCCGGACGCCAGCGCGCGCACAGCGCCTCGGTGACGGCGCTGAGCGGATAACCGGCGCCGGTCATCTGGGTGCGGACGATGTGGGTGGCGAAGTCGCGGTCACCCAGCCCGAACCAGTCGGGCCCGACGCCGTACGCCGCCAGCTCCTCCTTCACGGCGAAGGTCTCGTCCGCGCGGCCCCAGCCCTGTTCCTCGTGGATGCCGCCCCCCAGGGTGTACATCACCGTGTCGAGGTCCGGGCAGACCTTGAGACCGAAGAGGTGGATGTCGTCGCCGGTGTTGCCGACGACCGTGATCTCGGCGTCGGGTGCGGCCTCCTTCAGTCCACGCAGGAAGCGGGCACCACCGATGCCCCCGGCCAGAACCACAATGCGCTGCATGCCGACAGTCTCTCAGCCCGGAGCCGCCCCGCCGGGACGGGGCGTCAGCCCGGCAGCGGGCTGCGGGACGCTTCCGCGCCCCGCTCCGCCGGGGCACACGAGAGGGCGTGCGGGGAGTGCATCGGCATCTCGGTGAGGCCGGGGAAGTACACGTGCAGGCTGACGGCGGGCTCGAGGGCGTCGTTGACGACCTCGTGGACGTAGCCGGGCGCGAACACCCGCTGCGCGCCGGCGCCCAGCGCGCGCTCCCCGCACGCGGTCCGCTCGGTCAGCTCGCCGTCCAGGACGGTGAGGACCCCGGAGGAGGGGCCGTCGCCGTGCGGTCCGCTGCCCTGGCCCGGCACCCAGCTCAGCAGCCAGACCTCGTAGCCGGGACCGGTGCGCAGCCGGTGGTACCAGCGGGTGGCGGCGTCGTACCGGACGAGCGGGGCCCATGAGGCGCGGTCGGCGGCGATCGTACGGGCCAGGCCGGCGAAACCGGCGACGGTGGAGGGGTGCGCGGGAACGGGCGGCAGGAGGTGGGGGACAGCGAGCGGGTCGCCGGCGATCTCGACATCGCTGTTCACGGTGGAGGGTTCCTCTGGGGCGCGGTCGGAACAGGGGAGGGGCGGAATCCGGAGGACCTCAGAACCTCGGCCCAGGACCTCAGCCACGGCAACAGCGACAGCGGACCCGGGCAGCGCGAAGGGCCCCGCGGTGGCGGGCCGGGCTGAACGAGCGGGTCGCTGGCATGAGACCAAGGAGAACGGGTACTTCGTCTCGCTGTCAACCGGCTGTCAGTCCGGACGGCTCGTTCGACAGGCGTGTTTCACCAGTTCCGGTCACCAGGGCCGGCGAAAGGTTTATGCGCGCCGGGAACGGACAAGTGGCGCAACGTCCGCACACACGAACGCCGTTGCGGATCTGTGATCAGAGTGTGATCGGGATCGCTCCGGAAGTGTGGAGGGCGACGCGGCCGTATTCGGGTGTGTCCTTCCGGATGGAAGGCTCGGTTGGGCGAGATGTCCGATCCACCTGTCATGGTTTGGAATGATTTAAACACTTAATGCAAGTGTTTGGTTCCGCAGAGTGAATAACCGGCCCAATAGCAGATCTCGGCTTGACTCGCGTGGATGTACGCACTTGTAATTTCACTCGTGTCGTTCGGCTGGGATCGATAACGACAGCATCACGGGGAAGTAAAGACAGACGAGGGGCGCGCATGACCGAGCTGTTCGAACAACTGCTGGTCGAGGAGTCGGACGAGGAGCTCGGCTGGCAGGAGCGCGCGTTGTGCGCCCAGACCGACCCCGAGTCCTTCTTCCCGGAGAAGGGCGGTTCCACCAGAGAGGCCAAGAAGGTCTGCCTCGCCTGCGAGGTCCGCTCCGAGTGCCTCGAGTACGCCCTTGCCAACGACGAGCGCTTCGGCATCTGGGGCGGCCTGTCGGAACGTGAGCGCCGCCGCCTGAAGAAGGCGGCCGTCTGACGGACCGGCACCGCCCGTCCCCGCCCTCCCGGCGACCGTCCGCACGACATCCCGGCCGTGCGGCCGCCTGACGAAGCGGCAGAAGTGGCAGAAGCGGCAGAAGGACCGGTGGACGAAACGGCGGCAGGACACCGCACGGACCACAGAGCACCCGATCCGCCCCCGCGCACCGCGCGGGGGCGGATCGCTGTGCGGACGACCGGTATCCGGGACCCCGGACGCCGGGGCGCGTCCAGCCATTAGTGTGGGGAGCCGTCCACGACGCGGCCGCCGAGAGCACGGCACCCGCGTCCAGCACACTTCCAGCAGTCCGACGCAGCAGCCTTCCGGGGGGCGACCCCCGGACCCCGGCCGGAGGGCCCCTACCCCGATGTCCGTGCACAGCCACCCGGCGGCCCAGTACGAGGCGGCCACAGCAGCGTTCGCCTCCCCACGGCCCGAGGCCGACCCCGGCGGGCCGCCGGAGTTCCCCAAGCACGTCGTCACCGCCGTGCTCGTCTCCCACGACGGCGAGCGCTGGCTGCCCGACGTCCTGGCCGGGATCACCGGCCAGGAGCGGCCGGTGCAGGACGTGATCGCCGCCGACACCGGCAGCGCCGACGACTCCGCGCGCCTGGTCGCCGAGGCGATCGGCCCCGACCGCGTACTGCACCTCGCCCGCCGCACCGGTTTCGGCGCGGCGGTCGGCGAGGCGGCCCGCACCGCGCCCGTCCTCGGCCCCGACGACCTGCCCTACCTGAAGCGGCCCAGCGACTGGGACCCGGTCACCCGGACCTGGCGCGACGACGCCTACGACATGCCCGAACTGCCCCACGGCGAACCCGTCCAGTGGCTGTGGCTGCTGCACGACGACTGCGCGCCCGCGCCGGACGCCCTCGCCGAACTGCTCCGCGTCGCCAACGCCGACGAGACGGCCGCCGTCGTCGGCCCCAAGCTGCGCAGCTGGTACAACCGCCGGCAGTTGCTGGAGGTCGGCGTCTCCATCGCCGACAGCGGCCGCCGCTGGACCGGCCTGGACCGCCGGGAGCAGGACCAGGGCCAGTACGACCAGGTACGGCAGGTGCTGTCCGTCTCCACCGCCGGCATGCTCATACGGCGCGACATCTTCGAGCGGCTCGGCGGCTTCGACCGATACCTGCCGCTGATGCGCGACGACGTGGACCTGTGCTGGCGGGCCCAGGCCGCCGGGTACCGGGTGCTCGTCGCGCCCGACGCCGTCGTCCGGCACGCCGAGGCGTCCTCCCGGGAGAGACGGCCCATCGACTGCGCCGGGCGCTCGGTCGCCGATCCGCACCGCGTGGACAAGGCGGGCGCGGTCTACACGCTGCTCGTCAACACCCCGGGGAAGAAGCTGCCCTGGGTCCTGCTGCGGCTGGCCGTCGGCACCCTGCTGAGAATGCTCGCCTACCTGGTCGGCAAGGTGCCCGGGCAGGCGCTCGACGAGTTCAGGGGGCTCATGGGCACCCTCCTGCGCCCCGAGCGCATCCTCGCCGCCCGGCGCAGACGCGGCAGACCCGCGGTCGCGCACTCGGAGCTGCGCCCCCTCTTCCCGCCCCCGGGCGCGACCGTACGCGCCACCGCCGAGCAGGCGGCGGGCAGCCTCGCCCGGCGCTCCGATCCCGACGCCCCCTCCGGCGCGCGGCACGGCGCCGTCGAGACCGGGCCCGGCGACGACGACGCCGACTTCCTGGAGGTCGAGCAGTTCGCCCGGCTGAAGCGGATCGCCCGCA
Source organism: Streptomyces sp. CNQ085 (assembly GCF_022614595.1). Taxonomy (GTDB): domain Bacteria; phylum Actinomycetota; class Actinomycetes; order Streptomycetales; family Streptomycetaceae; genus Streptomyces. The sequence continues at coordinate 22,051 of NZ_JAJFAU010000076.1, forward strand.
AGCCGGGGCCCGTGCTCTTCGCCGTGCTCCTCCTCGCCTCCCTGGCCGCCTGCCGCGACCTGCTGGCGGGCGGGGCGCTGGCGGGCGGCGCACTGCTGCCCGCGCCCGGCTCCGCCGCCGACCTGTGGTCGCGCCACCTGGAGGTCTGGCAGCCGGTCGGCATCGGCGTCGCAGAGTCCGCACCGCCGTACCTGGCGATCCTCGCCACCCTCGCCACCGTCTTCCTCGGCAGCACCGGGTTCACCCTCACCCTGCTGCTGGTCTGTTCGGTGCCGCTGGCCGGGCTCACCGCCTACTTCGCCTCCCGGCCGCTGGTCGGTTCCCGGCTGCTGCGCGCCTGGGGCGCGGTCGCCTACGCCTTCCTGCCCGCCGTCACCGGCGCCCTGGCCGGCGGCCGGCTCGGCACCGCCGTGCTCGCGATCGTCCTGCCGCTGATGGCCCGGGCCGCCGTGGCGGCCTCGGGGCTGCGGCAGACCGGGGACGGCCGGCCCGGCTGGCGCCCCGTGTGGGCCCTGGCGCTGCTGCTCACCCTCACCACCGCCTTCACTCCCGTCGTCTGGCCGGTCGCCGCCGTGCTCACGCTGGCCGTGGTGGCCCTGCGGGTGCGGCAGCGCGCCCACACCGGGGCGTACGCGGTCCGCGCCGCCGTGCTGCTGGCGGTGCCGATGGCGCTCCTGGCGCCATGGTCGGTGGGACTGCTCACCGACCCCTCGGCCTTCCTGCGCGAGGCGGGACTGCCGTACGGCGAGGGCAGCGCCACCGCCACCGGCCTGCTGACCCTCGACCCCGGCGGGCCCGGGACGGTGGGCGGGATGCTCTTCGCCGGGGTGGTGCTCGCCGCCCTCGCCGCGCTGCTGCGCTCCGAGCGGCGCACCGCGATCCTGGCCGCCTGGACCACCGCCCTGACCGGCCTGCTCTTCGCCGCGCTCACCGGCGACTCCGGCTGGGCCGGACCCGCCACCCTCGTCCACGGCCTCGGCCTGCTGGCCGCGGCCGTGCTCGGCGCGGAGGGCGCCCGCGGCCGGGTCGCGGCCCAGAGCTTCGGCTGGCGCCAGCC